>NZ_VAUV01000003.1:0-300000 GCF_005780165.1 Phragmitibacter flavus | reverse complement strand
CCCTCACTGTCTCCCTCTCCGTCTCGCCCGATGCCGACGATGCCGGTTTCCGCGTCGTCACCTTTGATCAAGTCGTCGAGGACTACAAACGTCAAACCCGCGCCCTCATTGCCGGCGGTTCCGACATCATTCTTGTCGAAACCATCTTCGACGCCCTCAACGCCAAAGCCGCCCTGGTCGCCGTCCAGCAGGTCTTCGCCGAAGACAAAATCGAACTGCCCATCAGCATTTCCGCCGCCGTCGGACTCGGTGGCGAAACCATGATCTCCGCGCAAAAAGTTGAAGCCTTCTTCAACGCCGTGCGCAACGTCAACCCGCTCTCCGTCGGCCTGAACTGCTCGCTTGGACCCGACAAACTGCGCCCCTTCCTTGCCGAACTCGCCTCCAAAGCCGACACCTTCGTCTCCGCCTATCCCAACGCCGGCATGCCCAACCCGCTGTCGCCCACCGGCTTCGATCTCGATCCCCACCACATGGGCGAGTTCATGACCGACTTCGGCACCAACCACCTCATGAACATCGCCGGTGGCTGCTGCGGCAACACCCCCGATCACATCGCCGCCATCGCCAAAGCCGTCGAACGCATCGAACCGCGCCCGATTCCCAAAATCGAACCCCGTCTGCGCTTGAGCGGTTCCGACGCCTTCACCCTCGAAAAGAACGCCAACTATCTCATGATTGGCGAACGCACCAACGTCGCCGGTTCCCCCAAATTCGCCAAACTCATCAAGGAAGGCAAACTCGACGAAGCTGTCTCCGTCGCCCGTCAACAAGTCGAAAACGGCGCCAACGTCATCGACATCTGCATGGACGAAGGCCTCATCGACGGCGTCGAAATGATGACGCGCTATCTGCAAATCATCGGCTCCGAACCCGAGATCGCCAAAGTTCCCTTCATGGTCGACTCCTCCAAATGGGAGGTCATCGAAGCCGGCCTGAAATGCTTGCAAGGGAAAGGCATCGTCAACTCCATCTCCCTCAAGGAAGGCGAAGAAGCCTTCAAGGATCGCGCCCGCACCGTCAAACAATACGGGGCCGCCACCGTCGTCATGGCCTTCGACGAACAAGGCCAGGCCGCCACCTACGAAGACAAAATCCGCATCTGCGAACGCGCCTACCGCATCCTCGTCGATGAAGTCGGCTTCAACCCCGAAGACATCATCTTCGATCCCAACATCCTCACCGTCGCCACCGGCATGGAGGAGCACAACAACTACGCGATGGACTTCTTCAACGCCACGCGTTGGATCAAAGAAAACCTTCCCGGCGCCAAAGTCAGCGGTGGTGTGAGCAATATTTCCTTCAGCTTCCGTGGCAACAACAAGGTGCGCGAAGCCATGCACGCCGCCTTCCTCTATCACGCCATCAAGGCCGGAATGGACATGGGCATCGTCAACGCTGGCATGCTCGAACTCTACGAGGAAGTCCCCAAGGAACTCCTCGAAAAAGTCGAAGACGTGCTCCTCAACCGCCGTCCCGACGCCACCGAAATCCTCGTCGACTACGCCGAACAATTCAAAGGCCAGACCGGCGCCAAAAAACAGGAGGCCGACCTCAGCTGGCGCGAAGCCCCCGTCGCCAAACGCCTCGAACACGCCCTGTTGCGTGGCATCACCGACTTCATCGACGAAGACACCCAGGAAGCCCTCGACCAGCTCGCCATCCCGCTCAAGGTCATCGAAGGACCCCTCATGGACGGCATGAGTGTCGTCGGCGACCTCTTCGGTGCCGGGAAAATGTTCCTCCCGCAGGTCGTCAAAAGCGCCCGCGTGATGAAAAAATCTGTCGCCTATTTGCAACCCTTCATGGAGGCCGAAAAAGCCGCCAAAGCTCGCGCCCGCGAACTGCTCGTTGAGGCGGCAGAAAAAACCGTGGAAGCCCTCGCCAGCGGCGGCACCATCACCCTCACCGAAGGATTTGTTTATACCCCCCAGCCTAGCCTCAATGTCGAAGAACGGCGTCTCGAAATCCAGTTCGCGGCCGACCTCTCCGCCGATCTCGAACTCACCGCCAAAGCTTACGAAGCCCAATTCGGCAACGTCCTCGACCGCAACAACGTCCAGGAACTCAGCCCCGAATACGCCGCCACCCGCGAGTCCCGCCAAAAATGGAGCATTGCCACCCTCGAACCCGCCGGTGCCTTCATCGACTGGCTCTACCACAAAAGGCTCCGCGAACTCCCCGCCGACAGCCTCATCGTCTTCAACGCCGGCGGTCAGGGCAGCGGCAAAACCACTGCCACGAAAAAACTCGCCAATCATCAGGAAATCGGCCTGATCATGGACGGCACCCTGCAAAACCTGGCTCGCAGCGAGGCCCACGTGGAAGCCGCTTTCACCCACGGCCATGGGGTGGAAATCCGGTTCGTGTATTGCCCGTGGCCACAAGCTGTGGAGAACATGGTTCACCGCGCCATGGAAGAGACAGGTGGTCGCATCGTCCCGCTGTCGCGCTCCTCCAAAGGACACTTTCAATCCGCACGCAGCACGCTCACTTTGGTGAAGGAGTATCAGCACCTCATCCGTTTTCGTCTCTTGGTGGTGGACAACTCAATCTTCACCACCCCGGTCATCCGGGATGCGGGTTGGCTGGAAGCACACCTGCATAATTCAGTTGCTGATCTGGCCAACCAAGGCGACACTCTTTTACGTAACCTATTTGAACGCCATGCCGAAGACCCTCGATACACAAACGAAGTTCGCAGCGGATTCCTCCAAGACGGAATACTGGCAGAAGAAGTTCGTCCTGGTTCAAGATCTGACATTGCAGTCCCTCCAGGAAGCGGGTCAGCAACGACAGCAGATAGCGGAAGTCCAGACGGACAGCAGCAAAAAAGACTGACCGTCTCAGACCTCCTCCCGGCCGAAGCAGCGCAAAAAGGCGCACCCACCATCGTCCTCGCCACCGTCAAAGGTGATGTGCACGACATCGGCAAAAACATCGTCGGCGTCGTCCTCGCCTGCAATGGATTCCGCGTCATCGACCTCGGGGTGATGGTCGCCTGCGACAAAATCCTCGATGCCGCCAAAAACGAAAACGCCGACATCATCGGCCTCAGCGGCCTCATCACCCCGTCACTCGACGAGATGGTGCATGTCGCCTCCGAGATGGAACGCACCGGATTCAGTCTGCCACTGCTGATTGGTGGAGCCACCACCAGCGCTGCCCACACCGCCATCAAGATCGCGCCCAAATACAAGGAGCCCGTTGTGCATGTCGTCGACGCCTCACGTTCCGTGCCGGTGATGACCGCGCTGCTCAGTAAAGATCAACGCGCCGGATTCGTCGATTCCCACAACCAACGCTACGAGAAACTTCGCTCCGACTTCGCCAACAAAAACGAAGCCGCGAAACTCATCCCCCTCGCCGAAGCGCAGACCAAAAAATTCGACTGCGACTGGGCCACCCAGGAAATCGCCGTTCCAAAAACACTCGGTATCACCACGTTTGATCCGCTGCCCATCGAAACCGTGCGCCCATTCATCGATTGGTCGCCTTTCTTCCACACCTGGGAACTGCGCGGACGCTGGATGCCCGAAGAACAAATCTTCCGCAGCGCTCTTGCCGAATTCCAGGAGCAGGTCGGCATCGAAGCCGCCAAACTTTTCACTGATGCCAACGCCATCCTCGATCGCGTCATCGCCGAGGGCCAGTTTCAAATCCGGGCCTGCTACGGTTTCCATCCTGCCAACAGCATTGGCGACGACATCGAAGTCTACACCGACGAATCCCGCAAAGAAATCGCATGCGTCTATCACACTCTGCGTCAGCAGATGGTGAAAAAGGACAAACCGAACTTCGCCCTCGCCGACTACATCGCCCCCAAAGAAAGCGGTCGCACCGACTACATTGGCGGATTCTGCGTTGGGGTTCACGGTGCCGATGAATTTGCCGACACCTACAAAGCCGCTCACGATGACTACACCAGCATCATGATCAAAGCCGTGGCCGACCGACTTGCCGAAGCCACCGCCGAATACCTGCATCTCCAGGCCCGCATCAACTGGGGATTTGAAAAGCCGGACGATCTCACCAACGAAGACCTCATCAAAGAGCGTTATCGCGGCATCCGTCCTGCTCCCGGCTATCCATCACAACCTGACCACACCGAGAAACCCATTCTTTTCAGCCTCCTCGACGCCACCGAGCATACCGGAGTTACCCTGACCGAAAGCATGGCGATGCATCCCGGCTCCGCTGTCAGCGGCCTTTACTTTGGTCATCCCGAAGCCCGCTACTTCGCCACCGGCAAACTCAACAAGGACCAGGTCGAAGATTACGCTGCGCGCAAAGGCGTCACTGTCGAATTCGCTGAAAAATGGCTGGGCCCCTGGCTTGCTTATTGATGCTTGCATGAGTTAGACCTGTGAAAAACCCCCTTAAGCAACGGCCTCAATGGATCGGCCACCTCCCCCGCGTTCTGCATCTCCTTGCCTGTGTTGGCCTGGGACTGCTGACGCTTGCTGCGCTAGCAACCCCCTGGGCGGAATGGGTTGGCCAATTTGAAAAGTTCACCCATTTGGTGCTTCAGGAAGCCTTGGCGGCGGCGATGCTGGGGGCCTACTTTGCCTTCCAAAAACGCTGGAAGCGCGCGGCCCTTGCATCCTGTCTGGCGGCAGGATTCGCATGGCCGATGGCCCGATATTCCATCCCTGTTTCGCAGCCGTTGGTGAGTGCAGACGCGCAGACAGCCACCATGATGGTCTTTAACGTCTACCGAAAGAACCGGACTCCTGAAAAAGTGTTGGCTGCGCTCTTAAAAGAGGATCTCGACGTGCTTTTCCTGACGGAGGTCACCGATGAATGGGCGCAACTATTGAAGCCGCTGGCGGACCGCTATCCGCACCAACTGGCAGCGACGCCCTACGGCAACTGGTTGCTCAGCAAACATCCCATGGAGAAAACGGAAATTGTCCTGCTGGATTTCGAGCATGTGGTGGCGTCCAATGAAACCGCTGGGAAAGCGAGGGTGCCCGAAGGAAAACCGAAGTCAGAATCCTGGGGGGACAACGAATTGATGGTGGCCACCCTATTGATTAACGGGAAGCGAATCCGGATTGGAGCCATTCATCCGCCCACTCCGGTCAATCGCACCAAAAGATGGCAGCAAAAAGCGCAGGCGGCACTCTACCAGAAGGGATTGTTGGCCGATCCGGCCGCCGACGTATCCATACTGGCGGGAGACTTCAACACCACACCGTTTTCGCCGACCTTTCGCAGAATTGTGGAGACGACAAATTTGCGCCATGCGGCTCAAGGGTTCGGATGCATGCCGACCTGGGGTCCCCGATTGCCTTTCAACCCCATCCTTCCGGTGCTGGGAATTCCTCTTGATCATTTTTTGGTATCGGACCAAGCGAACGTGATGTCCTACGAGGTCGGCCCTGCACTGGGTTCAGATCATCGCTGGGTCAAAATGAAACTGGCTTTTGATTGAAAGGGAGCAGCCAGGCGGTTGCCTCCGAAAGCGCACGCATCTTTTCCTTGTGTGGGAAGACATCTGTGCCATAGTCACCACCCCTTATGGACATTTTAATCGGATTTCTCATGGTGCTGGAAGGCATTGTCTGCGCCCTCCTCATCCTTATCGTTTTGATGCAACGTCCTCGCCAGGAAGGACTTGGAGCAGCTTTCGGCGGCGGCATGACCGATCAGATGTTTGGTGCCCAGACGACCAACGTTTTGCAAAAAGGCACCACCTGGCTGGGCATTATGCTTTTTATCCTCACTTTTGCGGTCGCCGTTTTGATGGCTCATCGCAGTGGCGACCAGGACTTGAAGCCTCTCGTTGATGAATCCGACATCAAACCAGCCGCAACCGCTCCTGCGGAAGTGGCGATTCCGGCTACCGAGGCTTCTCCTGCCCCTGAGGCTGTCCCAGCTGCCACCGCACCTGTTCCTCCAACCGAAACACCGGTCCCAGCGCCCGCCGCAGCTCCTCAGCCTGCTGCTGAAACACCTGCTCCTGCGGCTCCTGCTCCGACACCTGCGCCTGAGCCAGCACCTGCTGCAACTCCCGCACCCACTCCAGCTCCAGCGGCTGAGGCACCAGCTCCTGTGGAACCAGCACCTGCTCCTGCCGCTGAGCCCACGCCGACTCCGGCTCCTGCCCCCGCTGCGAATTAAAAATTCGCGCGACGCCGTTATCGCGACATTATCTTAAGGGATGCGAGATTTACACCGCATCCCTTTTTTGTGCCTCGGCCTCGCTGCCCTGATGCTTGCCTGCTGCGGCGAGCTGCGGGAGCGTGCGGATCTCGTGTTCGTGAACAGCGCCGAGGTCGAAACGCTCGATCCCGCCCTGGTCACGGATCAGGTCAGCATGCGGGTGAGTGAAGCCTTGTTCGAGGGGCTTTGTCGGGGAACCGCCGATGGAAAAGCAGAACCGGGTTGTGCAGAACGTTGGGAGGTCAGCGAGGACAAAAAACGTTACACCTTCCACCTGCGGGCTGGATTGAAATGGAGCAATGGCGAGGCGCTGACGGCTCATGATTTCGTGCGTTCGTGGCAGCGGGTGCTCACCCCGGCGACGGCTTCCGATTATGCGTCACAGCTTTACCCTTTGCTTAATGCCAAGGCGTTTCATGAAGGGACGATCTCCGATTTCGCCCAGGTCGGGGTCAAAGCACTGGACGATCGGACTTTGGAAACGACGCTGGAGAATCCGATTCCGTATTGGATTGACCTCACCGCCTTTCTCACGCTGGCCCCGGTGCATGTGCCGACGGTGGAAAAATTTGGCGGTGGGTGGATCAAGCCGGACTCGATCGTCACCAACGGGCCTTATCGCATCAAGGACTGGCGCATTGATGACTTCATTCGTCTCACCAGAAGCCCGGATTATTGGGACCGGGCCAACGTCGGCATGGAAGTGGTGGACGTGCTGCCGATCTCAGACGCGAACACCGCATTGAACTATTTCATGACGGAGCAGGCAGACTTGTTGATGGACAAAGGGATGCTGCATCCATCGATCATCCCGAAGTTGAAAGAGCAGCCTTATTTCCACACCGGACCGTTCCTCGGCACCTGGTTCATCCGCTTCAACGTGACCAAAGCCCCTTTCACGGATGCCCGGGTGCGCCAGGCACTTGCACTAAGCGTGGATAAAAAACGCATCGTCGAAAAGATCACCCAGTTGGGTGAAAACACCGCTTTCTCCCTCGTGCCCCCCGGTGCGGGCAAAGATTATCAACCCCCGACTGGGTTGGATTTCGATCCGAAGCGAGCCCGCGAATTGCTGGCTGAAGCGGGCTTTCCCGGCGGCAAAGGTTTTCCGCGGATCGAGTATCTGCATCTCCCGCAGACCATTGAGCGGAACATTGCCGTCGAGCTGCAGGCCATGTGGCGGGAGAATCTGGGCATCACGGTCAATCTGGTCAAACAGGAGCAAAAAATCTGGCTTGCTTCGATGCGCGAGCTGTCTTTTGACATGTGCCGCTCCAGCTGGGTGGGGGATTACAATGATCCGAACACTTTCATTGAGATGTTCACCACAGGCAACGGCAACAATCGCACGGGTTGGACCAATTCGCGTTATGACGAGTTGATTCCTGCGGCGATGCGCGAGGCGGACATCGGACGTCGGCATGCCATTTTTAATGAGGCGGAGAAGCTTTTGGTCAGCACCGATCCGCCCATCATTCCGGTTTATCATTACGTGGGCGTGCAGTTTTACCGGGAAAATTTGGAGGGCGTGCGGGCGAACATGATCGACAACCATCCGTTTCGGGCCATGCGGTGGAAGAAAAAGTAGAAGGCTCGTCCCGAGCGCGACGTTGGCTGAGGACACTTTCCTTCTTGCCAAGCGGGCGATTCTCGTTTCATGTTTGTCTCCTCAACATCAACTACATGGACGAACAACATTCCCAGCATGAAGACCAAGGTTTGGACTTGAAAGAGATCCGCCAGATCGTGGATCTCATGAGCAAGAACGACCTTTCTTTTTTCCACCTCGAGCACGGCTCGTTCAAGATCAAACTCCGTCGCGGCACCGATGTCGAAGCGGCGAAAGATCTGCTTTCCAAAATGCCGGTCACCCAGGGTGCCATGGCCGCCGCTCCAATGATGGCTGCACCGATCGCAGCCGCTCCCGTGGCTCCGGCCCCCGTGGCAGCCGCTCCGGCAGCCGCAGCCCCTGAAGCAGCCAGCAGCGGACCAACCATCAATTCCCCAATGGTGGGAACTTTCTACCGCTCGCCCGGACCGAAAGAAAAAGTGTTCATCAATGTGGGTGACACGGTCGACGAGAATACGGTGGTTTGCATCATCGAAGCCATGAAGGTGATGAACGAAATCAAAGCCGAGGCGCGCGGAACCATCGCCCGAATCCTTGTGGACGATGCCAAACCCGTCCAATACGGCCAGGCGCTGTTCGAACTGAAGTAGCAGGGACCGTCATTCCATGACCGGCAAGCCGGTTTTTCAGTAGTGTCACTGCCGCTTTTTCTTTCGTCTCCCGTCCTTCATCTTCATGCCAATGTTCAAAAAAGTTCTCGTCGCCAACCGTGGTGAAATCGCGCTCCGCGTCATTCGCGCCTGCAAGGAACTCGATGTCAAAACCGTCGCCGTTTATTCTGAAGCGGATGTCGACTCCATGCACGTCCAGCTCGCCGATCAGGCCATCTGCATCGGGCCTGGTCCCAGCACGGAGAGTTACTTAAAGATCCCGCGCATCATTGCGGCGGCTGAGATCGCCAATGTCGACGCCATCCATCCCGGCTACGGCTTTTTGAGTGAGAAAGCCGAGTTCGCGGAAATTTGCGACCGTTGCAAGATCAAGTTCATCGGGCCTTCCTCAAAAGTGATCTCGATGATGGGCGACAAAAACACCGCACGCGCTACTGCACGGCGGCTCGGAGTGCCCATCACTCCCGGGTCCGATGGGGTGATCGAAACCGAGGACGAAGCCATGGAAGTGGCGCGCGCCATCGGATTGCCAGTGATGATCAAGGCCTCCGCCGGTGGTGGTGGTCGTGGCATGCGTCCCGTTCTCAACGAGGCAACCCTGCGCTCCAGCTATCAACAGGCCAGCATGGAAGCGCTGAAGTGTTTCGGCGATGGATCGGTTTACATGGAAAAGCTCGTGGAGCGTCCGCATCACATCGAGTTCCAAATGGTGGCCGACAGCCACGGCAACGTCATTCATCTGGGCGAACGCGATTGCTCGATGCAGCGTCGCAACCAGAAGATCATTGAAGAATGTCCGTCGCCGAAGATCTCCGATGCAATGCGCAAAGAGATGGGCGATGCCTCCGTGAAATTGTGCCGCGAAATCGGTTACGAGAACTGCGGGACGATCGAATACCTTGTCGACAACGACGGCAAAAATTTCTATTTCATGGAAATGAACACCCGGATTCAGGTGGAGCATCCCATTACCGAAGAAGTCTATGGTTGTGACCTGATCAAGGAGCAGATTCAAATTGCCGCGGGCATGCCCTTGTCCGAACACATTTTGAAGAGCCAGCCGCGCCACCACTCCATCGAGTGCCGGATCAATGCGGAAGATCCGTTCAACAATTTCCAGCCGAGCCCTGGAAAAATCCACCATTGGTATGCTCCTGGCGGTCGTGGGGTGCGGGTCGATACGCACGTTTATTCCGGTTACACGGTGCCTCCGTATTACGACAGCATGATTGCCAAACTGATCGTTACCGCGGCCACCCGCGATGCGGCCATCAAGCGCATGCGTCGGGCTTTGAGCGAGTTTCAGATTGAAGGCATCAAGACAACGATTCCGTTACAAAGCAAAATTCTGACGACCTCAGATTTCCAGCAAGGCAACTACGACATCACCTGGGTGGAGAACTTCCTGCGTCAGGAAGGCCTCGTGAAAGGTTGAGGGCCAGGCCTCTGTGGTTTGTGGTTTTTCTGGAAACCCCGCAGGGCTGGACTAGGGTGCCCACGTGGCCTCCCATCAAAGACCAACTCACTCAGAACTTGAACCCATGGCGCAACTACGCGCCGTTATGCACGAACTGCGTGCGCCCGGCGGATGCCCATGGGACGCCGAGCAGACGCATGACTCATTGATCCCGCATTTGCTTGAGGAGGCTTACGAAGTGGCAGAGGCGGCACGAAGCGGTGACATGGCGCATTTTTGTGAAGAGCTGGGAGACCTGCTTCTG
Organism: Phragmitibacter flavus; assembly: GCF_005780165.1. Taxonomy (NCBI): domain Bacteria; kingdom Pseudomonadati; phylum Verrucomicrobiota; class Verrucomicrobiia; order Verrucomicrobiales; family Verrucomicrobiaceae; genus Phragmitibacter; species Phragmitibacter flavus. Next base: position 289,870 of record NZ_VAUV01000003.1, on the reverse strand, counting down.
CAGCCGGTGTTTCATGCCGAGATCGCCAGCGAAGACGGGGGATTCACGTTTGATGACATCGCGCGCGGAATCAGCGAGAAGCTGATTCGACGTCATCCGCACGTGTTTGGCGATGCGACGGCGGCAACCTCGGATGCGGTGTTGACGCAGTGGGAGGCGATCAAACGGGTGGAAAAGGGATCACAAAAATCGGCCCATCTTGACGGCATCTCCCATGGCCTCCCCGCATTGATGCGTGCTCAAAAATTGCAACGCAAAGCCGGCAAAGTGGGATTCGACTGGCCGGATGCGACGCCGGTGCTGGATAAAATTCGCGAGGAAACGGTGGAAATTGAAGAAGCCATTGTCGCAGGTGATCCGCAGAATATCGCGGAGGAGGTTGGCGATTTGTTGTTCGCCGTCGTCAATCTCGCCCGCAAGTTGGGGGTGGATGCCGAGACCGCTCTGGTCGCTGCGAATCACAAATTCGAGCGCCGCTTTGGACAGGTGGAATCAACCCTGGCGGAGCGCGGTCGGGTGATGACCGACTGCACCTTGGCAGAGATGGATGCGGTTTGGGACGAGGTGAAGATTGCGGAGAAATAACGGCAGGGTCCGCAGCAGCGAATTTCCATTCCTACTGCAAGCTGCTCTGGAACCACTCCTTCTCGCCGCGCAACTGCGCCAGCACTTCGCCGACGAGATAGAGCGAACCGGTCACCAGCACACGTTCCGGATGTTTGCGGGCGCTGTTGAGGGCGTGTTCCGGGCTGGCATGGACGGAGCTTTGCATCTGGTCTCCGTAGAGGGATTTTAGATGGCCCTGAACGTCTTCTGGAAGTTCGGCGCGCTGACTTTCAAAGTTGGTAAAGTGCCACCCGGCGGCGATCGATTGCAGCGAGCGAAGCAGAGGCACGAGTTCGCGTCCCTTCACACAGCCAAAGACGATTTGAGCCCTTTCGCGCTGGAAAAACTGCTGCCAGACGCGCACAAGGGTGTCGATGGAATCCTGGTTGTGCGCTCCATCCAGCACCATGTTCTCGTTGTCAAAACGCTGGAATCTCGCAGGCCATTCGACGTCGCGCAATCCTTGCCGAAGCACCGGTTCACGGGGTTTGAAACCGGCGGCTTTGAATGCAGCAACCGCAAGGGTGGCATTCCACAACTGATGCTGGCCCAGCAGGCCGATCTGGTATCCGCGAATCGGGGTGGTGACGATCGTCAGCGGGGCTCCGCGTTCGCGTGCGGTGTCGGCGATGATTTTCATCACCTCGGGTTTCTGTTTGATGGTGACCACGGGCACTCCCGGTTTGATGATGCCCGCCTTCTCGCTCGCGATGGCTTCAAGCGTGTTGCCAAGGGAGCTTTGGTGATCGAAACCGATGTTGGTGATGACGCACACCTCCGGGGTGATGGTGTTGGTGGCATCGAGCCGGCCACCCATGCCGGTTTCCAGCACGGCCCATTCCAGTTCGCGTTTGCGGAACCAATCCATGCCCAGGGCAAAGGTCAGCTCGAAAAAAGTTGGCGGCGTCTGCCAGTCGGCGGTGATTTTTTTGAGGGTTTCGATCCCTCGTGAAATCTCAGCGCTGGAGATTTGACGCTCGCCATCGCGGATCCGTTCGCGAAAATGCACCAGGTGCGGGGAGGTGAACAGTCCGGCGGAGAGGCCCGAAGCCCGAAACAGGCCGTGTAAAAACGCACAAACGCTGCCCTTGCCGTTGGTGCCGGCGACATGGATGTATTTTTGCCCTTCCTTGGGCAAACCGAGAACGCCGAGCAGTTTGCGCGTATTATCCAGCCCCAACTTGATGCCAAAAAGCTGGGTGCTGTAAAGCCACTCCAGGGCGGCTCGTTCAGTTGGCGTTTCGTTCAGCACAGGGAGAGCGTAGCAAAGCGGGGCGAGAATCCCACCAGATTTTTGTATCGGTTTGTAAGGATGGTTAATGAGGGCGGTTCAGCATCAGCTCGTGCGTCAACACGCTCAAGCAGAACATCGCGGCCGTTTCAACCCGCAAAATGATGGGCCCCAGGGTGATAGGCTGGCAGCCTTGAGATCGTGAGAGAACATATTCGGCGTCGCTGAAATCGCCTTCGGGTCCAATGGCTACCAGCACGCTTGCTGGAGCGGTGGGCTGGTTTCTGATGACCGATTTAAGGCTCAAGGAATCGGTCTGCAAGGCGGCGATCAAGCGAAGATCGTGTTGGGGCAGCGAAGGCCAGCATGATTCAAATGCCATCGGCGCATGAACTTGAGGAAGCCAGTTTTGTCCGCATTGCTTGCAGGCTTCCAATGCCATGCGTTGCCATTTGGCCTGTTTTTTTTCAATCTCGCCGTCCTTCAGTTTCACCACGGTGTGGGCGGTCATGACTGGATGAATGTGTTGCACGCCCAGTTCCACGGCTTTTTCGATGATCAGTTCCATGTTGCCTCCCTTGGGAATGGCTTGCAGCAGGGAGATCTGCACCGGTGGCGGATCGGCCTGCGCGGACTCCAACACTTCAAGCTCGACCCGCTTTGGCGAAGCATGGGTGATGCGCGTTCTCGCCGAGCGACCCGCGCCGTCAAACACCGTCAGTTCATCGCCAACTCCACGACGCATGACCGAGGCGCAATGGTGCGCCTCATTCCCTTCAAGCATCAGAGGCCCTTCGCTCCACGAAGCTGGGGAAACAAAAAATCGAGGCAATGCCATGGAGGTTACGGAACACCGCACGATGAGAAAGCCAAGCCGAAAAATTTGATTCAGTCCTTGCGGAAAACCGCAATCAAAGACGCGATTTCGTTTTTCACATCTTCTTTATTGTCAACGGTTTGCAGAACTTCTTCCTCCAGCGTGTCACGATAATCTTTCAGCATCCGGCTCAATGCCACACGAATGGCGGTTTCGGACATGTTGAGCTTTTGGCTGAAAAAGGCCGCATCCTCGCCCTTCAGCGAACCACCATCCATCAGCACCGGCTGCAATTTTTGGAACAGCGCCAGCTTCTTCTTTGTGCTGTAGCGTTGTTCCAGCACGGCAAGCACCCGATTCAGAAGTTCCTGGCTCCATTTGCGGTCGAAGATCCTTTCAGGGGTGTCTGCTTCAGAGAAGTTCTCGCGTTGGTAGCGATCTTCGAGGTGGGCGACGTCGATGGCCAGATTGGCGGCCCTCAATTCGTGGCGTCTGTCCCGTTTCCAGTTGATGAGGAAACGATACAGAGAGGTCGCCAAAAAAGAGCGAAGGCGGCCTTTTTGAGCTTTTGCTTGTTTGAAAGAATCCAACCGCAACAGCTTGGCGAGGAAGTCATGCAAGGCGTCCTCGCCATCGTGATGATCGAATCCGCGCCGCCGAATGTAACAATAGAGGGGATAGTGATATTGGGTGCACAAATCCTCCAGGGCGCGACGGGACACCTCCTCACTTTCGTCCTTCAAACGCTCAATCAGCGTCCAGCTCGTGTTAGGGAAATGTCCATCCGAACCATGTTGCATTCCCTATATAGTGACAAGGCTATCCCCGCTCTGCAAACCCGAAAGCGCGTCATCGAACACAAAGTTCGGGAAGTTTGTAACAATCGGAACCTCTTTGGGTAACCAAGGGAGAACAGCCATCCCCACCTCATGCAATACGTCATACTCCCACCGATCCCCCTGATGAATGCTCCCCTCAACCAATTCGCCACACCCCCGGCCAAGGAACAGATTTTGTGGCTCAAAAATTTCCGGAAAAAAGTGGGTGAACGACATTCCCAATGGTCGGTTGATCCCATGGTGGCCGTGGCCGTTGAAGCGGACGCCACCCGGTTGATTGATCTTCTTGATCCCATGGGCGGAAAAGAACATTACCGCACCACGTCCGAGGAATACGTGCCCACGCCCTCAGGTCCCCCTGAAGACTTTCTCAACGTGGCGCACAAGGACAGTGGTGCCCTTAACCGCATTCTTTCGTTCATTGGATATCTCCAATCTCGTTCGGATTATACCCCGGACATCGGTCGGGAATTGGGACTTGCCGATTAATGATCATTTTTTGTGCCGCCAGCCTCGTCCTGCGTCAAATTCGTCGATTTTGACGCCCATGAAACGCACAACTCAAGCTGAGATCGACGAAATGCGAGCCCGTGGATATGATCAAGTGATCATCCGGGAGGCGAAGTTCAGTAGGGTGCGCACGGCCATGGCAGAGCAATTGATCGGGCGGGTGCGCGAGGCATTCAAAGGCGTCGAGCTGGGTGGCGGAGTGGGCTTGTTGCAGGGCATCGCGCTCGACGACTACGCGAGCCCGGAGGTTATTGGGCAGCATCGTGCGATGGATGAAAAGAAGGATTGGGAGCGGCTGGAGGTGAAACAGCTCAATCGTGCCAGCCTGTGCTTTTTTGATGCTTTCGGGGTGAGATTTCACCTTCCTGCTTTGATGGTGGCGGATCTCAAGGGGGAGCTTGATATGAGTCTTGCATTTTTTCTAACCAGGCTGGACGAGCTTGGCCTGGCGCAGTTTGCGGCTTTGTCTGGCCCGCAAAGATCCGTGGTTCGCGAGTATCTTCTGTTTATAAAGGATGATCCGGGTGATACTTATTATCGAAAGGAGATTGATCGGGCGTTGGAAGAATACTGGGTTGCGTGAGGTCCTATCACTTTTTCTTGTCCATCAAGTTCGCTGCGCCTGCGGTCTTTTTGAGCGCGCGGTTCAGGAGTGAGCCCCGCGCCGACGAATTGCCCAGGTCACCTTTAGATAACAACGGCTGTCCGTATTTCTTCCTGCCAGCTTAACGCAGTAAAAACCGGCACAGCAGTTCTACATTGTCCGAAAACACTGCGCTGGAGATAAATGGCTGACCTTGTTTGAATTTCGGCTGGCCTACCAACATGCCGCCTTCGTATCGACTGATCCAGCGTCCTTCTCCATCCATGGCGGACAGGACACGCCCCACTTCAGCTTGATCAGGCAAAGTTTTCACCCCGGCATGATTTGGACGCAAGGCGGCCATTGCATCATCGATCTCTGCCAGCTTCGAATCGTTTTGCCAGCCATAGTGTTTCGGCAGATCTCTGGCATCATGCGTGAGTTGATAGTCCTCCGTCATGTAGAGAGGACGGTTCGTCTTCAACTCATAGTATCGCGACAGCCTTCCGTCAGGAAGCAATGACTTTTGCAAGTAAGCTCGTGCAGCGGGAATCGGCGCCACGAAACGCGCTTCGCGAGTGAGTTTGGCAATGCGGATTAACGTTAACATGGCGTCCTCGGTTTCACGACCCGCAATCGCGGGAGGTTCGAACTTTCGTGCCCAGATTGGTCGCATCTCCGCATCATATTGTTGCGCCCATCCTGGCTGTGGTTCAGGCATTTGGGCGAGCAGAAGAAACTCCCCCAGTCTTATCAGAGATTGCCTGCCGCGCATGTCACCGCGCACGGTTACCACGTCCTCCAGAGTTGCCGCGACCTGTCCGCACACGCCGTCATTCAAGGTGTAATGCTCCCAGTAGTTTTTGATTCTGTTTTCCGTGCGCCAGTCATAGTCGGGATATTGTGCCTTCACCACCGGACGCTTTTCCACTGGTGCCATCCAACCCTGTGGAAATCCGCCGTTGGGAAACTGAGCCGCCAACAAGGCATTCAAAGCGACATCCAGTGCCTCCTTCAACCCCTCCACTTTGCCCGACGACGCCTTCTCGACCCTCATCAAAAACCTCAAGGTTGCCTGGGTGATGCCGTCATCCAGAGTCGAGAAATTTTTCCCCTTCGCCTTGCCTTTCCCATTGCGATAGGCGGATACCTGCGAACCATTCGAGTCGAAATCAATCGCATTGGTCCATCCGCCCGATTCTAACTGGCCGTAAAGCAACGCCTGTGCGGCTTCTTGCGCTGTCTGCAAATAACTGGATTCGCCGGTCGCTTCAAATGCCTTCAGAAAAGCCATGCCCACGCGAGGCGTCCCGGGTTCCTGAACCCAGATTTGATCATTCGTCGCTTTCCCTTCTCCCCACCTCTCCTGCAGATCCGGACTGTAATAATAGACATAACCTCCATGCGTGGCCACTTGGGTCCGAAAAAAGTCCGCTGCCCGCCGCAGTCCCAATCTCACCGCCGATTCAGTGTCTGATGCACGAAGCGAGCCTGCCACGCCTCCGGCCAGCATTCCCAAAAACGTCCGACGCGAGGTTGCATTGTGAACATGCATGTTCGGCAGCTTGACGAAAAACCTATTGTTGGTCAATCCAATTTCGACGGGATGAAAAACAAGCAATCAATCGTTCGCCAAGAGAATGCCGTAACGCTCCGGCATCGGCTCACGAGCCAAACTGACGCTCGATTTCGCTGCGCAGGCGGTCTTCCTGGGCGCGTAGTTCCGGGGTGAGTTCTTCGCCAAAATCTTCCATTTCATAGAAGGGGCGAATCTCGATTTCGGCCTGGCCTCCGGGCATCGGATCGGGGCAGCGCCGCACCCATTCCACGGCTTCGTCCATGGATTCCACCTTCCAGATCCAGAATCCAGACACGAGACTTTGGGTGTTTTCAAAGGGGCCATCGATGACGCTCTTTTCTCCGTTCGAGAACTTCACGCGTTTGCCATGGCTGCTGGGTTTCAGTCCATCTCCAGACATCAGCACTCCAGCGTTCACCAGGTCCTCATCGAAGCCGCCCATTTGGGCAAGCAGGTCTTCGTCGGGCATCACTCCGTCTTCGGATTCTTTCGTCGCTTTGATGATAACCATGACTCTCATTGTGTTGATTCCTTTAAGTTTGATGGATGGTTGGGTGGAGATCTTGGCCGCAGTATTGCATCTACAGTGACTCCGTTCGAAAAGACGACGAATGAGTTCGGACATAAAGGACCGCGCGGACATTTTTTTCTTGGACTACGACGCACTCGTCACGGAGTGCTGCGGCCTGCCGCAGCTGTAGGGGGGCAGCCTGCTGCGCTGTGGCAGGAGACGATTTGGCAGCGTTTGCAATAGTTGATACGAACCGGCAGGCCGGTTCTGAAAAAGCTGCGGCAAGCCGCAGCAGTCCACCGCGCTATGCGCCGAACTGCGATCCGAATCAATGAGCCTTCTTGCTTCACCCGGCGACACCGAGGGCAGTCAGCGGGTTTTTGAAGGTCAATTGATGGAGCTGGGTTTCGTCGAGGCAAAGCTGATCGAGGGCAAAGGTTTGCATGCGCGGCCAGGTGATGGTGCTGCCAACGAAGTGGCTGTTGTCGGGAGAGCGGGCAACGAGGTCTTCACCGATGTCGAGTTCCCACGAGCCAAGAGTGTGGCGGCCTGGACCGAGGCGGGCAGCGCTGATAGCGTCGGTGACCAGAATGCTGCGATCAATGCCCGCAGCGCGAAGATAGTTTTTGAGGGCGAAGGGTTCGATGTGGACTCCGTCTGCGATAAAGCAAATCCACAGTCTCTCGTGGAGGGAGAGGGCGCGTTGGATGATGTTGTCATGCCGGTGCAGATCTTTGGGGCAGCCGTTCCCGAGATGGGTGAACATGCGCAGGCCGTGGTCGCAGGCAGCATTGAGGATGTCGAGAGTCGGATTGCAATGGCCCGCAGCAACGCAAATGCCTTGGGAGGTGAGCCATTGGGTGGTGGTGAAGCCTGTGTCGAGTTCAGGCGCGAGGGTGACGAGAAGGGCGAGGTCACCGGCAGCTTCCAAGAGGCGCTTGGCGTCGTCAGGATGGGCGGGTTTGACGAAGCGGGCGGGATGGGCACCCACGTAGCCCGGTTCGGGGCTGATGAACGGGCCTTCAATGTGGATGCCAGCGATGATTTTTTGGGCGAGGGGATCCTGGCTGATCAGTTGGACCAGATTGCGCAGCCGGCGGCACATGGCATCCAAGTCATCGGTGATGATGGTGGCCAGGATGCCGAAGACGCCGTCCTGTTCGAGGCATTGACAGGCATGGTGGAGCGCGTCGGCGTTGAGCTGGTCGCTGTTGAAATCGGCCCCTGCGTAGCCGTTGATTTGGAGGTCAAACATCGGCGGAAGCGGTGACGGAATGAAAATCAGAATGAGATCCTAAATCGGCTTGGGTTTGAGCGCTTCGTTGAGGGAGCCGCATTTGGGACAGGCCGTAAGGTTTTGTTTTTGCAGATTCTCGTAAATGTTGCCGCAGATCCGACAGGAAACGAGGTCCTCGCGCGCGCGTTTTTCGAAACGACGCTGGCGCACGACGGCGGCGATCCACACGATTCCCAGCAGGGCAATGCCGACGGCCATCCCGATGAGGAGAAGCGTGGAAAGAGAAACCTGAATCATGGTGCATCACTCCATTCAAACGAGATCTCACCCCACTGTGTTGCGGAAGATGTGTGTTGGGTTGTTGCTTCCGGGGTCTGAGGCAGGGCGGCAAAACGAAGACGGCGAACGCGTTCTGTCAGCAGGCTGGCGGCGGCGGCTTGATCAGGATTGGTCAGTGGCAGGGCGAAGGTGATGCGTCCATCGGGAGCGACGGCGATTTTGAAGCGGCAGGTGCTGGGGTCGGTGAGGGGAACTTCGGAAAGGTCGGGGAGGGTGCGCGGGAGTCGTGCCTCGGCCAGTCCGTGGAATTTCATGCGCAGACGGGGAGTGCGTGTTTTGGCCTTGCCTGAGGAACTGATCTGGGGAGGCAACTCTTTGAGTTCGCTGAGGTCAAGCGGCGGCAGCACCGGGGCGTCGACGTCGATGAGCCGGGGAGGAGGCGCGGTGAAGGGACGATGAGGAAGATCCTGGAGAACGAGCTGGTGCCCTTCAAAGCTGGGACGAAAAACGGGGGCCAGACGTTGCAGGGAAGGGGAGTTGTCCTGGTGATTGCGGGTGGGGAGCAGCAGATAGTCGACGTCGCGAACCCGATTCATGATGGCGGTGGTGGCGGGATTGCCAGCGTCGAACATGACGACCTGATGAGGAACAGGCGTGAAGCGTTCAGATTGTGGATAGACAACCCTGAACACGTAAAAAAAGGCCGCGATGCCAACGATCACGATGAGCAGTGCCAGCATCAGCCGACCGAACCGACCGCGCGCTGGCGTCCAGTCAAAGATCAATGGCAGGGAGCTGGAGACTTTAGGAGGCATGCGAAATTCGATCAGTTTATCGCGCGACTCTACTGGGGGGTTGGGTCGGTGGCGTAGCCGACTTCATAACCGAGTTCCAAAGCAACATTCATGGCCTTTTGCACCCAGTCGAACGGAGCCATCTTGTCGATGTGCAGAATGGCGCGGCGACTGCCATCCTCCTTGGCTTGCAAGCCGGACCGCAGCGTGAAGATGTCGACCGGTTCCCCGTCGAGGTAAAAGGTTTGGGAGGCGCTGGTGGTGACGGTGATGATTCGGGCCCGTTCGAAGCTGCTGAGTCGTGAACCGCTGTGCGGAAGGGCGACGCCAATGCCGCTTTGAACAACGAAGCTGGAACTCAGCAGCAAAAAGATGAGCAGCACCAACAGCACATTGAGTCCTGGGCCGAGGTAGAGCCAGAAGGACTGTTTGGGCAAATGGCTGACGAGCTTCATGTGCGGGTTCGGAAAATAGAAACAGAGTGATGGCGCGCGCGGTGGACATCCTGCCCCGGGAATGGGCGAACGACCAGCAATTTTTCGCTTCAAATGGAGGGCTCCAGACATGATTCGGCTGGTTGTGCAGACACGTGGTGCTGCTAGCATGACTTGATGCATCCACGACTCCTGCGACTGGCAAAAACCGAAGTGCAGCGCGCTCTTGAACGTCTGCCCCCGGAGGTGCGGGAAGCGGCGGAGGAGTGCGCGGTCAGCTTTGAAGATTTGGCTGAGGCGCTGGAGGGAGACGACACTTTGGAAGAGGATATTTTGGGGTTGTTTGAGGGGTTTAGCCGGCTCGATCCCCTCCCGGGCGCTCCGGATGAGATGCCGTGCATCCGGCTGTTTTTGGACAGCATTTGGGAACATGTAGGCGGCAATGTCCGCAGATATCGTCGCGAAGTGCGTATCACCTGGCTGCATGAGCTTGGCCACTACCTCGGTTGGGGGGAGGAAGAGGTGGAGGCGCTCGGTTTGGGATGAATTTTCGGAAGTGTGCGGCGTCAAATGACGGCTCCGCCGATGCCTTGAGCCATTGACACAATTGCTCCAGACCCCTAGGATGTTTTTTTAGAATAAAATGGCCCCATGAGCAAAACTGCCACGATCCTCAGCGCCGAAAGCGAACGAGCCCAGCTCGTGGCGCAGGTGATTCTGTGCAGTCTGGCGACCGTTTGCACGGTGGGCGTGATTTGGGCGGTCGGCCAGCAGGATGGCAAAACAGGCTCCGTGCCTCGCGCTATGGCTCCCGACAACACCGTCATTGCGCCAGAGCCAGAACCCGTTTTCACCCTTCCCAGCGTGCCGCCAGAGCTGACATCGAGTTCAATCGCGCGTGAGTCATCGATTCTTCCTCCAGCTGCTCCCTTTCCCCAACCAGCGGCTTCGATCACTCCGCCTCGGGTGCCGGCGATGCCTCCGACGTCGCTTCCCCCCGGTCGCGAGCTGAAAAATCCTCAAATCGTTGAGGGCGTAAAGGTTGCGCGTCTCGCCCGCGAGGCTGGAGACACCGCCACTGCGCTCGAATCGCTGCGCGCTGCCGATCTGCGTGAACCGCAGCATCCAGAAATCCTCAGCGAAATGGCCCTGACCTATGAGGCCATGGGTCTCGTGGACAAGGCGAAAGCCTTGTGGCGTGCGATTCTTGCCATGGGCGAGGCCCAGGCAGGCGGCTACTACATGATGGCGAAGAATAAGATGGAGAGTATTCCGATGCCTTCGACTCCGGTGAACTCCAGTCCCATCCAGCTTGGCGACTGTGAGGTCCTGCGCACGCCGCATGAAAGTGGAGGTGAACGGGTGACGGTGCGCGTTCCCATCGTCGCCGCTCCCGGGGCGGTGATCGATCCAGGACAAATGGACATTCACGTGTTTCTTTTTGAGCAGGTGAACGATGGCGAACGTATCGAACAAGTGCGCGCGGAAGCTCCACAACAAAGATGGGCGAGCGATCCGATCGACTGGACCGCACCCGAAGGCGAAATTTTGGAAATCACTTATGACCTTGCAGCCCCTACTCCCGAAGAATTGCGCAACCTCGGCAACCGATCATTCCATGGATACATTGTGAAACTTTTCTATCAGAACAAACTCTCCGGCGAACAATCCCATCCGCCCACCTTGCAGGACTTCCCCCCCCGCAGCGCCCCTCCGGCTGGCCTGGACAATGCTCTCTTCCCCAAGTGAACAGCCACGGCCAATGGTAATCCTCTACGTAGATCCCTCCGAAAAGACCCGGATCGTGCGGAGCACCCTGTTGCGCACAGAGTTCGCCGTGGTCCATGAGAGCGCGAGTGCTGAAGACGCGGTGGAGATTGCTCAAAAGCTGCCACAGCTCGATGTGCTGGTGGCCGAAGGGTTGCTGGGGGAATTTACTGGATTTGATCTCCGAGATGCCATCCGTGAAAAGTTTCCCGAGCTCCATGCAGTGTTTACCTGTCGGGCTGATGTTAGTGCGTTTAGGGAATTCATCGGCGACGATCCGGTGTTGATGGAACCTATCGACGAGCGGCTGCTGATTGAGAAAATTCGTGCCTTGTTCCCGGGTGACGACGGCGAGCCTGAAATTCGCTTCGTGCCATTGGTGTCGAAGCCTCCAGTCGCCGCCATTGTTCCACCGACATCACCTCCACCAGCGCCATGGTTGTCGCCGGACCGAGTAGTTGTGCCTCCCGCACCTGCGCCCGCTCCTGCACCTGCGCCAATGTTGAGTCCGTTGCTGGCTCAATCCAAACCGGAGCCAACGCCCGAACCCGGGCCGCCGATGATGGCCACCCCCGAACTGCCCCCCGTGTCCGTTGCTTTGGAAAGTGTCGAGGAGGAGGAACCGCCGATCTTAAAACCCGGGACGGTGTTGGGCAGTTACGTGATCCAGGAACGTTTCTACAACGAACGCACCACCGAAACCTACCGTGCCCTTCAGCAAGGGGTGGCCCGCGAAGTGGCGTTGGTGCTGCTGAAGCCGGAGTTTGCCAATGACAAGGACACGCTGGTGGATTTTCTCGAACGGCAACGCATCAAAGCCTCCATCAGCCATCACCGGATCGCGCCACTTTATGAGTCGGTGCAGTCCGGTCCCTACCAGTTCTACACCCGGGAGCTTCCGCATGGCCGCACCCTTCAGCAATGGCAGGCCAGTGGTCGCAAATTCAACGAAAAGATTCTCGCCGATCTTGTCGCCGGGGTGTCGGATGCGATGAGCTACGCCACCCAGCGCGGTTATCACTATCGCATGCTCACAGCGCGCGACATCTTCATCGACAGCGAGAACAATCCCAGCATCGTCAACGTTTTCCGACCTGCCGCAGCGATTCCTCGGGACTTTGCCTCCGACACCAAACGTTTCATCGCCCTGCTGCGTCCGGTCGCTGACGGCCCCAGGTCCCGCCATCTGCTTGACGATCTCGGCAACGATCTGGAGGACTGGGAGGAGTTGCGTGAACGCGCCCATGATTTCCAGGAGGAGTTTCGTGAGCGCAGTTTGTTGAAACGTGCCGACACCAAAGAGGCCCAGGACATCCAGGCCAGCCAGTCGGCCACCATTCCCATTTGGATATACGTTCTCACCGCGCTGATCATCATCGGCCTGATCGTGGGCATTTTTGTGCGGGGCAAAGTGGAGGCAAACGGTTCCGCGCCGCCCGTGCAGCAGGTGATGACGGCAATTCCTGCCGGTCCGTTCGGCTTCCAGAAAAACGACCGGCGCACGTTGCCTGCCTTTTGGATCGACACCCACGAAGTGACCATTGGCCAGTATGCCGAGTTCCTGGCAGCACTCGCGGCTGATCCATCGGCGGCGAAACGTTTCAACCATCCCGATCAACCCCCATCCAAAACCACCCATCAACCCGCCCTCTGGGATCCATGTTACACGGCGGCCACCACCGGCGTGTTGTTCAACAACCAGCGCGTGGATCTCAACACGCCGGTATTCGGTGTCGACTGGTGGGATGCCTACGCTTATGCGCAGTGGAAGGGCCGCCGTCTTCCCACCGAGGAGGAATGGGAGAAAGCCGCCCGCGGCACCGATCGTCGCATGTATCCCTGGGGCAACAACGCCGACGCCAAAAACGCCAATCTCGGGCTCGATTATCTGCCAAAAGAAACCACGGGTGGAAACATCGACGGATCAAACCTCTGGGCTCCCGTCAACGAAATCAAACTGGACGTCAGCCCCTACGGAGTCATTGGCATGGGCGGCAACGTGGAGGAATGGACCGGCACTTGGGCGAGTCATCCGGACTTCCCGGACTTCAAGGTTCCGATTGTTCGTGGCGGTCACTTTGCGCTACAAAAGCTAGGCAGCATCCTCACCGACCGCACCTATCCTGACACTCCCGAAACCACTTCATCGACCCGTGGATTCCGCACCGCGAGCGACACCGCACCTGCCCCTGCGCAGCCCTGATTCCACGGCCTAACCGTCCCGTTTGGAACCTTGAATGGCAAAAACTCCGCCAAAATCGGCGCTGCATCATTCTTTTGTCTTCTGTCTTCCCGACTTTTGCCTTATTTTCTATACCCACATGATCCGCGTTCCCTCCCTCCAACCACTGCTGCTGTGTTTGTGTTTGGCCGCCTGCCTGTTTGCCAGCCCGTCCCAGATCCAGGCCCAGTTTCAGACCAATGTCACCCTCAACAAAGAGACCTATCTCATTTATGAGGGCATTGAAGCCACCGTCACCATCACCAACCGCTCAGGAGCAGACGTCGTCATGGGCGGTCCACGCGGCGGGCCTTGGCTGGGATTCAACATCACCGATCCACGCGGTCACCAAGGACCGACCATCAGCATGGACGGGGCCGATCCAATCATTTTCAAGAGCGGCACCACCATCTCGCGCAAGGTTGCCATTTCGAAGGGATACAGTTTTTCGGAATACGGCAACTACTTCATCGCCGCCACCGTTTACCACGCCCCCAGCCAGCAATATTACAGCTCCAACCGCGCCCGCGCCAACTTCACCGGTGCCAAGGCGTTCTGGGAACAGAGTTTTGGCGTTCCACTGGGACTGCCCAGCGCCGGTCAGGTCAGGCGATACACCCTTACCTCCATGCGTGACATCGATCGCACCTACCTGTATGTGCGGTTGCTCGATGACCGCAGCGGAGCCAACATTTCCACCTTTTCCCTCGGCAGCGCCATCATGGTGACTGATCCACAGGTGACGGTCGACAGGGAAAACAAAATGCATGTGCTGTTCATGACCGTGCCGCGAATCTATTCGCATGTCGTCATCGACAGCCAGGGTAAAATCTTCCGGCGTAACTATCATCGCGAAACCGACGCCGAACGTCCGCAGCTGGCCGTGCAGACCGATGGCAACATTGTGGTCTCAGGCGGTTATCCCTACGATCCCGCGATTGAGGCGGAACAGGAGAAAGTCAACCGGGGGCGTTCGATCGGCGAAAAACCACCGGGTCTTTAATTGGCTGGCAACACCGCACAACAAAACAAAAGGCAGCGACCAGCGCAATAGTTGCATCGTCGTTGCGTATCTTTGTCCTTCAAATTCATCCCATCATGGAACGCAGAAACTTTCTCACCTTCGCCGCCAGCGCCGCTGTCGGAATCGGCACTGCCACCAAATCTGCCGCTGCAGAAACCAAGGCTCCAACCGATGCCACTGGGTCGGCACTTCGTTATCAAAAAGGCGTCAGTCCCTGGCCAATCTGTCTCGACACCGCCACCATCCGGCCCGCCACTCTGGACGACAAAGTCAAATTCGCCGCTGAGGCCGGGTATGATGCGATTGAACCCTGGGATCGTGAACTGGAAGCCTACGAAAAAGAAGGCGGCAATCTCAAGGATCTCGGCAAAAAAATCAAAGATCTGGGTTTGTTTGTTCCCAGCATGATCGGACTCTGGAACGCCCTGCCTCCCACCCAGGAAGCCTTCGACGCCTCCCTGGTGGATACCCGCCGCCGCATGCGCATGGCGGCCGATGTCGGTTGCGAGCACGTCCAGGTCATCGGCAACACCGCTGGCGAGGATTGGGACCAAAAATGGGTGGCCGCCCGTTATCGCGACCTCATCGAAATCGGCATCAACGAATTTAACCTCCGTCCTGCCCTGGTCTTCGTAAAATTCCAGCCGA
Organism: Phragmitibacter flavus; assembly: GCF_005780165.1. Classification (NCBI taxonomy): domain Bacteria; kingdom Pseudomonadati; phylum Verrucomicrobiota; class Verrucomicrobiia; order Verrucomicrobiales; family Verrucomicrobiaceae; genus Phragmitibacter; species Phragmitibacter flavus. Next base: position 274,790 of record NZ_VAUV01000003.1, on the reverse strand, counting down.
TCAAAACCTTCGGACAGGCCATGGGCATTGCGCTGGATTCCAATCACCCCAAGGCCATGGTCATTCCAGACACCTTCCACATGCACATCAGCGGCGGTGGATTTGAGGCATTGAAACACCTGAAGGGCGACAACATTGCCATCATCCAATTTGCCGATGCGCCCGCCGCTCCGGTGATTGACGAGATGAAAGATGCCGACCGCGTTTATCCCGGCGATGGCGTTTTGCCACTCCCCGCGATTCTTAAAGACCTCAAGGCCACCGGATTCAAAGGCTGCGTTTCCCTCGAACTCTACAATCCGAAGTATTGGGAGCAAGACCACCTGACCGTCGCCAAAACCGGACTCGAAAAAACCGTCGAGGTCATCCGCAAGGCCGGGGTTTGATGCGTTTTTGCTGAACCACCCATATGACGAAGAAAAAAGGACTCGTTGGATGCGCGGCGGTTTCCGCTGTTTTCGTCATCTTGGGCATCGTGGGGATATGGTATTTCCTTCTCAGGGAGGAGCCCACCCTCATGGTGACGATGAATGCTCCCAACGAGGTCGAGATGAATGGGGTGGTGGATCTCGTCATCACCGCCACCAACCCCCATCCAGAGCCGGTCGTGCTCGACAGCGTTGACATCAACAACGACTTTCTGAAGGGCTTTCAGGTGGTCAATGTGCAGCCCACTCCCTCCGACTCCATGTCGGTGTTTGTCTTGAAAAGTTGGAGTTTTGGCAGCGAGCTCCAACCGAACGAAAGCATCGACATCAAGTTCACATTGAAAGCCATCAAGGTGGGCCGCTTTGAGGGTGAGATCGATGTATGCAATCCCAATCAGGACTTCATCACCCTGTTCGCGGACATCATCGTGAATGAAACCAAGTCAGGTTCCGCAGAGCCCTCTCCCAACCCTTGAAAGGGAGATGTCTCGGGTCAATCCTTTGACTTCAAAGGCACCACCAAATCAGGACGCTGCTGACTAAATACCTTGCTCACGTGCTGGGCAAAACCCGCACCGGCTTCGTTGTAGAGGTTGAAAACCGTATCCAATCCCAGCGCGCGAAGCTCCTTCATCTCGTCATCAAACTTCGCAGTGGCCGCGACCACTCCCTGATAGTCATTGCGTTTCAGCGTCTCGGCGGCATGCAGGTTGGCGCTGTGTTTGGGCATTGCCAGCACGACCAGTTCAATCTGATCCTTGAACTGCACCCGATGCCAGAAATCGGAGTCCGTCGCATCCGCCAGCACCACATTCCGTCCGGCCTCCCGGTGAATTTCCACCTGCGCGGGATCACGATCAAAACCGATCACTTTTCCCGAAAAACGGTTGCTCATCACCTGGTAGGCCGACAAACCCACGCGTCCCATGCCGAAGATCGCAATCTGCTCCCCGTTCAGCGTCACCGGCAGATCATCGGGATGCTGCCCCGTCGTTTCAAAGCGATGCAGCCAGTCGCTGAGCCGGTCATAAAACAACTCGGCCTTTCGGTTCAAAGGTGCGGCTAGCAGGATGCTCAACGAAAGCGCAATCGCCACCACCACCAGCCACTCAGCCGGCATCCAGTTCTTGCCCACCGCCAGCGCCATCACGATCAACCCAAACTCACTGTAAGATCCCAAGGTCAATCCGCCCATCCACGCCGTGCGCGCCCTCAAATGGCAACGCGTCAGCAAGGCAAAGAACAGCGCAATCTTGAATGGCAGCAACAGCACGATCAACAGGGCCACCAGCACCCCACGCCATTCCGGCAATCCTTCGAGCCCAATGCTGAGGAAAAATCCCACCAGCAGCAGGTCAGTGATGCCGATCAGCGATTTTGACAATTCTTTCGCCTTGGCAAACTGCCCCACCAACACCCCCACAAACAAAGCTCCGAGATCCGCCTTCAACCCCACCGATTCAAACCCTTTCGCGCCCAGCACTAGGGCAAGAAAAAGTCCGCACAGGGCAATCAGTTCCCCGTGACCACAGCGCGTCATCACCCAGCCGAGAAATGGTCTCAAAGCGAGCAAGGCAACAAGCAGGCCCACCGCCCACCAGGACGGGATTTTGCCGGTAGAAGCCGTTAGAAACAGCACGGCGAGCAAATCCTGCATCACCAAAATCCCCACTGCCACCCGTCCGTGCAACGCGCCCATGTCGCCGGAACCTTCCAGCGTCTTGACGGCAAACACGGTGCTGGAAAAACTCAATGCAAACGCCAGCAGCAACGCCGTGCCCCAGTTCAATGAACCAAACATCGGCAAGCCCAAAATGCCAAGCCCCAGAAAGATCGACGCAAACAAACCCGCCGTGATCAGGGTGTGCAGCGAGGTGCCTAGCCAGATTTCCGGTCGCAACAAGCTCTTCAGGCGAAGTTTCAGTCCAATGGAGAACAGCATCAACGTCACTCCGAGATCGGAGATGGTTTGCAGCATCTCGCCACCGCTCCAGCCCAGACCCTTGAGCACAAATCCGGCGACAAGAAACCCCACCAGTGGCGGCAGCCCGAGCTGCTGCACCACCAGTCCAAAGAAAAAAGCAATGGCGATCAACCAGGCGTCCATAATGACTCCGCAGCCTTCGCCCGCGGGACAGATGGAAAAGCAATAGCCGCGCCAGCAAAGAACGCCTCAGCCTACTTTTTTTCCAGTGGACGTAGTTTGATGTTCCGGATCGCCGCCTCGGTTTGGTAAGTGGTCAGGGAAAGAGGCGCAAATTCCTCAATGGACCCGTAACGCAGCCCCACCTTTTTGCCCTTGATGTCGGCGTTGATGATCATTTCGTCGTCGCAAAAAACCTTGATGGTTTCCGAAGTCACCTGCACGCGCACGGCATACCATTTGTTGTCCTCATAACGTCGATAATGCCCCGTGGAGTTTTCCGACGCATCCATGTCATCAATGCTCGAAAGCCCCGTCACGCTGCCGCCCCAGCCGCCCATCACCAGCGTCGCGCAGGTTTTCAAATCTCCGACCGGAAACGTCAGTCCCACAAAAAAGTCCAAGCCATCCAGTCGTTTCGCTTCCAGCGAAATTTCATAATCCGAAACCGGCAGTTCCGCCGCCTTTTGATAAACCGCCCCGGTGATGCTTTCGCCCCGCCCGATGCGCAGTTCGCCGTCCTTCACCGCAACCTCTCCGCTGCCTCCAGCATCATGAGCCTTCCAGTCGCCCAGTGTTTTGCCATCAAAAAGCACAACAGCGTTTGCCTTGGCCTCCTCTGCCAGAACCGCGCCCACGCCCATCATCCCCACCCAAACCACCAAAATAAAAAAACCGTGCTTCATAGATAACACTGCAACGTTCCCGCAAGAAGATGTCTTGCGCCCCAGTGATCGCCGCCACCACAAATTCCCGATCCTCGCCCCGACCTCCATGGACTGCCGACGTATCGTCGGCCACCCCTCCATCGTCGGACCACCGACGTTTCGTCGGTCATCACTCAGTTCCCCTCAATCCCTCCAAACTCGCGCGTCTTTCGCTACCACAACCCAATCAATCTTATACCAGTCCCCCCTCAAAAATGGTTTCTTGTCGTTTTCGAATCGCTCCGCAGAAGCGCCTTTGCACTTTGTTCTGATTGAGGCGTTCACGATTTCGTCGTAGCCCATAATCAAAGGGGCGCGCTATCAAAAATTTTGTTATTTGACCTGTAAAATAACACCTCAATTCTCGCGTAAATCTCCAAAATTGAAAAATAACACCCGAAAATCCGTGTTATTTTGCATACGAAATCGGATCAACTCTCGAAAAATCTTCAAATTTGAAGGATATAGGGTGATATTATTCTTCAAAACGTCATATTAACCGACTGTTCTGCTGAAATACCATGGCATCGACATTCTTCGTTGAGCAGCGGATAGGTGAGACCTGGACGGAGCTCACCGGCCAGTTCATGAATTTCTGCATTCAGCGCAAAGGCGTAACTCGGGGCGGATGCCACGAAGGTGACGCGAACCCATCGGAGCTAGATGGACGGACCTATGCCTCGGTAGCGATTCCCGATCAGTCCCGAGACCTCGCTGACTACATCTGGGAGTGGGCAGAATTTGAGGAGCGGCGTATCCTTCCCAACCAACAATTTGCAGAACAAGCCGAGGGTGGCAAGGCTTCGCCTGCCACCTCTTAATCGTCCGGCAAAGAAATGAAAACTGAAACATACAACTACATGGGCTTCTGGAGTCGTTTTGGCGCGACCGTCATCGACACCATTTTGCTGTGCCTCGCTACCTATCCACTCTTGATTCTGATCTACGGGTGGGAATACTTCGATCTGAACCAAACACGGTTTATTGCCGGACCAGCGGATTTTTTCATTACGTGGATCGTCCCGCTTGTCGCAATTCTAGCGTTCTGGATGCAGAAGCAGGCCACTCCCGGAAAGATGGTTATTCATGCAAAAATCGTTGATGCGAAAACCGGAGAGAAGCCCATCCTGAAGCAGTGGATTATCAGATATATTGGCTACTTTGTGGGAGCAATCCCTCTTGGATTGGGCTATTTTTGGGTTGCGTTTGATGCCCGAAAGCAGGGATGGCATGACAAGATGGCAGGAACGATTGTCGTTCACACCAGGGACGACCGACAAGCCGAACATGACGGCGGACAAAACGGCTTCCAGCTGTGAGTCGCCTCGACGTTCGCCCAACCAACACACCGCACGCCGATACTATGGGAGCTAAGACATGGATGATTGCATATGTCGATAGTGGCACGAAGCTCGTTGATGTGTTTTCCGCGAGCCCTCAGCTTGACCGTGAGGCATCCAGCAAGCTGGCGATGGAGCTTTTCCCAGGCATGAAGCTGGTTCCTGACGCCGATGGATATCTGTCTTACACTTGCCCTCCACGTAAGCAGGTCTTTGCCGGTTGCTATCCCGGCGTTTCCGTTGTTGCGGCTTCCCAGCTAGGAATCGACTATCCATCGAAGTTGCCTGCGACTTATTTATCTGCGGCCAGAGGACGAGACATTTATTTCCTCGCCATGCACAGCGTTGTCGATTGGTTCGCATTCGCTATCTGGTCGAGCGGCAAGCTCACCAGATCACTCAGCCTCTCGCCTGACTCGAAGGTTTTGGAGGACATTGGCGAGCATCTTCCCTTCGAGGCACCTTACTGGTCAGGGCAGCGGAAGGTCGATTCAGATGATGACGAGCCGTATCCTTTACCATTTCGCCCGCTGGAGCTGGGAGAGGTAGCCCTTTTCCATTTTTTTGGATACTCTCTTGAGGGTGGCCCAGGCAACGACCTACCGGATGAGCCGAGATTTGATGCTGATTCCATTGTTTTGGCAGGCTTTCGAGGGAGCAAACCATGGTGGAAGATATGGTGAACAGCCACACAAGGGCGAACAAAACGGATGCAGGCAACGGCTCGAAGGCTATCTGTCGTGTCAGCAACGTCTTGCGCTCGCCGTCGCCTGATCCGAAGCGTTCCGCAAAAGAATGTCGCTGCCGCTGTGACCTCTTCCTTGGTGGAAAATAATGGCATGAGTTCATCCATCGATTCGCCGTTGCTTCAGTCGATGCCCAACCGCAACAATTGCCGCAATAGCTGGCTTTAGTTCGCAACCCAAGTCGGTCAGCGAATATTCAACGGTCGGTGGTGAAGTGGGTTTTACCGTCCGAAGAACCACGCCATCATGCGCGAGCTTCTTCAACCGTGCGGAAAGCACTTTCGCGGTGACCCCTTTGAGGTCGCCCTTCAGCTCGCTGAAGGTTCTGGAAGAATGCCCGAGATACCAAATGATGCCGGGGGTCCAAGCACCTCCGATAATGCCGAGGCACTCGCGTAGTGGGCAGGCATCAGGGGGCGGAACAACCTTGTTTTTTCGGAGCGGCACCATGGCAGGAGAGAAAGTTTCCAAATGGTAACCCGATTCTCTGGTTACCGCAAGATATGAGGTTTACAAAAGTAACTAGCGACTGATTTTGGCGGCGATGATTAACAGCCCAAATGCCCCCCCCATGCCCGCAACCGAAACCATCGAACCCCGCCGCTCCGTCAAACATTTCGACCCGGCGCACCAACTATCGGAAGAGGAGATCGCCCGCCTCATCGCGCTGGCCAAACTCGCCCCTTCCTCTTTCAACATGCAGAATTATCGTTTCGTTCTGGTGCGCGATCCGGAACTCCGCAAAAAAATCCGCGCCGTTGCATGGGATCAATCGCAGGTGACCGATGCCTCACTGCTCATCATCCTGTGCGCCGATCTCAACGCTCACTTGAAGAACCCGCAGCGCTATTGGGCGCACGCCCCGCAGGAGGTGCAGGACATTCTGGTTCCCGCCCTTACTCCCTTTTACGATGGAAAACCTCTCCTCATCCGCGACGAGGCCATGCGCTCGACCGGTTTCGCTGGCATGACTCTGATGCTCGCCGCACGCGACATGGGATACGATTCCTGCCCGATGATTGGCTTTGATGCGGAGGCGGTGTCGAAACTGATCCGCCTTCCCGAAGGCCACGCACTGAGTTTCATCCTGGCCATCGGCAAACAAACAAAACCCGTATGGCCGCGCGGGGAACGTCTTTCAGACAGCGAAGTCGTCATCCGAGACCGATTCACCTCATGAAATCAAATCTTACTGCCCGCCTTGGTTTGGTGCTACCCATCATCCAAGGCCCCTTCGGCGGCGGCCTTTCCACTGTGAAACTCGCTGCCACCGTCACCAACGCCGGCGGTATGGGTTCCTACGGAGCGCATTTGTTGGAGCCAGAGGAGATCATTCAGGTCACGAATGCCATCCGCAAGGAAACCGACGGCTCATTCGTGATGAACCTGTGGGTTGATAGCGAGGACAAAAGATCCAAGGAAGCCGATGCAACCGCCTTCGAGCGCGAGGTTTCAAAACTGGAGCCAATCTATCGCAGAAATCACGTCGCTCCGCCGGTTTTCGCGGGTTGCCATTCCGTGGATTTTGAACGGCAGGCGGAGGCCATCCTCCAAGCGCGTCCGCCTGTTTTCAGTTTCGTTTTCGGTATTCCCTCGCAGGAAATTCTCAACCAATGCCGGAAGCTTGGCATCATCACCATGGGGGCCGCCACCACGCTCGATGAAGCCCTTGCCATCGAAAACGCCGGTGTGGACATTTTGCTTGCCACCGGATTCGAAGCTGGCGGGCATCGTCCGTCATTTCTTCGATCCGCCGATGATTCGTTGCACGGCACACTGGCACTCGTGCGACAAATCGTTGAATCAGTAGAAATTCCGGTCGTCGCCGCAGGCGGCATCGCCGATGCAAAAGGAGTCGCTGCGGCCTTGTCACTTGGTGCCTCCGCAGTTCAGGTCGGCACCGCATTTCTAGCCTGCAAAGAATCTGGCGCGCACCCCACTCACAAACGAAAGCTTTTTGACCCCTCCGCCCGACATACCCGTTTGAGCGACCGCGTCACGGGGCGGCTGGCGCGTTTTATCGTCACTTCTACCCTCGAAGAATTGGAAGCAGGAGACTTGACCCATCTTGGCTACCCGATTCAGGGCGAACTCACCCGCCCATTCAAGACTGCGGAGGATGGCTTATTCTACGCAGGGCAAGGAGCTCCATTGCTGCGTCATCACGCCGCCGCAGAACTCACTCGCGACCTCGCGTCTCTCGTCACCGGTGACTGTTGCGTGGGGGACCGTTGAAGCTGAACTCGCACGTGATCAAGTTGAAAGATAAGAGTCGACAAACCGCTCCATCCAACGGCGGGTAACGCGCCAGTTTGAATTCAGGCTTCCAACCGCGCCGTGGATGAGCTATACGTTCTGCAAAGAAATGAACTCATCGCTGATATGGCCTCTGGTAGCATTTACCGGTGGAAGCTTCCTCCTCTTTTGCGGGGTTTCGACCCTATTTTGGTGGCAGAAGCGATCCCGGTGGGAACAATGCGTAGGAGTTATCAAAGATGTCAAAAGCCGGAACGATGCGGAAGGAATTTTGATGCACTATCCAATAATTGCAGGAACTCACCGCTCTGAGGATTTTCAATTTACTGGTGAAGGTTCGTCTTGCGGATATGAAGTTGGGAGCCGTATCCCAGTAAGTTATGATCCCGAGTCGAGTCGATATTTTGATTGCCACCCAATTTCTATTCTCCTGGCAATCGTTGCGCCTACCATCTTGGGAATCGCATTGTATGTTGTGGCTTGGAAACTGTATCAGAATAATAAAGAAGCAGAACAAGTCGCGTCGTGGCAATCCCTGCCAGCCGCCCTGTTTCGATGATTTACCGTATTCAACCGCCAATCCAGTGATCGACGCTCGCCCCCGCTGGTAGAGGTGCAAACGGCACCTGACAGCCGTTCAGTTTCGATGTTCCGGATCCCCACACGAATCAGCGCGAGAGCGTTCTCGCCTACAATACCAGCTCCTTGTCGTTGCTATCATTGAATGGCTGGGCATTGAGCAACTGATATCGGGAGAATTCAGCACTCACGGAAACTGCAAAACCTGACCGTCGGCCAGCAGCCTTGCTTTGAGTTTCGAATAGTCCAGCTTTTGCACGGAAAGATGTTCTTCCATTGCCAGCACCGCAGCGGTGGCGGCGGATTGGCTGGTGACCATAAAGACGGGTTCCATGCGGAGGCTGCTGAAGGCGGTGTGGCTGGCCGACAGGGCAAATGTCACCAATAGGTTTTCGCATTCGGCTGCTTTGGGGACGATGGCGTCATAGCCAATTTGATAAGGGCTAAACCCGCCACGACCACTGCCGGATTTGCCTTCGCGGGTGACGACACCGTCTTTGACGATGCGGCGGATTTCATGGGTGTCGGTGCCATAACTGCCGAGGCCGATAGATTTTGGGGCGATCTCTCGACCAAAGGTGTGATGTTCGGTCAGCACGAAATCGCTGACCATGCGGCGCGCTTCACGCACATAAATTTGATGCGGCCAGCCGCCGTTGTCGATGAACTCATCTTTGGGCAATCCGAAGCGGCGCATCTCGTCGCGCACTTTTTGTGGGACGCGCGGATCGGTGGCGAGAAAATGCAGCAGTCCGCGATGATAGTATTCATGTTCCTTGGCGATCTCGACACGCCGGGCATAACTGGCCTCCGGCCATTCGTGACTGGCGCCAGGAAGGTTGCCGCCGAAGGTCGCGGTGTTGAAATCCCATTTGTCGTTAGGCAAAGCGTCGTATTTGGAAAACCAGCGCAGGTCCATGTCATCGCCATTGGCCAGACAGGCTTCGATGAAGCGCACGACGATCTCATACCGTGCGGCGTTGTAGTTGGGTGGGGGAGTGATGGGGAGTTGGTTGTCGGGATGGCTGCTCAAACAAAGCCGGAAACAATAGGCTTGCACACCGGGAGCCGGATTACCAACGACGCCGGGATCACCTTCCTGAATAAGTGGCAGCAACCCGCTGTTTGGATCGCCCTTGATAACATAGGGATCGAGGGGAAAGTCGCGATCCCAAACACCCTGACCACCTTTCACCCTGCCATTGGGCCCAGGCTGGAGATGACCGGTGCGCGGTTGGTATTTGGCTTCGTAATAAATGCCGTTGTAACGTTCGCCATATTTGGCGTTGCCTTCGCGCATGAGGGTGTAACTGACGCCTGCTTTGGCCATCTGATCGCCTTCATAAGTGGCATCAATAAACATCTTGGCGGTGAAGACATCGCCGTCTTCGGTGGTGATGCTTGTGATGCGAGGACCGTCCTTGGTGACGGAAGTTAGTCGCGCATCAAAATGGACCCGGACACCTGCTTCCGCCGCCATCTTGATGAACAACTTCTCTGCTTGATGGGGCTCGATGGCATAAGCGCCGCCGGTGGCAGGTCCTCCAGCTTTGGATTGAAAGGGTTTGTCCCAGGCGAGGGTGACGCCGGTGGTGGCGGCCAGTTGGGTGAAATACTCGCGGGCAAAACCTCCAACAGAACGTGGGTCGCCGATGTCCACGGCACTGAGTCCACCGGCGGTCATGCCGCCAAGGTGTTTGCCGGGTTCGATCAGCACGACGGATTTGCCCATGCGGGCGGCTTGAACGGCTGCGGACCCCCCGCCGCTGGTGCCGCCGTAGACACAGAGGTCGGCGTCAATCGAAGCGGCGAAAGCGGCGGTGCAGGAAAGGAAGAGACTTGCGAGTAAAGATTTCATGAAGGCAATCAATGAAGTTTTGCTGTCACCATTCGCCGTCGCGGTGGAACTGGGCATGTGCGGCTTCGCCAAATTTTTTCCCGGCGGCGTTGATGTTGGCGAGGATCTCTTTGGTGCTGAGCCCCGAGATGTTGCGCGCTGCGGCGATCACGGTTTGGCATTCGTTGGCATCCATGAAGCGGGCTGCCTCCAACAAACCGGCTTGCTCGGCAGGTGGGATGACCATGAATCCATGTTTGTCCGCGTGGATGAGATCGCATGGGTTGACCCTTCTCCCGAAAACCTCCACCTCGACATTCCAGCGAACGGGATGCACGGCGGCATGACCGACGCAAAGCCGGCGCGCGAGAGCTTTGAACCCGGCATTGGTCATTTCATCCACATCGCGGATGGCTCCGTCGGTTATGGTGCCAACGCAGCCGAGGGCACGATGAATGTTGCTATTCACCTCGCCCCAGAAAGCACCGATGGTGCGAGGTTTGTCGAGGTCCTGAACGATGACGATCGTGGGTCCAGAAATGGAAGCCACGAATTCGCGATATTCGCTCCAGGCATTGGCGTTTACCTGCCGGTGAGCTGGATTGGAAGGTTCGATGACCACCGTGATCGCATAACCGACCATCGGCCCCATCTGTGGCATGAAGTCATGGGTGGGTTCGAGGTTGAAGGCATCGGCGCAGAGGTCGCGTTGAGTGATCTGCTCCCAGCCGTTGTAAATGGTCGGGGTGTTCCAGCGTTTGAGCTGCAACAGATCGGCGTGTGAAAGAATGGCCTTGGAGTCCATGGTGTGTTTGAAGGTTACTCGGCCTGCAACCACTCGAGGTTAAAGCGGGCGATGGTGAGATGGCCTCCGGCGAAAGTATTCTCGCCCTTGATGTTTCCGCTGCGGCCATAAAAGCAGAGGATGGTGCCGTTTGGTGTCACAGCCAGGTCGCTATACATGCTGGGACCGAGCTCGAGGGATTTGTTCAGCATCCAGGTTTGGCCTTCATCTGCGCTGGCTTTGATGCTGAGGTTTTTGCGGTCGCGATTTTTGCCAGGGACTTCTTTGCCATCGGCGCGGGCAAGATTGTGGGGATTGGAGAATAGGATGAGACTCTTTCCTGCGTGCTCATAGCGGACGATGCCGCCCATGCAGATGGGTTCGAGCAGGGCATCGTCGAATTTCGGCGTGCTCCAACCGGTGGCCCCATCGGCGCTGGTGGTGATCAGTCGGCGGTGGGTTTTGGATTCGTTGCGCACGTTCAACATTACGCGACCATCCGCGAGTTCAACGGCGACGGTTTCATTGGGATTGATCCATTCTTCAGTGTTAGGGACGGCGATCTCACCGGCCTTCCAGGTTTTGCCCTGGTCATCGCTGTAGATGGTGGTGGTGACGCTGGGACGATGGGCGTTGCCGCCGGTGCCGGTGGAAAGCCATACAGGAACCACCAGACGCCCGGTTTTTTTAAGCTGGATAGTGTGGTTGGGACCAGTGGCGAGAACTTTCCAGTCGTAGTGGGTCTTGAAGGCTTCGAACGTTTCAGAGATTTCCGTGGGAGCATTCCAGGTGAGACCGTCATCATCGCTGCGCTGGTAGAAAACTCGCTGGTATTCGAGGCAGAACAGCATGTGGACCGTGCCGTCCTTGTCGGCGATGAGGACCGGATTGTTGTAGGTCACATCTTTGGGATCGACGTCCCTCATGCGCAAAGAGAGCGGGTTTTTGGTTTTCGGACCGGGCACGTCAGCGATGCTTTTTGCTTCGCTCCAGGTTTTGCCATCATCGGTGCTGCGGCGCAGGAGGATGCGGATGTCATCCCAGTCGCTGACGCCTGCAGGTCTTTTGCGTGCTTCGCACCAGGCCAGCACGGTGCCTTTGGCGGTGACCACCACGCCGGGGATGTGATACAATTGGTGGCCGTGGTCGCCAGCGGTGAAGAGATTGATTTTCTCCAGCAGGGGTTCAGCCACAGCAGGGGCAGGGCGGCCAAGAACCGTCAAAGTTAACAGGGTGAAGATGAAGAAGCGCATGGGAGGATTAACGAATCAATATGGGCGCTTTCACTGGTGATGCATCCAGACCAGTTCTCAGCCTGCATTGAAGGAAAGAGCCCTCCGCGACAAACTGCTGGAGAATTGCGCTCCGTGTGTTAGCGATACCACCACATGATGAACTCCCGTTCTTTGATTACCCTCCTGCACCTGCCCCTTCTGGGGGCCGGGCTAGTCCTCTCAAGTTGCACGGTTGCCACAAAAAAAGGCCCGGAAGCCAGTTATTCGACCTCCTTTGACCCGCCGCTGACTCCGCCGAAGAACCGCTCAAATCTCAAGCTGAAACTCAGCACCGGTGCCCAGCGCGTTTATCTGGTCGAGGGAGACAAAGTGTTGCTGGCAACCCCTTGTTCCGTGGGAACCGCCAAGACGCCGACCCCACACGGACGTTACACGATCTACCTGAAAACCAAGAATCGTCGTCGCATCAGCCAGCCAGGTGCCGGATATCCGATGACCTATTGGATGGAGTTCAAATCCGCGTATGGCATGCACTGGGGTTTTGTGAAACCATTCCCCTGCACCCACGGTTGTGTGCGTCTGCCGATCAAGTCGGCGAAGAAAATCTTCGAAACCATCCCTACTGGCACGCCGATCCACATTGCCTCGTCGCATCCTGAAGATGCCACCATTGGCAAGACGCTTCCCGTGTTGAATGATGGACCGATGCCTGATCCACCATGGTCCTACATGACCAGCGCCCAAATCTTCAAGGATGCGGACATGGGCAAGTTTTACACGTATTAATTCTTTGGCGCCGCATCCACGAATCGCCACGCTTCCGCATGAACGCTCCTCCTCCTGATCAACAACGCCGAGTCAACATTCGCACCGAGGATGGGTTGCAACGTGTCGAGGTGGAGGTGATCAGCCATTACCGCAGCGAACTGGTCGAAAGCCTGCGCAAAACCGGCGGTCTTCTGACGGTGGGCAACACCACCATCCGGCTCGCGAAGGAGTTCGGCTTTTGCTACGGTGTCGAGCGCGCCATTGATCTTGCCTATGCAGCCCGGCAGGTGTTTGCGGATCGCAAACTGTATCTCCTCGGCGAGATCATCCACAATCCCGAGGTCAACCGCCAGCTTGACGCGATGGGCATCATCAGCATTCCCATGGCGGAGCAGGAACGCACCATTTCCACGCTGAGTCCGCAGGATGTCGTCATTGTGCCGGCATTTGGTGCCGAGACGCGCCTGATGAACATCATCAAGGAGCGGGGTTGTCTCGTCGTCGACACCACCTGTGGCGATGTGATGAATGTTTGGAAACGCGTTCGCAGCTACGCCAAACAAGCCTTCACCTCCATCATTCACGGCAAGTCCAGTCATGAAGAAACCCGAGCGACCGCTTCGCGTGCGCTGGGCGATCAGGGCAACGGACATTATTTGGTGGTGCTGACGCTGGACGATGTCGACTACGTCTGCCGCTACATTCGCGAAGGCGGAAACCGGGAAGAATTTTTGGCGCGTTTTAATGGGGAGTCGGTTTCGGACGGATTTGATCCGGATCTGCACCTCCAACGCGTGGGGGTTGCGAACCAGACCACCATGCTCAAGTCGGAGACCGAAGAAATTCAGCGACAGGTGCGTCAGGCGGTGATCGATCGCGATGGAGAGGAACTGGCCCCGAAAAATTTCCAGGTGTTCGACACCATTTGTGGAGCCACCCAGGAACGCCAGGACTCGCTTTTTGACATGCTGGAAAAGCCAATGGACGTCCTCATGGTCGTTGGCGGCTACAACAGCTCGAACACGGCGCATCTCGTGGAGATCGGCGAAAAGGAGCTGCCCACCTTTTTCATCCGCACGGCGGAGTGTCTGAAAAGCTTCACTGAGATCATCCATTTCGACCTTCATCAAAAGGCGGAAAAGACCAGTTATTCAGAAAAACTCGCCAGTCCCGATCCCATCATTGTCGGCATTACCGCCGGGGCGTCCTGCCCGAACAACCTCATTGAAGAAACCATCCTTCGCATCTGCGAACTGCGCGGCATTGCTCCCGAACACGTCCTGCAGGAAGCCGCCAAAGCCGCAGCATGATCACTGAAACTCTCACTACCGACCTCCCCGACCTCCTCAAACTCGCCGTCAACGATGCCGTCAAATTGCTTGCGGCTGGAGAAGTCGTCGCCCTGCCAACGGAGACCGTCTACGGACTGGCCGCCGATGCGTTGAATGCCGATGCCGTGGCCAAAATCTTCGCCGCCAAGGAACGGCCGACCTTTGATCCGCTGATCGTTCATGTGCCTCACAAGAAGGATCTGGACATGGTCGCGGATATTCCTGAAGACATTGCACCGACCGTCAAACGTCTCATCGAGCGTTTTTGGCCAGGTCCGTTGACGTTGATCCTTCCCAAAAAAGCATGTGTGCCGGACATCGTCACCGCCGGGTTGCCGACAGTAGCGGTGCGGGCCAGTCAAAATCTCGTGTTCAACCGAGTGGCCCGCACGCTTGAAAAGCCGCTCGCGGCACCGAGCGCCAATCGTTTTGGCTCCATCAGCCCCACTTCGGCGGCAGCGGTGCTGTCAGAGCTGGATGGCCGCATTCCTTTGATCGTGGACGGTGGGGCGTGCCATTTCGGATTGGAAAGCACGATTGTGAAAGTGGAGGCGGCATCGCCCAAACCACGTCTGATCATTTTGCGCCCTGGTCCGATCACGGCGGAAGATTTGAAGGCGTATGGCAAGCCGGTTTCGATCGACAAGCTCAAGGCAGACGAAAAACCGGAAGCCCCTGGCATGCTGGCGTCGCATTATGCACCGCGCACGCCGTTGCGTATTTTGGATTCGCCGAACGACTTTTTGCCTGATCCGGACAAAACCTACGCGTTGCTTAGCTACCGTGGCGAGCCGGAGGATGGTTACACGGATTTGGTGGAGTGGAAGCAGATGCAGATTCTCAGTCCCGGCAAAGGCAAACTTCCTGAAGCAGCGGTGCGTTTTTTTTATGCGTTGCGGGCTTTGGATGAATGCGGCGCCGATGAGATCATTTCTGAGCCGCTTCCTGAACGCGGACTTGGCGTGGCGATGATGGACCGGTTGCGTCGGGCTGCGACGATCAAGTAGGTGATCTTGACGAACAACATGAGCTCGGTGGATTTTTTTGTTCGACAGATGACGTGCAAACGTCCGGGTTCTCCGCAAGATGCGGAGAACGACACGCAGGATGCGTGTGCTCCCCTCTGAAATTTCCCATCCATGTCACGCCCTGATCCTGAATCTGAACCCGACCAAGCAAAACCCGTCGCGATTCCGGCTGACAATCAGGCGGAGGCCAGGTCCACCGCAAAAGCGTTTGGCTTGGTAACCATCGCCATTCTGTGCAGCCGCGTCCTCGGGCTGGTGCGGGAGGTGGTGCTGAATTCCTTGTTCGGCGGCACCGCCAATGTGAAGTGGCTCGACTGTTTCATCATGGCCTTCAAGGCGCCGAACATGCTGCGTGACCTGTTTGCGGAAGGCGCGTTGTCGACGGCGTTTGTCACGGTGTTTTCGAAAAAGATGAAGGCCGAAGGAGATGACTCGGCCTGGGGACTGGCGCGAAAGATGGCGACCCTCACGGCGGTGTTCATGAGCGTGGTCAGTCTGCTGGGGGTGATCTTTGCCCCGGTCATCATTTACCTGCTGGCCCACGGGTGGCATACGGACGATCCGGAGAAATACCATTTCACCATCCTGCTCGCTCGCATCATGTATCCGTTCATTCTGCTGGTGTCGCTGGCGGCACTGGTCATGGGGATGCTCAACGCGCGCAAGGTGTTCTTCATGCCGGCGATGTCGTCGACCTTTTTCAATTTGGGGAGCATGGTCACTGGCGGCGCGATTGGCTGGTGGCTGGATCCTGAGTTTGGGCGAGTGGCGATCATCGGTTTCGCCATCGGCACCTTGATCGGCGGGCTGTGTCAGTTGCTGATCCTGCTGCCCTCGCTGAAGAAAGTTGGATTTCATTTTTTCCCGGACTTCAACTGGCGCGATTCCGGGGTTCGGAACATCCTCAAGATCATGGGCCCGGCAGTCATCAGTGGCAGCGTGGTGCAGGTCAATGTGCTGTTTAATACGATGTTTGCCTCCTACGTGGAATTGGACGGATCGGTGACGGCCTTGAACAATGCCTTTCGGTTGATGCAACTCCCGCTTGGATTGTTTGGGGTCGGATTGGCCACCGTGTCGTTGCCGGCATTGGCGAGGCTGGCGACCGATGGGGTGTCGGCAGAGTTTCGTGGCACCTTGTCAAAGAATTTGCGTTTTGTGTCCCTGCTGAGCCTGCCCAGTGCGGTCGGGTTGATCATGCTGGCGGAACCGATCATGTCGATCATTTACGGTCACGGCGCTGCGGCCACCAACCCGATGCTGATTCCGATGTGCGCCATTGCCTTGCAGGCTTATGCCTTGGGCTTGTTGTTTTATGCGGCGTTGAAGGTGTTGCAGCCGGCGTTTTATGCGATTGATCGTCGTTACATTCCGATGTTTGTGAGCCTTGCCTGTGTGTTGCTCAGCGTGGGATTGAACTATTTGTTTGTGATCCGCTGGCGGCTTGGTCATGAATACCTCGCGCTTTCCACCAGCATCACAGCGGCGCTGAATTTCTGCCTGCTGTTTTTCTTTATGCGTCGTTCGGCGGGCGGACTTCATGACAAGCAGTTGTTCATCGCGATGATGAAGCTTCTCATCTCGGCGGCGGCCATGGCGGGCGTTTGCTGGGTGGCGAAGGTTACGGTTTTGGCGGATTGGGACCAATTTTCGCTTTGGATGCGTGGCATCTACCTAGGCGGAACCATTTCCATTGCGGCAGCGGTCTACTTTACGTTAAATTTGCTGCTTGGTAACGAAGAGGCGGGAGCTTTTGCCTCCATCCTCAAGCGCCGCCTGATCCGTAAGTAACCTTGGTTGATATGATTTGTTGGTTCGCGTGGGCGTCCACGTGCCATGCTTTGCCTTGCTTTGCCCTGCCATGAAATGAACTCACGCCCCCTCATTTTCGGACTCATCGCCATTGCCGTCATCTGGACGGTGGTTGCTGGTGTGGTCAAACTCACGCAAGCGCACACTTCGACGCCCGAGAAAGTGGCGGCGTTGATGGAGAATGCGCCTTGGGAAAACGTCGATGATGGCGATATCGCGACCCGCGAGAAACACCTCAAAGACATTGTCGCGCAGGTGAACATGCTGGATTTCGAGCAGCGTCGGCTTCTTCGTGAAAATTATGATGAGGCCAATCAGCAGTTCTTCAATTCACTGACGTCGGAGGAAAAAAGCTTCTTCCTGGAGAGCACGGTCGAGGAGCATTTTAAGTCGATCATGAAGGCGTTCAACCAGATGACTGCCAAGGAACGGGCGAGGATTGTCGATCGGGCCCGGGCGGATTTGCGGCGCAACGATGTGGATGGTCAGAACATGGAAAGATTAAAAGCGGAGGACGAAAAAGTATTTCAGAATTTGGTCGAAAAGGGCCTGGGGGCCTATTACGAGGAGGCGAATGCGGAGACCAAGCTCGATCTGGCACCGCTGCTCGAAGAGATGCAACAACGGCTGCGGGCTCTTCCTGGCCGGGCATTTTGATTTATTGACGAGTGTGTGTGGCGTATGAAAATTTACCGTTCTTACGTCAACGCCTTCACCTTGCTGGAGCTTCTGGTGGTGGTCAGCATCATCGGGGTGCTGGCGGCGCTTGCGGTTCCTGTCAGTCAGCGGGTGCTGCATCAGGCGCGATCCTCACACTGCATCGGCAACCTGCGTCAATTGGGGGCGGCGGTGAACTTGCATTTAGCCGAGAACAACAATTTTCTCCCTACCTTGGAAGCAGGACGGTCCAGCAAGGATGACGATGTCGCGGTGATCGACAACACCTACGACGCCTACACCGAGGACGGGGATGAAGTTTTTTGCTGCAAAGCGGACCACAAGAACCTCTTCGAAACCACTGGAACCAGCTACATGTGGAATCATCTGATCAACGGTCAGAACGTCGCGAGCTTGGAATTCATGGGTTTCATTCGGAACAGCACGCGCATCCCGGTGATCGGAGACAAGGAAGGCTTTCATCATTTTCGCGATGTGAGGGTGAACATCCTTTATGCGGACGGACATGTGGCGAAGGAGATTCAGTTCCTTGTGGCCGAGCCGTAACAGGCACAGGCAAATTTGAGCGGAATGAAATTTTTCCCTTTCTTCAGGCGTTTCATACCCTGTAGAATCAAGCTCGGGCGTTGTTCCGCTCTATAATTCATTCATCCATCCATCGGAGGATTCACCACCATGTTCCGCATTCCTGGCCAAATTGGCAAAGACCTTTGTGATCGTCATCTGGGCAATTCCCGTCGGGATTTTCTCCGCGTCGGCGGCGCGGGCATGATCGGCATGACGTTGAACCAGGTTTTTCGGGCGCAGGCGGCCAGTGTGGGTCACGCGGGCGGACCGGGTTGGGGCAAGGCGAAGAACATGATCATGATCTACCTGCAAGGTGGACCGAGCCATATCGATTTGTGGGACCCGAAAGAGAACGTGCCGGACAAGGTGCGCAGTGCCTTCAAGAGCATCCCCACCAAGATCCCGGGCGTGCATTTTACCGAGATTTTGCCCAACTTGGCCAAGGTGAATGACAAATTCACCACCATTCGGAGCATGAGCTACACGCCGAATGGGTTGTTTAACCACACGGCGGCGATTTACCAAATCATGACCGGATACACGACGGACAAGGTGAGTCCGTCCGGTCAGCTGGAGCCGCCCAACGCGAAAGACTTTCCCAATTTTGGCTCCAACATCATTCGCTTGAAGCCGATGGATGAACCGATGCTGCCATTTGTAATGATGCCGCGCCCGTTGCAGGAGAGCAACGTCATTGGTAAGGGCGGCACGGCGGGATTCCTCGGCAAAAGTTTTGATCCCTACACGTTGTATCCCGATGGCGACGACATGGAGATGGACAAAATGACGCGCATAAAGATCGATGATTTGCAGCTTCGCCCCGATTTGTTCAGCGTGCGTTTGCAGCGTCGTGCGAGGTTGCGCAATGCAATCAATGATCAGATGCCGATCATCGAAGCGGCGGTGAAGGACATGAGTTTGGATGATTATTATGATCGGGCATTGAACCTGATCGCCAGTGGTCGTGCGCGTGATGCTTTTGCGCTGGATCGCGAAACCGACCGCGTGCGAGACAGTTATGGTCGCAATACCTTTGGGCAGAGCTGCCTTTTGGCGCGACGTTTGATCGAAGCCGGAACGCGGGTGGTGGAGGTCATCTGGCCGAAAGTGGCCAACTCGGACAATCATTCTTGGGACCATCACGTGGGACTGACCAAACGCATGAAGGATCAGAGCGGTCCGATGCTCGACCAAGGGCTGAGTGCGTTGTTTGAGGATCTCGACAGCCGCGGATTGCTGGAGGAAACGCTGGTGGTGGCGGTGGGGGAATTTGGTCGCAGCCCGGAAAAAGGCGTGAGCACCAGTGGCAATGGCAACAGCGCGGATGGGCGCGATCATTGGCCGTATTGCTATACCAGCATCATTGCGGGGGCGGGGATCAAGCGTGGATACGTGCATGGCAAATCCGATGCAACGGCGTCCTCGCCGCTGGAAGATCCGGTGCATCCCGGCGAGTTGCTGGCGACGATTTATCATGCGTTTGGCATTGATCCGGAGTCCATTGTTTACAATCACCTCAACCAGCCGCGCGAGTTAGTAAAGGCGAAGGCGGTGACGCAGTTGTTTGCGTAGGGGGAGCTTTAAAAATGGGGAGCACACGCATCCTGCGTGTCGTTTTTGGCGTCCCGCCGAAAACACGGACGCGAAGCGCCTAGGAGTTTCGGGAATAGATTGCCCATTGGGGCAGTCAGACGTTCGGGTATTCCGCAAGATGCGAAATACGACACGCAGGATGCGTGTGCTCCCCAGAAAGGATCACGCAATCTTCGACTCGATATCGCGCATCTGGTCGCGCAATTTGGCGGCGTCTTCGTAACGCTCATCGGCCACGGCTTTGTCGATGGCGGATTTGAGATCGGCAAGCTTTCGTTTTAAATTGGCAGGACTGGCGGGAGGCGGCACGGGCGGGGCAACGAGGGTGCGCACCTCGGATGAGGGCGTTGTCTTGGCGGGAGCAGAGGGTTCAGGGGGAGCAACGGCTTGTTTAACGGGAGCCTTGCCGATGTGGCGGGTGCCTTTGTGCATGGCCCGCAGCATGCTTTCGAGATCGTCGGCAAAAACGCGGTAGCAATCGGGGCACCCCATGCGTCCGATTTTTTTGAGATGGGCGCGGGTGAATCCGCAGGAAGGGCAGGCCAGTCCTTCGTCGTCCTGCTGGTGGGACACTTGTTTGGGTTTTTTCTGAGCGGCTCCGAGGAGGAAATCCGCCAGTTGGAATCCGGTGGGATCGGTGACGCCCTTGTCCTTGGAGCATTTGTCGCACAGGTTCACCTGGGTCATCTTTCCATCAATGATCTGGGTAAGAAAAACCGTGGCGTCGCTGTCGCACATGTCACACTTCATAGGAACGAGGGAGTTCTAAACTTTGAGATCTGAATTTCTGAATGGAACTCAAAATTCAGTATTTGAAATTCATCATTACATCTAAGGATACGTAATGGGGGTGCCTGTGGAGTTGGCCAAGGCTTTGAATTTCTCAACGAGCTGTTTGGTCAGAGGTCCAGGCTTGCCGGTTCCGATGGGGCGGCGATCGAGCATGACGCCGGCAATCACCTCGGCGGCGGTGCCGGTGAGGAAACATTCTTCAGCGGTGAAGATGTCGTGACGGGTCAGATTGACTTCACGAAGGGGCACGCCCAGCTCGGCGAGCAGTTCGATGGCGACGCGGCGGGTGATGCCATCCAGACCGCCGGCGGCAATTGGTGGAGTGAGCACCTCGCCACGTTTGAGAATAAAGATATTGTCGCCGGTGCATTCGGCCACAAATCCTTGTTCATTGAGCATCACGCCTTCTTCACCGCCACCCTGGATGGCTTCGATTTTTGCCATGATGTTGTTGAGGTAATTCAACGATTTGACCTGGGGACTGAGGGCTGCCGGGCTGGGGCGACGTGTGGCGCAGGTGACCATGGTAAGACCGAGGTCATATTTTTCCTGCGGATAGAGCGAGATGCTGGAGGCGATGACCACGACGCTGGCTTTGGGACATTGGTAGGGATTGAGGCCAAGTGGGCCAACGCCGCGGGTGATCAACAGGCGAATGTATCCGTCGCGTAGATTGTTGGCGGCGATGGTGTCGAGCACGGCTTTTTCCATTTCCTCGAAATTCAATGGAACGTTCAACAGGATGGAGCGCGAGGATTCGTAGAGCCGCTCAAGATGTTCAGTGAGACGAAAGACGCGGCCGTTGTAAAAGCGGATGCCTTCAAAAACTCCGTCGCCATAAAGCAATCCGTGGTCGAACACACTGATCTTGGCTTCAGATTCGGGAACGATGTTGCCATCGAGATAGATGAGGAGGGAGGGCGCGGCCATGACGGGAACGCGCAAAATGCCTTCCACACGCCGCATTGCAAGCGCTTAGCAGGGGGAAATGCAGGTTGTTGAGGGGGTGCGGGTTGGCGATTTTTGCGATGATGAAAGAGCAGGCTTGCATCGGGGCTCATTTACCACGAAAAACGACGATGATTGAATACGACTTTGTTGTCGTGGGTAGTGGTGCGGGTGGATTGTCGGCTGCGCTGAAGGCGGCCCGCCATGGTCGTGTGGCCGTGGTGACCAAGCGTGAGGTGGAGGATTCCAATTCCTCGTGGGCGCAGGGGGGGATTGCCTGTGTGCAGAGTGAAGAGGATTCGTTTGATCAGCACGTGCAGGACACGCTGATTGCCGGGGCGGGCTTGTGCAAGGAGGACGCGGTGCGGGTGATTGTGAAAGAGGGGCCGGCGCGCATTGATGAACTGGTGGCGATGGGCGTGGAGTTTGATCGTCGCGAAGAACCCGGGGCGCATCTGGAGTTTGATTTGACCAGGGAAGGTGGTCATACCCGCAGGCGGGTGTTGCATCATCACGATGCGACGGGAAAGGAAGTGACCGACAAGCTGATCCGGGCGGCGCGTGCGGAAAAGAACATCACTTTATTGGAGCATCATTATGCGATTGATTTGATCACCACAGCGAAGCTCGGCGGTGTGGCGGAGGATCGGGTGCTGGGATTGTATGTGCTGGACGAGGTCAGTGGCGAGGTGCTGACCTTGCGCAGTGACCGGGTCATTCTTGCCACAGGCGGTTGCGGTCGGGTTTATCTGTATACGACGAATCCGAAAGTGGCCACGGGCGATGGCGTGGCGATGGCCTGGCGGGCGGGGGCGGCGATTGCGAACATGGAGTTCATCCAGTTTCATCCGACCTGTCTGTATCATCCCAAGCAGCGTTCGTATCTGATCACCGAGGCGATGCGGGGTGAAGGAGCGGTTTTGGTGGATGGGAATGGGGAGGAGTTCATGCAGAAGTATGATCCACGTGGTTCGCTGGCTCCGAGGGATATCGTGGCGAGGGCGATTGACCATGAGATCAAACGCACGGGGGCGCCTTGTGTGTATTTGGACATCACTTCCAAACCGGCGGATTTTGTCATCAAACATTTCCCGAACATCTATCAGACCTGTCTGGCGGTGGGCATCGACATCACAAGGGAGCCGATACCGGTGGTTCCAGCAGCGCATTATCAGTGTGGTGGCGTGCGGACGGATGTGAACGGGGCGACGTCGCTGCGCGGTTTGTGTGCGGTGGGTGAGGTCGGCTGCACGGGATTGCATGGAGCGAACCGGCTGGCCAGCAATTCACTATTGGAGTGTGTGGTGGTGGCTCATCGGGCGGTGGAGCTGTTGTTGCTGAAGTTTCCGATGGGCAAAACCAACGGGCAGGAATATGCGATCCCCGTGTGGCAGAGCGGCGATGCCCAGAACATTGATGAGCTGGTGGTGATCTATCACAACTGGGATGAGATTCGCCGGTTGATGTGGGACTACGTGTCGATCGTGCGCACTCGGAAACGGTTGCAGCGTGCGGCGGCGCGATTGCGTAATTTGAAGCGCGAGGTGCAGGAGTTTTACTGGAACTTCCGGATCAGCAGCGAGGTGCTGGAGCTGCGCAATCTGGTTGAAACGGCGTCGCTGATTGTTGACTGCGCCGAGCGCCGACATGAAAGCCGGGGGTTGCATTATACCTTGGACTCGCCGTTGCCAGACGACAGTCGCGCACCGGTTGATACGGTGCTGCGACGGTATTGAGCGGGGAAAAAGTAGAAGGCCCGTCCCGGGCCTTTCAAATCCACTGAAAGGCTCGGGCCGAGCCTTCTACTTTTTAATATCAGGTATCCGTCGTGCCGCGCGCCATCACCACTTTGCCGGTGCGCACGGTTTCCACGATCTCAAATTTGCTCAGCATGCGCACGGCGGCGTCCACCTTGTCGGTGTTGCCATGCACCATGACGATGAGGGACTCTTCGTGCAGGTCCACGGTTTTGCCGTTGTAGTGTTTGACGATCTGGAGGATTTCGGTGCGATCGGCAGGGCCGGCCTGGAGTTTGATGAGGATCATCTCGCGGGTCACGGAATCGCGGTCGTCGTGCTCGAAACAGTGGATGACGTCGATCAGTTTGTTGCACTGCATGATGATCTGATGAAGACCTTCAGGATGGCCGCTGATGCCCACGGTCATGCGGGAGAATTCAGGGTCGCGACCTTGGGAGACCACGAGGGAGTCGATGTTAAATCCACGGCGGCTGAACACCTGGCAGATGCGGCCGAGGACACCAGGTTTGTTGCTCACGAACATGCTGAGGGTGTGCACTTTCATGATGTCAGCTTTCGGGGCTGGTTTCTTATCGGCGGTAATGATTTCGCGGGACATGGGGAGGGAGAGTGAAAAGTTGAAGTTAGGAGAGGTTGGTCTTCCAGCTGTTGGGCTGACGGTGGAGATGAAAGATGGAGAGAATGAGCAATTCGTCTGGGTTGGAGTGGTAGATGATTCGATAGGGAAAACGCTCGATGGGACAGCCGCGGATTTCAGGAGTCAGTTTGCGCCATGCTTGAGGGTGCTGGATGATCCTTTGAACTGCGGCTTCGATTTCGAGGAGAAATTCGCGGCCCAATCCCGGCTGTTGGTGGTCATAATACTCTTGTGCCTGTAGCAACTCGATTTTCGCTGGAAGAAGGTAGCGAACTAACATCTACTCAATGATAACGAGCGAGGAGATCATTCATCAACTGCCTGCCGTCCACGGCCTCGATCTCGCCACTTGAGTATGCCTCGAACCGTTGCCGAGCTTCGTCAGACTGGGTCTTTTCGATGTCATTGGCGTTCTCGGTATGGGAGGGGGCACCCAGACTTTCGTTCAGAAGTTCAATCAGGCGCACACGGTCATCTTCAGCGAGGCTAAGTGCTTCAGCGAAAAGAGTGGCGGTGCTCATGATGAAAATTCTATCACAGATTGTCCGGGTGGCAACGGCGTGAAGGGGGACTAGGTCGAACCGGTGGGTTTGTCCATTTTGTATTTCGGAGCTTCGGTGAGCATGTCTTCCAAAGCGGCCCCGGCGGGGATCATGGGATAGACGTTTTCATGCTTGATGCACTCGGCTTCGATGAGGCAGGGGCCGTCATTGTAGTCGAGGGCCTGCTGGAGGACGCGACCGACATCGGCGGGACGGCCAATGTGGAAACCCTTGATGCCATAGGCGGCGGCAAGCTTGATGAAGTCAGGGTTGCCGATGAGATCCACGCCGCTTTCGCGGTTTTCGAAGAACAACTCCTGCCACTGACGCACCATGCCAAGGTAGTGGTTGTTGAGCACGAGGATCTTGATGGGCAGTTTGAGAATGGCGGCGGTCGCCAGTTCAAACAAGGTCATTTGGAATCCGCCGTCGCCGCTGATGGAGATCACGGTGGCATCCGGGCAACCGAGTTGAGCGCCAATGGCAGCGGGGAAACCGAAGCCCATGGTGCCGGCACCGCCGGAGCTGAGCCAATGGAAGCTTTTGTCGTTTTTGTAGAACTGGGCGGCCCACATCTGATGCTGACCCACGTCGGTGGAGACGATGGCCTTGCCTTCGGTGAGCTGGTAAAGCTCGTCGATGACCTGCTGCATGCGCAGACCACCCTGCTTTTTGTAGGAGAGCGGGAATTTCTTCTTGTAGCCGTCGAGCTGTTCGTTCCAAGCCTTGGTCTCCAGAGGGGTGATCAGAGGAAGCAACTCTTTGAGAGCGGCTTTGGCATCGCCTTTGATGAAGACGTCCGCCTGGATCATTTTGTTGGCTTCCGACTCGTCGATGTCGAAGTGAATGATGCTCGCTTTCTTGCCGAACTCGGTCGCTTTGCCGATGATGCGGTCATCAAATCGGGAGCCGATGTTGATGATACAGTCGGTTTCGCACATGGCTTTGTTGGCATAAGCGGTGCCGTGCATGCCGAGCATGCCGAGGCTGAGGCGATGGGTCTCAGGGAACACGCCTTTGCCGAGCAGGGTGGATGTCACCGGGGCATTCAAGGTTTCCGCAAGCTCCATCAACTCTTTGTCGGCACGGGCGATCATGGCCCCCTGGCCCACGAGAATCACGGGACGCTTGGAGAGTGCAATGAGCTTGGCGGCTTCTTCGACGGACTTCTTGTTGATCTTGAAAGACTCTTCGGGGTGGTAACCGGGAAGGTCCATTGGCTCGTCCATGGAACCGGTGAAGGGTCCCTGGCTCATGTCCTTCGGAATATCAATCAACACCGGGCCGGGACGACCGGTGGTGGCGATGTGATAGGCTTCGCGGGCAAAACGAGGAATGTCGTTGGTGTTCTTCACCAGATAGCTGTGCTTCACCACGGGAGCCGTGATGTTGAAGATGTCGGCTTCCTGGAAAGCGTCTTTGCCGAGCATCCATGAAACGGCCTGACCGGTGATGATGATCATGGGCACCGAATCCATCTGCGCGGTCATGATGCCGGTCACGGTATTGCCGGCACCGGGGCCGGAGGTCACCAAAACAGCGGCCGGACGACCGGTGGCGCGGGCGTAACCGTCGGCCATGTGGACTGCACCCTGCTCGTGGCGCACGAGGACGAACTTCATGTTCGTCTTCACGGTTTCGAGGGCATCGAAAATCGGAATCGCGGCACCGCCGGAGTAACCGAAAACATACTCAATGCCGAGTTTGTCGAGCGTTTTGATAAGCGCCTGAGCGCCGTCCAGTTTTTCTGTCATATTGGGTGTTCCTCCTGAAAATTGAGGGTTGGGAGGTTGATTCTCTCATTAATCCATGAAATCGCAATAGAAAATTGAAGTTTCGCGTGAGAATGTGGACTTTTAGAATGGATTCCAATTCGAAAATGACGATTTTGCTATAATATTGAACGATTTTGGTGGTGGCGCTCAAAAAGAATCACTCGATTTGACCATGAGATGGCAACGGATCGATCATCGGTCAAATGAGTGGGAATCGACGTTACTTGTTGTTGGACAGTATCTAACCATCGTTCACAGTTTTAATATGACTGCCACGGAAGCCGTAACCATCTTTGAACGCATCGCCTTGTTGATGGAACTTAAGGAGGAGAATCCGTTTAAGATTAGAGCGTATCGGACAGGAGCGGAGGTGGTGGAGAATTTTCCAGGGCCAATCATGCAACTGGCGGAAAAGAATGAGCTGGCGGGCATCAAAGGTTTGGGAGAGGCGTTGCGGGACAAGCTGCATGAGATGGCGACCACCGGAGGACTGGGATTTTATGACAAGTTACGGGAGGGATTTAGTGACGATTTTTTTGAGTTGTTTGAAGTGCAGGGATTGGGGCCGAAGAAGATCAAGGTGTTGCATGAAACTTTTGGGATTTCATCGGTGGCGGATCTAAAGCGAGTTTGTGAGAGCGGTGAAGTGGCGAAGCTCGCCGGATTTGGGTCAAAAACGGTGGTGAAGCTACTGGAGTCGCTGGCATTTCGTGAAACGCACGCTCAAGAGTTTCGAGGCGATCAAGTTGCGCCTTTGGCGGAGGAAATCTTGGGGATGCTTCGACTGCACCCGGAGATCACGCGGGTGAGTGTGGCTGGCAGTTACCGACGCGGCAAGGAGACGGTGCATGACCTGGATTTTTTGGTGGCGACGCGGGAACCGAAATTGGTGATCGAAGATTTTGTGGGGATACCGCAAGTGCAATCGATACTGGGTCAGGGCGAAACCAAGGCGAGTGTGCTCTTAAGAAATGGGTTGCAGTGTGATCTGCGGGCGGTGAGCAATGCGCAGTTTCCTTTTGCACTGCAGTATTTCACCGGCAGCAAGGAGCACAATGTGACCTTGCGTCAGCGAGCCTTGGATCGGGGGCTTTCGCTGAATGAGTATGGGCTGAAGCCCGTCGAGGGATCGAATACGGTGGAGCCGGAGGTGATGGAAGAAGGGGACATCTATCGCGCACTAGGCCTGTCGTGGATTGAACCGGAACTGCGCGAGAACAGCGGCGAGATTCAACTGGCGGAAAAGCAGCCTTTGCCCAAGTTGGTGGAGCTGAGTAATCTGCGTGGGGTGTTTCACAATCATACCACCTGGAGTGATGGCGTGGCTTCATTGGAAGCGATGGCGGAGGAGGCGCAGGAGCTGGGGTTGCAGTATTTGGGCATTGCGGATCACAGCAAATCCTCTTTCCAGGCGAATGGACTGGATGCGGTGCGCTTGTTGAAGCAGGTGGAGGAGATTCGGGCGTTGAATGCGACTTATGACGGGGGGCATTTCAAGATTTTCGCGGGTAGTGAAGTGGACATTTTGAAGGACGGCAGCCTGGATTTTGACGATGAGGTGCTGTCACAATTGGACTACGTGGTGGCATCGGTTCATGCGTCGTTCACCCTGCCCGAAGCGGAGATGACCAAACGCATCATCAAGGCGATGGAGAATCCATATGTGACCATGCTTGGTCATGTCAGCGGGCGTCTGCTTTTGCAACGTCCGCCCTATGCGGTGGACATCGCGGCGGTGATTGAAGCGGCTGCAGCGACGGGAACGATCATTGAGCTGAATGCGAGTCCCTGGCGCTTGGACATGGACTGGCGTTGGTGGAAGCTGGCGAAGGAGAAAGGCGTGAAGTGCTCCATCAATCCCGATGCCCACAGCCCGCGTGGATTGCAGGACATTTTTTATGGCATCCGCGCCGCCAGAAAAGGCTGGCTGACGCGGGAGGACATCATCAACTGTCTGCCACTGAGCAAGGTGGACGAGTTTTTGCGGGCGAAATTTTTGAGCCGTTAGAGTCCTGAAGGAATTGCAGGACCTTGTGTGATAGTGCCATCAGGCATGAGCAGGTTGGCTCCCTGGTCCTTGTAATGAAATCCGCCGCGCTCAATGACCCAAGGCTGTTTCCAGCGAAAAGCGGTGTTGGGAAATTCATCGAAAGCCGTGGGAACGTAGGAACTTTTGTATTTGTCCTTCTCGTCTTCTTTGCTCCCTGAATTGGCAAATTGATCGCTTGGACAAATCCATTGCGTGCGATCAACACCATGATCCTTGAGTTTGTTATACCAAAATTCCCACTCTGCGCTTTCATCAGCGAACTTGGTCCCTGGACCTTGGGGGAGTTGCGGCCAGATCATGTCATTCTCTTGCATGTAGGTGGTGAATCCAATATGCAAAATGCGCATCCGCGAGACGCAACCGGCAAATCCGGCACGTTCACGAAGCCAAGAGTAACTTGGAATTGCCAAGGTCACCAGAACTCCAATGAGGGTGACAACCATGAGGATTTCGACGAGGGTAACCCCTTTTCTGTTTGGCGAACGCATGAATTGAGGTTCTAACAAGTAACGATACAGGTATAAAAATGCCGCACAGGTTTCCCTGTGCGGTATAAATGATCGATCAAGAAGGCACAGCTAAACTAGCGCCGGGTGAGGAAAAATTTCCGAGCACCGTAAACAGTGATATCGACTTTCTCACTGTTTTGATAGACACCGTCGGCACTGGGAACTGCGTCCTGAAGAGTGCCAAGTTGGTTCACGAGATCTCCAATAAGGTCCCCAAGAGAAGAGTTTGGTGGTGGAGTGTAATCTTCAATGATTGAGACAATCCCCTGGTAAATGACCTGTTCGGCGGAGGGGTTAATAATGACCAATTCTCCGGTGCCCTCAAACGTCAACTCGGGGTGAGTGCTCGTTATATCAGCTGTCCAGGCAATGTTGGCGGTCAACCCAAGACCGTTGGAAACGATTGAGTTGGTGGCGGAAAGATCTCCATCATCGCCCGTGGTGCTGGCGCTCAATGTCACTTCACTCTGTGCGTTGGTGAAACCGGAAACGCTTCTGGTTGCATGATCAACAAATCCGGTGGCATTGCCAAAGAAAGTAACTCCTTTGTAGTAGACGATGGAACGGTTGAGATAACTGCCGATCGTGGTGGAAAGCGCGGTGCTCGAACCGGTGGTTGCCGTGTTGATCGAGGGACCAAGATCAACATTCACGCCGAACTGCATGAAACCTGAACCATTTTTCATGCGGAAAGCGGCCTGATAAATGCCGCGATCATCAAGAAGCTGACCGTGGGTGCCTCCGTCAAAGGGGCCACCAACCCAAGCGAAAGAGCTCGCAGGCAGGGCTGCGATCAAACCTAAAAGAAGCGATATTTTCTTGATCATGTGCCTCAAACTAGCCGAATGAGGGTTGGACGTTCAAGATTTTTTTAAACTTTTTCACTTTATGCCGCCGGACTACCACACCCATACGCCGCTTTGCCATCATGCTGAGGGACTTCCACGCGATTATGCGGAGGCGGCGAAACGGTTGGGGTTACCGGAACTGGGGCTGTCGGATCATAGTCCGATGCGGGAGTATTTTGATGACTGGCGCATGGGGTGGGAGGATTTTCCCCGGTATCTGGAAATGGTGGACGAGGCGAGGGCGGAATTTCCCGATTTGCCGATCCGGTTAGGGCTGGAGGTGGATTTTCTTGAGGGAGGGGAGGCGTGGATTGAGGAACTGTCGACGAAAGCGAATTTTGATTACTTGATTGGCAGTGTGCATTACCTGGCTCCGGGGTGGGATGTGGACAATCCGAAACATTTGTCGAAGTTTGCGGAGTGTGGGGTGGAGGAGGTGTGGTCGCGGTATTTTGAGGTGTATGAGAAAATGATCCGCTCGCGATTGTTTGATTTTGTCGGGCACCCGGATCTGCCGAAGAAGTTCGGGCATCGACCGGAGGGCGATTTGCGGCGCTTCTATGAGCCGGTGGTGCAGGCGCTGGCGGATACGGGCACCGCGTATGAGATCAATACCGCGGGATTGCGTAAGGATGCCCAGGAGTTGTATCCGGCGGTGGGGTTTGTGGAACTGGCTTTTGAGGCGGGGGTGCCGTTGTTGATCAACTCGGATGCCCACAAGCCGGAAGAAGTGGGAGCGAATTTTGCGGAGGCGATGGCAGTGGCGAGGGGTGTTGGTTACGAGGGGTCGGTGTGGTTTGAAGGGCGGAAGGGCCGGGTGGTGGGATTTTGAGGAAAGGATAAAGGATAAATCATGAAGCGAAGTGCAACTTCGCGGTCCCTCTGAAAGTAGAAGGCTCGTCCCGAGCCTTGGGGGTTGGATGAATGCAAGGCCCGGGACGGACCTTCTACTATTTTATTCCCTTTGCTGACGGAGGAAGAAGTAGGAACCGAGGCAGGTGAGGGTGGTCCAGAGGAGCAGAATGATGATGGCGTGGATGGCGGGATGGCTCCATGCATAAGTGGCGCCGAGGCGGAACTTGACGGGACTTTCGGGATTCCAAGTGCCTTCGCGAGTGCGCATGGGCAGGCCCCGGACGGCACTGTAGAGTTGGGATTCTTCAAATTGATAGGGGGCGTCGGGTTGGATTCCGAGCCAGGAACGGGTGGGGCGCAGGGCGGTGGCGAGGTTTTCGTAGGAGGTGAGATGACCGGCCTGGTCGAGTTCGTCGTAGTTGCCGATGGGTTGTTGCCAGAGAAGGCTGGTGTCGACGAGCCGTTGGGAGGCGAAGCCGGGGAAGGTGCGGCTGAGGACCCGGGGGGCGGGTCGATCATGCCAGTCTTCGAGTTTGAAGACATAACCGGAAAAGAGAATTTGGGGGATGGTGAAAACCGGGACGAGAAGGACGGCTTGCAAAACGTTGCGTGACCAGGAGGAGATGAGCAGGCCGATGCCGGTGGCGGCGAGGGTGGTGGCGGCGAGGGCGGTGAGCTGCCAGAGGACAGAGCCGGCGATGCCACCGAAAAGTTTGAGGATGGTATATAAGAGGAGGGATTGGGCGAGGGAGGTGGCGCTGAGCCAGAGGAATTTGGCGCTGAGGTAATGGTGGATGCGCAGCCCGGCGAAGCGTTCGCGTTCGAAGATGGCCCTTTCTCTAACGATTTCAGGGGCGGCGTTGCCACAGGCCATCCAGAAGGTGGCGATGCAGGCGAGGAAGAGTTGGGTGGCGACTTGGTCGGGGGAGGTGCCTGCGGCGAGGGCGAGCAAGAGGCCGATCAATAGGGGCTGGCCGAGGAGAAGGAGGAGGTTTTTGGTGTCGGAACGAAGAATGTCCCACTGGCGGTGCAAAAGGATGGGCAGGGCAGGGCGGCGGCGATGGCTGGGTCGGGGTGGGGGAGCAACCGGTTCAGCGGGAGGTTTGGGGGCGGTGGCGGATTGCTGGGTGTGGGTTTCGTAGTCGCTGCGCCACTGGGAGGGTTTGCGCTCTTGAAGTCGGGGATAGATGGCGGTGAGGTCTTTGGCTTTGAAAAAATCGCGCGCAGCGCTGGGTCGACCACGAAAGACGGTGGTGCCGGCTTCGCCATGCTGAACGGAGGCGCTGAGGATCTCCACGCTGT
Organism: Phragmitibacter flavus; assembly: GCF_005780165.1. Lineage (NCBI taxonomy): Bacteria > Pseudomonadati > Verrucomicrobiota > Verrucomicrobiia > Verrucomicrobiales > Verrucomicrobiaceae > Phragmitibacter > Phragmitibacter flavus. The sequence continues at coordinate 242,940 of NZ_VAUV01000003.1, read as the reverse complement.
CCATGAGATGGACATTTTCCATCAAGTGGGTGGCGCAGATGACCGTGCAGCCGGTGGCGGTGAGGTCGCGCAACTGGCGCATCAGCTGGGCTTCGGATTCGGGGTCGAGTCCGGAAGTGGGTTCGTCGAGGAGCAACAGCGGGGGCCGGCTGAGCATTTCGACGGCGACGCTAAGCCGTTTCAACTGGCCGCCGGAAAGTCGTTTGGCCGGGGTGTCGAGGTGGTCGCTAAGACCTAGCTGGCGGGCGAGGCGGGCAATCAGTTTGTCGATTTCGAGTTGGGGGGCGCGGGCGGGGAGGCGGAGGGCGGCGGCGTAGCGAAGGGCCTGGCGACCGGTGAGTTCGAGGTGGATGATTTCTTTTTGGGGGACGTAGCCGAAGTAGCGGGCGGGATCTTCGAGGCTGGAGGTGCGGGTTTGATTGAGCTGGATGGTTCCTTCGGTGAGGGGGGTGAGGCCGCAGAGGGTGCGCAGAAGGGTAGTTTTGCCGGCACCGGAAGGGCCGATGATGCCGATGAATTCTCCAGCGGCAGCGGCGAATCCGGCATTGTGAAGGAGGTGGCGGGCGGCGCTTTTGACGTGGATGTTTTGAGCGGTGAGGGCGCAGCCGTTTTGCAGGGGGATGCGGCGGAGGGCCCAGCCTTCGCAGGTGAAGGCGTATTCCGGGCCGAAGTCGATGCGGTCGCCGATGAGCAGGGGGTGGCGTTCGAAGTAGCGGCCGTTGGCGAGGAGGCCGGAACCACCTTTGTCGATCAGGGTGTAGCCATCGGGAGCCTTTTCGAGGACGGCGTGAATGGGGAGGAGGGTGTCGTCGTCGAGATGGACGTGGGCTTCCGAACCGCTACCGAAGGTGAGGCCGGATTCGAGGGGGATCTCGCTGACTGTTTTGCCGCGCAGGGGAACAGTGAGTCCGGAGGATGAGTCGGCGGCGTTGGCGGAAGAAGTTTTGGGGGCGTGGTAATGGAATTCGAAATCACCGACGCGGATGATGTCGCCGCTGCGGAGATTGGTGGGAGCCTTGAGCGGCTGACCGTGGAGGACGATGGGAGCGTTGGGTTCAGCGCTTTCGATGCGGGTGAAGCGTCCGTTCCAAGTGAGGGTGGCGTGTTGGGGTTGGAGGGAGGGGTGAGGAATGCGGAACTGGGCACCGCGGGCGGAGCCGATATGAAAGGGTTGGTCGAGCTCCAGAGTTTTGCTGAGCTGGGTGCCGCCGGAAAGAGTAAGGATTGGGGCGGTAGTTGGTGGAGCGGCTGCCATGACCCGGAAAGGTTGTGGGGGCAGGTGAAAGGGTCAAGGAGGAACTGGATGGGTGTTTTGATCGCTGGCTGGTGTGGAGTGCGGTGCTCGGCACTGCTTTTGAAGTTTGGTGAGATGTGGACACGGTCTATCTCTTACCGGTTGCCATCCAGGCGAGTCCAAAGCGCCGAAGATCGTCGCACTCCAAAAGCCCGGAAGACCCTTCGATCATGAGTTTTATCACAAGGGTCGGGTTGATTCGATGATCCAGGCGGACGGATGAGATTGGAAGCCAATTTTGGGATAGTAGCCGGTGGCTTGTGGGGCTGATAGCAGGATCAACTTGGCTTTGGGACCGAGCATTGACATGGTCAGTCGGATGAGTTGTTTGCCGATGCCAGTTCGTTGATAGTTTTTGTCCACGGCGAGATCCGATAGGTAACAGCAAAAGTGGAAATCGGTGACGGAGCGTGCGATGCCGATCAATCGGTCGTCGTCCCACGCGGTGCACAGCAAGTCGGCGTGATCAAGCATGGCTTGGATGCATGCCGGGTCGTCGACAGGGCGTCGTTCTGCAAGGGTGGAACGTTGCAGAAGGTCGACGAATTGGTCGCAGTTGATCTTGCGGTCGGTCGAGTAGTGACTGGGCATGGCGGCGCTGTTTGTTGGATGAAGTCATGGCACAAATTTAACCGAGCGCCTTGAGAAAGTGCTGCATGGGCTGAGCGGCCTTTCCGGTTCGATGGGCGAAGACGTGGGCGATGGTGGGTTTTTCTTTAAGGGGGATGGCGATGACAGCGGGGCCCATGAGGTGGGCGATGGATTGGGGGAGGAGGGCGATGCCGGAGCCGGCGGCGACCATGACGGCAACGGCTTGGGCGCGTGGGGATTCGAGGATGATGCGTGGGCGGAAGCCGGCTTTGCGGCATTTTTCTTGAACGAAGGTGCTGAAGGCCGGGGCGGCGGAGGCGGCGACGGCGATGAAGTTTTCTTTGGCGAGGTCGGCGAGGGCGAGGCGTTTGTGAGTGGTGAGGGGATGACCTGAGGGGACGAGGGCGATGAGGGGTTCCTTGTGCCAAGTGATGAACTGGATGCCGGGGGAGGGGGTGTTGGGAGGGAGGCCGATGAAACCGCCGTCGAGTTTGCCCTGGGCGATGGCGCGGAGTTGTTCGGAGGGGGGGATGTCGTGGAGGATGATTTGGGTGCTGGGGTGGGTCTCGCGGAAACGGCGGAAGGTGTCGACGAGGTCGGCATTGAGCACGGCGCTGACGAAGCCGAGTCGGAGGCGGGCGGTTTCGCCTTGGGCGGCGCGGCGGGCGAGTTCGGCGGCGCGGGTGAGTTGGGGGAGGATGCCGCGGGTTTCTTCATAGAAGAGGTTGCCGGCGGTGGTGATGGTGACGGTGCGGGATTCGCGGTCGAAGAGTTGGGTTCCGAGTTTTTCTTCGAGGGTGCGGATGTGCCGGGATAGCGGAGGTTGGGCAAGGTTAAGTCGACGGGCGGCGCGGGTGAAGGAAAGTTCTTCGGCGACGGCGGTGAAACATTCAAGTTCGCGCAGGGAGTAGTCCATACTGAAAAAGTATCATATCGCGACCAGATGGGTATTTTTGTTATGGTCGATTTTCAGGGAGGATGGGGGATGAAAAAGTTGAACAGTGATACCATCAAGAAGGGGAGTCAGCGGGCTCCGCATCGGAGTTTGTTGCGTGCGACGGGGGTGATTGAGTCGGATGAGGATTTTGACAAGCCGTTCATTGCGATTGCGAATTCGTTTGTGCAGATCATTCCTGGTCATGCTCACCTGGACGTGGTGGGCAGGAAGGTGAGGGCGGCGGTGAGGGCAGCGGGCGGGGTGCCGTTTGAGTTCAACACGATCGGCGTGGATGATGGGATTGCGATGGGGCATGGGGGGATGAAGTATTCTTTGGCGTCGCGTGAGTTGATTGCGGATTCGGTGGAGACGATGTTGCGGGCGCATTGTTTTGACGGGGTGGTGTGCATTCCGAATTGCGACAAGATTGTGCCGGGCATGATGATGGCGGTGGCGCGGGTGAACATTCCGGCGGTGTTTGTTTCGGGGGGGCCGATGAAGGCGGGGGTGGATCCGGTGACGGGGAAGGCGCTTGATCTGGCGTCGGTGTTTGAGGCGGTGGGGCAGTTGTCGGCGAACAGAATCGATGAGGGGAAGCTGCGGGAGATTGAGATGAATGCGTGTCCGACTTGTGGTTCGTGTTCGGGGATGTTCACGGCGAATTCGATGAACTGTTTGTGCGAGGCGCTGGGGTTGGCGTTGCCGGGAAACGGGTCGATTTTAGCGACGGATGCGGGTCGGGACCGATTGTTTGAAGAGGCGGGTCGGGCGGTGGTGAGATTGGTGCGGGAGAACGTGCGGCCTTCGGATATCTTAACCCGCGAGGCGTTTGATAACGCATTGGCTTTGGACATGGCGATGGGGGATCATCGAACACGATTTTGCATTCGCTGGCGGTGGCGCACGAGGCGGGGGTGCGCTTGTCGATGGAGGATTTTAACGCGATTGCGGAGCGGGTGCCGCATTTATGCAAGGTGGCACCTTCGGGGAAATATCACATGGAGGACATCGACCGGGCCGGGGGAATTTCGGCGATTTTGAGGGAGGTGAGTCGGAAGGAGGGGGTGTTGCATTTGAATGCGAAGACCGTGTCGGGAAAGACGTTGGGTGAGGTGATTGAGGGGGCGGAGGTGAGGGATGCGGATGTGATCCGGTCGATAGAGAATGCGCATTCGCCGAGGGGTGGTTTGGCGGTGTTGTTTGGGAATCTGGCGCCGCAAGGTTGTGTGGTGAAGGCGGCGGGAGTGGCTGAGACGATGATGAAGTTTACGGGTCCGGCGGTGATTTTTGAGTCGCAGGAAGAAGCAAGCGTGGGGATTTTGGTGGGGAAGGTGAAGGCGGGGGATGTGGTCATCATTCGGTATGAGGGGCCGCGTGGGGGACCGGGGATGCAGGAGATGCTGGCACCGACATCGGCGATTGCGGGTCGGGGTTTGGCGGAATCGGTGGCGCTGATCACGGACGGTCGGTTCTCGGGAGCGACGCGTGGGGGTGCGATTGGTCATGTGTCGCCGGAGGCGGCGGCGGGCGGGCCGATTGCGTTGGTGGAAGCAGGGGATTTGATTGAGATCGATATTCCGGCGCGGGGAATTAGGCTGTGTGTGGAGGAGGGGGAGTTGGAGCGGAGGAGATTGGCGTGGAAGAAGCCGGAGCCGAAGGTGCGGGGTGGGTGGTTGGAGCGTTATGCGGCGATGGTGACGAGCGCGGACACGGGGGCGGTGTTGCGGGTGGGGGAAGGGTAGGCAATTCTCGGTGAATTTTATGGTGTGAATCGGGATGTCGTTTAGATAGTGTCACTTTGTTCCAAGTCAAAGATGTCGGTAAAAAGTATTCAAATGAACAACAATCGATTGTTTTTGGACGAGGGCGTGTCAGGATTGAAATCTAGATATGGGAGACTTGAATACAATTGATCTGTTTGCTGGTGCCGGTGGAATTACCGAGGGCTTTCGCCAGGCGGGGTTCAATTGTCTATATTCCAATGATTTTAACGAGAACGCTGTCGAAACGTTTCGACTGAATCATCGGGATACTTGGGCCACGCACGGTCCGATTGAAAACCAGGACCCTGAGAGTGTGCGGCACAAGCTTGGGTTACAGAAAGGAGAGTTGGATTGTATTTTGGGCGGTCCACCGTGTCAGGGCTTTTCCATTTATGCGCCGGACCGGATACTTGATGATCCCCGCAACTCGATGTTTCGGCATTACCTGAGGTTTGTTGACGAATTTGCTCCGAGAACTCTGTTGATTGAGAACGTGCCTGGGATGCTTTCGCTTGGCGGAGGGCGTGTGGTAGAAACGATTTTGCGGGAGCTGACTGATCGGGGTTATAAGACGAGTTGTCGGATCATGTTGGCGGCGCATTTTGGTGTGCCGCAGAATCGCTTCCGTTTGATTTTTCTTGCGTCGCTATCGCCCGGTTTGGTGCACCCGGAGCCCACTCATTTTCATGAGGCACTGGCGAACTTCACCGGAGGTTCAACGCTGACCACCCGATTGAGACCGTTGGATTCTTTGATGCTGGAGCCTGCGGTGACGCTCAGGGATGCGATTTCGGATTTGCCGATGATTGAGGCGGGTGGCGGTGCTGAGGAGATGCCGTATGGGAAACGCCGTGAGATCAGCAAGTATGCGGCTGAACTACGAATGGGAACTGAGAAGTTGTTCAATCATACGTCGAACAAACTTTCGCCAATCAATTTAGAGCGATTGAGGCATATCCCTGCCGGGGGTGCCTGGACCAATATTCCGTTTGAGTTGTTGCCGGAAGGGATGAAAAAGGCCCGGAGGTCTGACCATACCAAGCGGTATGGAAGGCTGGCTTGGGATTCGCTGGCGTGCACGATGTTGACCAAGTGCGACCCTCATTGGGGGGCGGTCTTCCATCCAGACCAGGCGCGTGCGTTTTCTGTGCGTGAAGCGGCGCGGATTCAAAGTTTCCCGGACTACTACAGGTTTAAGGGCAACCGGGGATCTCAGTTTGAGCAAGTTGGCAATGCCGTGCCGGTGTTGTTGGCCAGGGCGATTGCCGAAACGATGAAGTCTCATCTTGAAGTGAGGGGGAAAAGCAGTTGTGCCGCTTAAAGTAAATGAGCTTTTTGGTGTCTCGCCAACGGCTGAAGGGTTCGGAGCTGCAGTTCGAAGTCGGAAGTGCCCTTTCATTTCGTTGCCATGCAGAAAAAATTTTAGTGACGGGATGGCATCAGGGTTGTGCACGGCCTCGGCTTCTAAAGACAAGTCGGCTGTCATTTGTTGTCCGCAGCGACTTTACGCGAATGAGTATCAGGTGTTGTGGCAGGTTTGTTTGACGGCATTCGGGCCGACTGTTCCAATGGTGACGAATCTGACCGGTGGGTTGCCTTCGGGTGGTGCCGCTATTCCTTTTGGTCAGCGGCTGGGCAAGGAACTTAAGGTTCAGTCGCGCGGTTCAACCTACTCTTTTGATTGGATCATCGCCCATGTTGATGGTGGGGGAGAGTTGCTGGAGTTTGTTGCGGTTGAGGTGCAAACCATTGATACGACAGGAAGCTATCGGAGACAGAGTTGGGAGTTACAATCGCTGCATCAGGGGAGTGGGATCGAGGGGTTTGCGGCGCCGTTGGAGGGGAAGTCGTCCAACTTCAATTGGGAGAATGTCAACAAACGCATTCTCCCGCAGTTGATCACCAAAGGGCATCTTCTGCGGGTGGAAGAGCAATGCAAAAAGGGATTGTTTTTTATCTGTCCAACTCCGGTGCTAAGGAGAATTTATGAGCGGTTGGGGAACAAACTTGCGGAGTATGCGTTGCAGCCGGGGTCGATTACCTTTCAAGACTATTCCATAGACGAATCGTCGAGCGTTTCCCCTTTTCCTCTGGTGCAGGGATCTTCGTTCACGACAACGCATGATCAACTCGCGCTGGCATTTTCTTCGCCGCAGAATCTTCCTGCCAAGAATTCGTATTCGAAAATTGTGAGGGAAGCGATCAAGGAACGATTGGCGGGAGTGTAGGTGCCTTTGTTAGGGAAGGTGTTTGTGATTCTAACCCTGGGGAGTGGGGCGTTCGCTGTCCATGTCGCGGAGCATGGCGAGGGGGTAGCGTTCGCCGGAGGCGGCGTTTTTGGGGATGGCTTGCTCGATGTCGGGGAGGTCGGTCCAGCTTAGAGGGAGGGTGAGGGAGCCGAGGATTTCTTGCAGTTGGGTGGGGGTGCGGGCGCCGATGATGGGGATGATGTCGTCGCCGCTGGCGAGGACCCAGGCGATGGCAAGCTGGGCGATGGTGGCGTTGTGTTGCTCGGCAAGGGGGCGGAGGGATTCGACGAGCTGGAGGTTTTTTTCGAGATTGGCGGCGCGGAATCTCGGGCTGACGCTGCGGAAGTCGCGCGGTGTGAGGGCGGTGGGGTCGAAGTGGCCGCTGAGGAGGCCGCGGGAGAGGGTGCCGTAGGCGGTGATGCCGATGCCGAGTTCGCGGCAGGTGGGGATGATGGTGTCTTCGGCACCCCGGGTGAGGAGGGAGTATTCGAGCTGGACGTCGCAGATGGGATGGATGGCGTGGGCGCGGCGGATGGTGTCGGCGCTGACTTCGGAGAGGCCGATGTGGCGGATGTAGCCTTTTTTGACCATGGTGGCGAGGGCGGTGATGGTCTCTTCGATGGGGACGTTGGGGTCGAGGCGGACGGGGCGGTAGATGTCGATATGGTCAATGTTGAGGCGCTGGAGGGATTGGGCGAGGGAGTGGCGCATGAAGGCGGGGCGGGCGTCGATGGGGCCCCAGCCGCCGGAGGGGTCGCGCATGGCGCCGAATTTGCCGCTGATGATGAGTTTTTCGCGTGGGGTGGTGGCGAGGATTTCGCGGAGGAGGAGTTCGTTGTGGCCGGCGCCGTAGAAGTCGGCGGTGTCGAGCAGGGTGATGCCGGCGTCGATGGCGGCGTGGAGGGTGGCGAGGCTGGTGGTGCGGTCGGCGGGGCCGTAGTGGTCGGTCATGCCCATGCAGCCGAGGCCGAGGGTGGAGACGGTGGGGCCGGTTTTGCCGAGGGTGCGGGTGGTCATGGTGGTGGTGACGGGGTCAAGATGGGTGAATGGGTGTCACTTTCTTGATTCGTCACGCGGAGGGCGTTGGTTTCGGTTGGTGGGTCTTTTGACTCAGATGGGCGCAGACGAACTCAGATGTTCTTAGATGGGGGATTGATGATGAGCAAGGTATTGGGTGGCGGCGGTGGGGCCGAGGTATTTGGTGATGAGGCGGGGTTCGACGTTGAGGAGGTCGACGTGGATGAGGCCGTCGAGGCAGTTGGAGAAGGATTTGTCGACGTTGAAGCTGAGGAGGGTGCCGTTGAGACGGAGGTAGTGTTTGAGGAGGATGGGGAGGCCTTTGCCGTCGGCTTCAAGACTGGCGATGACGGCGGAGAAATCGTCGACTTCGCGGAGGTCGGCGGAGATGAATTCGCGCAGGAGTTTTTTGCTGCCTTTTTTGTGGAAGGGTTTTCTTGGGCGGATGTGGGGGGTGAGGGTGGGGTCGGCGCGGTGGTGGGTGAGGAAGGAGACCATGAGGCGTTTGGAGAGCTGCTGGTAGTCCTGGCTGATGGTGACGGGGCCGAAGAGGCGTCGGTATTGGGGATGTTGGGAGATCCAGGTGAAGACGCCTTTCCAGAGGAGGGGGAGGGCGGCGGGGTTGCGTTGATAGGTGGGGAGAATGAAGGAGCGACCGAGTTCGAGGGCGTTGTGGAGTCCGTCGGTGAAGGCGTTTTTGTATTTGAAGAGGGTGTGGGTGTAGAGGCCTTTTTTGCCGTGGGCGCGGAGGAGTTGGTCGCAGCGGCCGATGCGGTAGGCTCCGGCGAGGGTCTGGTTTTGGTGGTCCCAGAGGAAGAGGTGGAGGTAGTGGGGATCGAAGCGGTCGAGGTCAATGGCGTTGCCGGTGCCTTCGCCGACGGTGCGGAAGGTGAGTTCGCGGCAGCGACCGATTTCCTGGAGGAGGTGGGGGATTTGTGAGGCGGTGGCGATGTGGACGGCGAGGTGGCCCTGCTGGGCGAGGGGTGGGGGGAGGGCGGCGACTTCGCGGGTGAGGGTGCTGGGGGTGTTGGGTGAGGGAGAAGGGGTTGAGAAGGCGACGGAGGGGGCGGATTTTTTGGGGAGGTTGGGTTGGCCGAGGACGAGGGTTTGGAGGCGGAGGTAGCGGGTGAGGGAGGTGTCGTTGTCGAAGTGTTTGAGTCGGGAGTAGGGGATGGGGCGGCCGATGCGCATGGTGACAGGGTGGCGGCTGCGGTCGAAGAGTTCGCGAAGGAGAAGGCTGGTGCGCAGGCGGGGATGAAGGATGCCGGCGGTTTGGAAAAGGACGCTGTTGCGGCCTTTGAAATAAACGGGGAGAACGGCGGCTTCGGAGCGTCGGGCGAGGGCGCCGACGTGATCACTCCAGGGGCATTCCTGGATGCCGTGGCCGGGTTGGTAGTGGGCGACTTCGCCGCTGGGGAAGATGGCGAGGGCGCCGTGGTTTTTTTTGAGATGGCGCAGGCATTCTTTGATGGGGCGGAGGTTGCGCTGGGGGCTGTCGGGGTGGTGGAAGGGGTCGACGGGGACGATGAGGGGCCGGATGTCTTCGAGTTCGTTGAGGAGGAAGTTGGTCATGATGCGCAGGTCGGGGCGGTGCTGCGAGAGGTAGTGACCGAGGATGAGGGGGTCGAGGAGGCCGAAGGGGTGGTTGGAGACGACGATGAGGGGGCCTTGGGGGATGGTGAAGTTTTTTGGGGTGTCGAGGTCGCAGCGGACTTTGAGTTGCTGGAGGGCTGCGGTGAACCAGGCGAAGGGGGCGGGGGTGTCGGGCTGGGCGTTGACGGATAGCCGGGTGCGTTCGTAGAGGTCGTTGAAGCCGCGGATGTGGAGGCTGCGTTCGACGAGGGGGGCGGCGGCTTTGTAGAGCTGGCGGGAGACCGGGTGGTGCAGCTTGGAGCTGAGGTCGATGACCATGGTATGGGGAAGGTTGGCGTTGGCGAACCTTTAATGAGGGGGTGACTGGGCTACGGTCAATGGGGGGTGGTCGACGGTTTTGTCACGTTGGGGAAGTGGGGCTCTGAGACCGACGGAACGTCGGTGGTCCGATGGACTGATGAAGAGAGACCGATGAGACATCCGTGGCCCGATAGATAGAGGCGATCTGGAGATCGCCTTTCCTTGGGAAGGAGTTAGCGGGTGGGGATTTGGAGGACTTCGGTGGGGCCGACGAGGTAGATCTTGTCGCCGGGTTTGGGGTGGATGCGGCTGGTGCCGGTGAAGGTGCCGAAGGCGGGGAGAATCAGGAGGTTTTGACTTAGATGAAAACAGGGGGCGGTGAGGCTGCTGTTATTGGTGCTGAGACGATGGGCGGGATGGAGGTGACCGGCAAGGGTGAAGTGGTCGGGGAGGGATTCGGGCTCGTGGCAGCAGGTGAAGGGAGGGAGGGGCCAGGGGCCGTGGACGAGTTCGATGTTGAGGGATTGGGCGGGGGGACCGGCGTGGCGGTCGTGATTGCCGGGGATGAGGGGGATGGGGAGGCCGGGACAGGTGGCGCGCCATTGGGGGAGGGCGGCAAGGGGGGTGGGGTTGTTGCCGGTGCGGGCGTGGAGGAAGTCGCCGAGGATGATGAGGTGTTGGGCGTTGGTTTGGTTGAGGATGTGAGTGAGGCGGAGGAGGTCGGCGTCGTGGGAGGATTCGCAGATGGGGATGCCGGCGTGGCGGAAGGTGGCGGCTTTGCCGAAGTGGGGGTCGGTGATGAAGAGGGTGGATTGGCGGGGCCACCAGAGGGCGCGCTCGGGGAAAAGATGGAGGGTTTCGTTCGCCCAAGTGATGGATAAAGATTTCAAATTTGAGATTTGAGATTGAGTTTTATGAAGTGGATTCGAGTTGTTCGGCCATGCGGCGGACGCGGTCGGACCAGGCTTCGGTGCTGACTTGACCTTGGATCCACATGGTCCACAAGGGGAAGGAGAGGGGGGTGAGGCGTTCGGTGGGGATGGGGATGACTTTCATGGTCTGGATGGCGCGCAGGGTTTGGGTAAGGCGGTGTTCGTCGAGCTGGTATTGGAGGACTTCGCGGCGGGCCTGGTTGAGGAGGAGGTTGTCGGGGTCGTAGCGGGTGAAGACGTCGAAGAAGAGGCCGCTGGAGGCTTGGATCTGGCGGGTGCTTTTGCTGGCTCCGGGGTAGCCTTGAAAGATGAGGCCGGCGATGCGGGCGATTTCGCGGAATTTGCGTTTGGTGAGTTCGCCGGAGTTGAGGCAGGCGAGGAGGTCATCAAGGAGGTGGTCGGGTGAGAGGAGGTTTTGCCAGCCGGATGGGTCGAGTTCGACGGGGGTGGGGGTGGTCATGCAGAAGCCGTAGTCGTTCATGGTGAGGGTGATGGAACGGGGGGCATCGCGGCTGAGGCGGAAGGCGGTGAGGGAGGCGAGGCCTTCGTGGGCGAGTCGACCGGCGAAGGGGTAGATGAAGTAGTGGTGGCCTTCGCGGGTGTGGGCGGATTCGATGAGGAGTTCGTCGGGATTGGGGATGAGGGAGTCGCGGGCCTGGAGTTCGAGGACGGGTTTGACGGAGGTCATTTCGGGTCCGTGGAAGTGGCCGAGGCGGGCTTCGGCGAGTTTGGCGCGGACGGCGGTGGCGAGCTGGGAGGAGAGGGGCATGTGTCCGCCCATCCACTGGGGGACGAGGCGGGAGGCTTTTTGGGAACGGCGCACGATGGCGGCCATGTCGCGAACGCGGACGAGTTCGACGCGGTGGCCGGCGAAGGAGAAGGGGTCGCCGGGTTTGAGCCGGGCGATGAAGGATTCTTCGAGGCTGCCGAGGTAGGCACCGTTTTGGAGTTTGACGGTGATCATGGCGTCGCTGGTGATGGTGCCGACGGACATGCGGTGGAAGCGGGCGATGTGGGGTTCGGTGACGAGGTGGAGGCCGTCGGTGTTTTTTTGGACGCGTTTGAATTGAGGGTAGGCGCGCAGGGCGTTGCCGCCGCGGACGACGAAGTCGAGGGTCCATTGCCAGTCGCGGTCGCTGAGGTGGCGGTAGGCGTGGGTGCTGCGGATTTCGGCGAGGGTTTCGGGTTCGGTAAAACCGCCGCCAAGGGCGAGGGTGACGAGGTGCTGGGCGAGGAGGTCGAGGGGGGCGGTGAGGGGGTCGCGTGATTCGATTTGGCCGAGGCTGATGGCGTCGCGGATGGCGGCGAATTCGACGAGTTCCATGGCGTGGGCGGGGACGCAGAAGATGCGGCTGGTGGCACCGGGCTGGTGGCCGCTGCGCCCGGCGCGCTGGAGGAGGCGGGCGATGCCTTTGGGGCCGCCGATTTGGATGACTTGTTCGACGGGGGAGAAGTCGACGCCGAGGTCGAGGCTGCCGGTGCAGACGACGCAGAGGATGTCGCCGGAGCGGAGGCGGATTTCGGTTTTTTCGCGTTCGGAGCGGTCGATGGAGCCGTGGTGGAGGGCGATTTTGTCGGCCCAATCGGGTCGGGCGTTAAGGAGGGCCTGGAACCAGATTTCGGATTGGGAGCGGGTGTTGGTGAAGAGGAGGGTGGTTTGTTTTTTTTCGATTTGGGCGATGACGTTTTTGAGAAGGTGGAGGCCGACGTGGCCGGACCAGGGGAAGGACTCGGTGCGGGTGGGGAGGAGGGTTTTTAGCTCGAATTTTTTGGGGATTTGGGCGGAGATGAGGGTGGTTTTTTCGGGGGGGAGGTTGGGGCCAGTGAGGACTTCGAGGGCTTGGGGGAGGTTTCCGAGGGTGGCGGAGAGGCCCCAGGTGCGGAGGTTGGGTTGCCAGCGGCGCAGGCGGGCGAGGCAGAGTTCGGTTTGGACGCCACGTTTGGAGCTGAGGAGTTCGTGCCACTCGTCGATGATGACGGCTTGCAGGGTGGCGAATTTTTCCCGGAGGTCGGGGTAGCTGAGGAGGAGGGAGAGGCTTTCGGGAGTGGTGACGAGGCAGGTGGGGAAGTGTTTGCGCTGGCGTTGGCGGGCGGCGGATTTGGTGTCGCCGGTGCGGAGTTCGACGGTCCAGGGGAGGCGGAGGTCGCGAATGGGCAGTTGGAGGGATTCGACGGTGTCGTTGGCCAAGGCGCGGAGGGGGGTGATCCAGAGGACGCGGAGGGGTTCGGGGGAGGAAATTTTGGGCCAGGTGGTGGGGTCGGGGTTTTGCTGGAGCCAGTCGAGGATAGGGCCGCCCCAGACGGCGTAGGTTTTGCCGAGGCCGGTGGGGGCGTGGACGAGGCCGCTTTTGCCGTTGAGATAGGCGCTCCAGGTTTGTTGCTGGAAGGGGAAGGGTTTCCAGCGTTGGGTTTTGAACCAGTGGAGCCAGGGGTCTTTGGGTGGTTTGATTTTCTTGGTGGTCATTCGGGGACAGGGACCCAGGTTTTGAGGAAGGTGGTGGCGGAGTCGCGCACGGCCTGCTGGTCTTTTGGGGGGCGTTTGAGCCAGTTTTTGACGGGCATGCTGGTGCGGGGGTTGTTGTTGAAGCGGTCGGCGTGTTGGTCGTAGAAATTCCAGTAGAGGTAGTTGAAGGGGCAGGCTTGGGGGCCGGTTTTGAGTTTGGGGTCGAACTGGCAGGAGGGGCAATAATCGCTCATGCGGTTGATGTAAGCAGAGCCTGCGGCGTAGGGTTTGGTGGTGATGAGTCCGCCATCGGCGTGGCAGATCATGCCGACGACATTGGCGGCCATGACCCATTCGTTGGCGTCGACATACATTTCGGTGAACCAACGCAGGGTTTGGTCGGGGCGGATTCCTGCGAGGAGGCAGAAGTTGCCGAGGATCATGAGGCGCTGGATGTGGTGGTTCCAGCCGGTGTCGATGACTTGATGGAGGACGTGGTTGAGGCAGCTCATGGGGACGTTGCCGTGGTAGAACCAGTCGGGGAGGGGGCGGTGGGCGTGGAGGGCGTTTTCTTTGGCGTAGTCTGGTCCGCGCAGCCAGTAGATGCCGTTGATGTATTCGCGCCAGCCGATGATCTGGCGGACGAAACCTTCGACGGCGGGGAGGGGGGCGTGGCCGTTTTCATAAGCGGTGATGGCTTTTTCGGCGCATTCCTGGGGGGTGAGGAGGCCGAGGTTGATGAGGGGGGAGATGAGGGAGTGGAAGAGGACGGGTTCGGTGCTGACCATGAGGTCTTCGTAGTCGCCGAAGGTGGGGAGGCGGTGGGTGATGAAGTTGTCGAGCCACTTCAGAGCGTGGTGGCGGTCGACGGGGAGGGAGAAATTTTCGGTGGTGCCGGGGTTGTCGGCGAATTCGGTGTCGATGAGCGCGGCGACTTCGCGGGTGATGGTGTCGGGTTTGAGGGCGGGGATGGGGGTGGTGGGGCGTCCGGCTTTGTGCCAGTCGGAGAAGGTTTTGCGATTGTCGTGATCGAAGTTCCACTGGCCGCCGACGGGTTCGCCATTTTTCTGCATGAGGTAGCAGGTTTGTTTGCGCAGGCGGCGGTAGTGATCCTCCATGAGCAGGCGTTTGCGTGGGCTGGCCCAGGCGAGGAAGTCGGCGCGAGGGCAGAGGAATTGTTGGGTGGGGAGGAGGGTGAGGTCGGTGTTGAGTTTGCGTGCGAGTTTTTTGAGGGCGGTGGTTTCGATGAAGGAGTTGGGTTCGGTGAGCTGGATGGAGGTGGGGTGATGGGTTTCGAGGTGGCGTTTGAGGCCGGATTCGAAGTCGGGGGTGTCGGTGAGAAGGTGGTAGTCGACGGTCCATCCGGCCTGACGCAGATCGTTGGCGAAATGGCGCATGGCGGAGTAGACGAGGAGGAGCTTCTTTTTGTGATAGTGTCGAAGGGCTCCGCGGGCTTTGGATTCGATCATGAGCACCACGGCCGATGCGGGATCGGCGGCGGTGAGGGCGGCGTTGTTGGGCGAGAGTTGATCGCCGAGGACCCAGATGGTTTGGGTGTGCATCAGGGGTGATACGTGCGGGCTGGGGTGGGGGGATGTGCGTGTCAGGGGTTGGAACGTGGAGTAAATGTTTTTTGGCGAAACGCGATGGCTTCGGCTCCCCACCAGTAAAACATGCCGAAGTCGGGGCCTTTAAAGGCGAGGGGCTGTTTGAAAGAGCCGTTGTTATCGGCTTGGTCGGCTGAGATGCTGTAGATACGTTGGGTGATGGGGTTCCAGCGCAGTGGCTGGTTGTCAAAGGGGTCGAGGGGAATTTGAGGAATGTAGGCGGGGATCAGTTCGGTGAGGGAAGAGGGAAGTTTTTGGTGGTCGAGTTCGTGGCGGCGTATAGCGAGCATGAGGCGGGTGATGCGAAAATAGGTCATCGAGTGCAGGGCTCCGGTGCCGACTCGGTCTATTGCGGCAATGTTAAACATCGAACGTCCATAGCCTGTGGCGTTGGGGTTGAAACGAGAGAACCATGGTTGTTCATCCCAGTCTTCAGTAGCCTGACGATAATGCTGTTGGGCGGCTAATATGGCCGGGCCACTTTCGTTAAGTGCATCGAGAAAGGGGTGGAGAAGAGAGAGTTCGAAGCGGAGGGTGCGATTTTTTCTTAATTGCCAATGTGAATTGGCGTTTTGGGCGAGGAAGAGGTCCAACATTGATTTTGTATCAAGGTGGGAGATTTTCAGCGATAGCTGGAGATCTTGAACTGAGGGTTCGAGAACTTGAAGGAAGTCATTTGCAGCGCGTAGTGGTTGTGGATCGGAGCACGTGGCAAGGCTGTGCTCCAAAAGTTGAAGTCCCAAGTGTTGTTGGGTTATGCCGACCAACCAATACATGATGCCACCTTGTGTTTGTGTGATGCCTTTGCCGAAGCGGATGAGTTGCTGGGCTAGATTGGTGGCTTGGACGTGGTCACCTTGACGAATCAGGAGATGACCTTTCATGCGGATGAGACGGGAAATATCCTGCAATCGAATGAGGAAGGTGTTATCGCTTTCGGTGGTGCTTTGCAGGCTACTAAACTGGAGTGGAGAGCGCCAAGTGGCGGGATCACTCAACATGAGATTGTCCCAAGCGTTGATAAAGGCGGTGTTCTTGGCGAGGTGGCGTTTTTGTTCGTCTTCAGTGCCTATGGTGAGAGCGAGGGCCTCAAATGAGATTTCCGAGTCGACTAACAGTGACTCGGATCCTTCGATGAAGCGGATGAGGGGGTTTTGGGGGCCGCCGCCGGGGGTGAAGGTGGGGGTGATGGCTGCGTCGTCGGGAGGGGGGTCGTCGTGCAGGAAGGCGTAGGCAAGAGTGACGAGCAGCCCGATGGCGGTGGTGATGATGAACCAGCGCCAGCGTTGGCGATCACGATGCTTTTCGGCTTCGATGCTGGCGAGCAGGTCGGACATGACCTTGGATGGAGAGAGGAAATGAAAGGCCCGGGACGGGCCTTCTACTTTTATTTTAGCCGGCGAGTTCGCGGCTGCGTTCGGTGGCTTTGCGGACGGCTTGGAGGAGGGCGTTGCGGAGGCCGTGTTTTTCGAGTTGTTCGAGGCCGGCGATGGTGGTGCCGCCGGGACTGGTGACGGCGTCACGCAAGGATGCCGGGTGCTGGGCGGTGTCGATGACCATCTGGGCGGCACCGACAACGGTTTGGGCGGCGGCGCGCAAGGCGGCGTCGCGGGGCAGGCCCATGAGGACGCCGCCATCGGCGAGGGCTTCGATGATGGTGAAGACGTAGGCGGGGCCGCTGCCGCTGAGGCCGGTGATGGAATCGAGGAGGTATTCGGGCACTTCATCGACGAGGCCGACGGCACCGAGGAGGTCGCGGGCGATCTGGGCGTCGGAGTCGGTCGCGGTGCTGCCTTTGGCGAACGCGCTGTAACCTTTGCCGATTTGCGCGGGGGTGTTGGGCATGGAGCGAATGACGCGGGCTTTGGGACCGGACCAGTCCTGCAGTTGTTTAAGGGTGATACCGGCGGCGATGGAGAGCCAGAGAGGGGATTTTTTGAGGGAGGCGCAGTTTTCGAGAAGGGGACGGATGTCCTTGGGTTTGACGGCGAGGATGACGACGTCGGCCTGGGGGGCGAGTTCGGCGGCGTCGGAAACGACGATAAGGGAAGGATGCCGATTTTTGAGCTGCATGGCGGCGGTCGCGTAGGCGTCGCAGATGAGCACATCTTCAGGTTTGACCAATCCGGCTGCGAGCACGCCGTTTAGCAATGCCGAGCCCATTTTTCCACAGCCGATGAGTCCAAGTTTCATGATTTGGGGGTGAGCATAGCGGGAACAGGGGGATTGGGAATTTGAAATTCGCGGGAGGGGCTTGGGAAAGTGAGATTATTTGCAGAGATTAGATTTAGAATCATTCTTGATTGTCTTCTGAATCGTTTTATAGTGAGGGGCTCAGGCTTCCACCATTCCTCACTCACATGAAACTCAACGATCCTACCTCTCACGAGACTGCGATGCCGGCTGATCTACGCATGACGCCGCAGCGGCGACAGGTGCTGGATGTCTTGCAGGAGTCCTGCGATCATCCCACGGCCATCGAAGTTTTTATGCGGGCCAAAGAGCGCATCCCGGGCATTTCGCTGGCGACGGTTTACAATTGTTTGGAGACGCTGACGGAGCATGCACTGATCCGTCAGGTCAACATTGAGCGGGCTTCCTCGCGGTTTTGCGCAAACCTTCAGGAGCATGTGCATTTCCATTGTGAGGGCTGCGGGCTGGTGATTGATGCACCGCCGATGGAGGTCATTGAGGCCAAAAAACTTTGGCGTCTGCCTGAAGGCGTGACGGTGACCGGTCTCGATGTGGCGATCCGTGGTCGCTGTCCTGAATGCACCAAAAAAACCCACGCCTAGTTCGCTCAACTCTCCTTTTCTTTCTTTATCTCTTTCCCATACCATGAGTCTTAAAATCGACAACCTGCACGCAAGCATCCCTGGCCGCGAAATTCTGCGCGGATTTACCCTTGAAGTGAAACCCGGCGAAGTTCACGCCATCATGGGGCCAAACGGTTCCGGCAAAAGCACCTTGAGCAAAGTTCTTTGCGGGCATGAAGATTATGAAGTGAACAGTGGCAGCATCACGATGGATGGAGTCGATATCTTGGAGATGGAAGTTGATGAGCGGTCACGTGCCGGATTGTTTCTGGCGTTTCAATATCCGTTTGAGATCCCAGGTGTCAGCAATGCGAACTTCATCCGTGCGGCGCTGCAGGCGCGTTTGCCAAAGGGCGATGAATTGGATGCGGTGGGTTATTACAAGAAACTTTATCAGCGCATGGATCAGTTGGAAATGAACCGCTCGTTTACCTCCCGCAGTGTGAATGAAGGATTCTCCGGCGGTGAGAAAAAGCGCAACGAAATTTTGCAAATGATGATGCTGGAACCCAAGTATGTGGTGATGGATGAGACCGATTCCGGACTCGACATTGATGCGCTGAAAGTGGTTTCACGCGGGGTAAATGCGATGCGTTCTGAGGAACGTGGATTCCTTGTCATCACCCATTACCAGCGTCTGCTGGATTACATCAAACCCGACATCGTTCACGTGATGGTGGACGGTCGCATTGTGCACAGCGGTGGACCGGAACTGGCGCTCGAACTGGAAGCCAAAGGATACGAATGGGCTCGCGAAGAGCTGGCCGCTGCGGTGGCCTGAGATAGAAACTTAACTGGATACGATCATGACTACTGAAGAAGAAGAAATCGCCGACATCAAGGTCGACTCCGTTGGGGATTTTTATTTTCCCGAGGTGCACAAGTATGACGCCGGATTCGGCGTGGGCGAAAAGACGGTCGACTACATTGCCGACGTCAAAAACGATCCTGACTGGGTGCGTGAATTTCGCAAAAAGGGGCTGGAGATTTTCAACTCCAAACCGATGCCGACGCATTGGGCGACCAAGGACTTGGAGAACATCAAGTTTGATGAGTTCCGTTATTACCTGTCCTCCGGTGAAAAGCCGAAGCGCAGTTGGGATGACGTGCCTGAAGATGTGAAGCGCACCTTCGACCGTTTGGGGATTCCTGAGCAGGAGCGCAAGTTCCTTGCTGGCGTGGAAGCTCAATACGACTCCGAGGCGGCTTACTCCAACATCAAGGCGGCAGTGGAAGAGCAGGGCGTTATCTTCGTCAATAGTGCTGAAGGCCTGGCGAAGTATCCAGAAATTTTCCGGCCCTGGTTCGGGAAAGTGATCCCCTCCAGCGACAACAAATTCAGCGCGTTGAACAGCGCAGTGTTTTCCGGTGGGTCGTTCATTTACATTCCGAAGGGCGTGAAAGTGAAACATCCTTTACAGGCTTATTTCCGCATCAACTCCGAACAGTTCGGTCAGTTTGAGCGCACGCTCATCATCGCCGATGAAGGGGCTGAAGTGATGTATATGGAAGGTTGCACGGCACCGAAGTTTGAGACTTCAACCTTGCACAGCGCGGTGGTGGAGTTGGTGGCCTTGAAAGGTGCCAAGATCCAATACGTGACGGTGCAAAACTGGAGCAGCAACGTGTTTAACCTGGTGACCAAACGTGGCATCGCCATGGAAGATGCGGAAGTGCGCTGGATTGATTGCAACATCGGCAGCCGGCTGACGATGAAGTATCCCGGCGTGATCATGAAAGGCAAACGTGCGCGTGGCGAAGTGATCAGCATCGCCCTCGCGAACAGTGGTCAGCATCAGGACACCGGTGCCAAGATGGTGCATGCGGCGGATGACACGACGAGCAACATCATTTCCAAATCCATTTCGATTGGTGAAGGTCGTGCCACTTATCGTGGATTGGTGCAGATCCCCAAACACCTGAAGGGTTGCAAGAACAACACCGAGTGTGATGCCTTGTTGATCAACACCAGCAGCCGCACGGATACCTATCCGGCGATCAATGTGAAGGGCAACCAACACGCGACGCAGCATGAAGCGAGCGTCAGCCAGGTAAGTTCCGAGCAGATCTTTTACATGCAGCAGCGTGGACTTAGTGAAGCGGAGGCGATGAGCCTTAGCGTCAATGGTTTCATCAACGATCTGGTGCGCGAATTCCCGATGGAATACAGCGTGGAGCTGAAGCGACTGATTGATCTGGAGATGGAAGGTTCCGTTGGTTAACCAACCCCATCCTGCTTGCCTGCGTGCCGTGCTAGTTCATAACATCTGACCCATTTATCTTTTTTGCCTCCCTCTTACATGTCCACCGTTACCGAGCCACAACCGGAAACTCCTTCATCCGCCGATCAGCTGCACCTGGAGCCGGATTTTAATCGACTTAATGAAGCCCCTGTCTGGTTCCAGCAGCGGGTGCGCAGTGCTTGGGAGGTGTATCTGGCGACACCCGTGCCTGCCGCGAAGACGGAGACCTGGCGTTACTCGAATGCCCGGCGCATTCAGCTTGATGGGTTGCATCTGGCGAAAGAGGCCGGTGCTGAAGATCAGCAGCGTGCGGTATTGCTCTCGCAAGGGATTTCCAAATTGGGAGCCAAGCTGGTGTTTCTCAATGATCGTCTTGTTCATGCTTCGGCCGACGCTTTGGCGCTTGGTGTGCAATGCCTTCCATTTGCGGAAGCGCTGCGCACGCATGGGGATGTCCTGGAGCAGTATTTGATGAAGCGTGAATCGGCTCTTGGTTCAACCAAGTTTGCGGCGCTGCATCTGGCTCATGTGAAGGCCGGGGCGGTGGTTTTGGTTCCCAAAAACACGGTGCAGGAACTTCCGATTGAAATCTATCATTGGGTCAGTGGTGAGAATGCCGTGACTTTCCCGCATACGTTGATTGTGGCAGGTGAACAGTCGCGTGTCACGGTGGTGGATCATCACGGCTCATTGAATCAGGAACATGCGCAGAGCATTGCGGTGGCCGATCTGGTGGC
This sequence comes from Phragmitibacter flavus, assembly GCF_005780165.1. Taxonomy (NCBI): domain Bacteria; kingdom Pseudomonadati; phylum Verrucomicrobiota; class Verrucomicrobiia; order Verrucomicrobiales; family Verrucomicrobiaceae; genus Phragmitibacter; species Phragmitibacter flavus. The sequence continues at coordinate 222,418 of NZ_VAUV01000003.1, read as the reverse complement.
CGGACCAAGCAGCCGCATTCAGTATATCAATGTTCAGGAGATGGCGGACAAAGCCAATGCGCTGCATATCTCATCGACGTCGGTGGGCAAGAATGCTGAAGTGCAGGCGCTTCAATTGCAGCTCGGCGCGGCGTTTGCGCGCAGCGAAAGCGTCAGTGATCTGGTGGGTGAACATTCGCGCAGCGAGATGTTTGCAGTGACTCTCCCGGTGAATGACCAGGTGGTCGACATGCGCACGTTGCAGAATCATTTGGCCCCACACAGCTTCAGTGATCTGCTTTACAAAAATTCTCTGGCTGATAATTCCCGCTCGATTTTTTCGGGACTGATACAGGTGGCGGAAGGTGCGCATTACACCGATGCCTACCAGAAATGTCGCAACTTGTTGAACAGCGAAGAGTGTGAGGCGGTGTCAATGCCCGGTCTGGAGATCAATGCGGATCAGGTGAAGTGCAGTCACGGTGCCACCAGCGCCCCGATCAGCGAGGATGAGTTGTTTTATCTCAAAGCGCGCGGCATTGCGGATCGTGAATCGCGCCGGTTGATCGAGCTGGGTTTCCTTGAAGATGTGATTTCCCGTCTCGGTGATGAAGCGTTGATTGAAGATCTGGATCGGCGCATTGAGGCGAAGCACGGTTGAAGGCTTGAATGGCAGATGCCTTCGCTTGCCCTTGGGTGGGTTTGCGGGCAGGATACGCGGCTTGAAATATCTCCGACCATTTTTAGCGGTTGTCAGTGGGGTGACGCTGACGTTTGCGTATCCGAACTGGAATGTGGGCATCGTCGTGTGGGTATGGATGCTGCCGCTGTTGTTTGCGTTGTGGTGGGGGGATGCCTCTTCTTCATCTTCCAAGGACAAAAAACCCTGGCGGCGGGGATTTGGCTTGGGGTATCTGGCGGGGCTGGCGTTTTTTATTCCGAATCTGGCTTGGGTGCGGCATTCATCGAGGGTGATTCATGGCGCGATGGATCATTCGTGGGTGGGGTGGGGACCTGAGCTGTTGGGGGCGGGGGCGGTGTTAGGATTGGGCGCTTACTTGTCGGTTTATTGGGGGATTTGGGGGGCGTTGGCGGTGACGATTGGGAGGCCCAAGTTGGAGGAGGCGAGGGATGAGGGGCGACGCAAGTGGGTGAGTTTGTCGTTTGCTTCGATTCGTTGTGGACTGGTTTGCGCGGCGGCGTGGGTGGCTTGTGAGTGGCTGCGTGGGGTGGTGTTCACCGGGTTTGGCTGGAATGGCCTGGGGGTGGCGATGCGTCACCATCTGGCGATGATTCAAACGGCGGAGTTCGTCGGGGTGACGGGTCTCTCGTTCCTGCCGGTGTTGGTGGGGTGCATCGGTTATACGACGGTGGTGCGGTTTCGCATCGAAGCGGGTCAGCGGGGGGCGCGTCCGCATCTGGATTTCTTCTTTGCGGCGTTTCTGGTGATTGCCAACTTTTTCTTTGGGGTGAATGTATTGTCGGAAAAGCCGGGGGAGACGGTGAAGGTGCGGACGCTGGTGGTGCAGCAGAACATCCCGCAGGTGGTGCGCTGGACGCCCGGGACCCATGAACAGATTTATCAGGAGATGGGTGAGTTGACGAGGTATGGTCTGATCACTTCCAAACCGGATTTGGTAATCTGGCCGGAGACGTCGCTTTCTTATGCGTTTCATGATCCGAATCATTTCGATTTTCTCAACGCGCTGTTTGAGGATCATCAGTATGCGCTGCTGACAGGAACCGACATTCAGATGCCGAATGAGCCCGGTTACAACGGAGCGGCTTTGATGCAGGGCAGTTTCGAGAATCACGAGCTCTACCGGAAGATTCATCTGGTGCCGTTTGGGGAGTATCTGCCGATGCGTGGAGTGCCGGGGGTGGAGGCATTGCTGGGGGGGATTCTGCCGAGCGATTTTGCCTTTGGGGAATCAACGGAGCCTTTGAAGTTGGAGTTTCCGGCGGGTGGTGGAGTGCAGATCATTCCGCTGATTTGTTTTGAAGATACGGTGGGAAGGCTGGCCAGAAAGTTTGTGAGGGACGCACCACAAATGATCGTGAACATGACCAACGACGGGTGGTTCTTGCAGAGCAACGAGAATGAGGTTCATCTCGCCAATGCGATTTTTCGTTGCGTGGAATTGCGTCGTCCGATGGCCCGTTCCTGCAATACGGGGGTGAGTTGTTTTGTGGATTCCCATGGGAGAATTGCGAAGGCCGACAAGCTTCAGGACCCAAACACCGGGAGTGTGTTCATCAAAGGGTTTTTGCCCAAAGAGGTGGCATTGGAGAAAAATCCGCCCATGACTTTCTATGCGAAACATGGCGACGTATTTTCCATCGCGATGGCTGCAGTCACGGCGCTGCTGGCCTTGATGGGATGGATACGGCGTGGACAAGGACGCTAAGGTTTCATGAGGTAAGCGAAGAGATGGCGGAGGTCTTCGTCGCTCAGGCCTTGGATCAGGCCGGCGGGCATGAGGGAGACGGGGGAGGCGTCGAGGGTTTCGATGTCGTTGTTGGAGATAAGGTGTTTTTGTCCGGCCATGTCGCGCAGGAGAATGCCGGTGGCGTCTTGCTTTTCGAGCATGCCCATGAGCATCTGACCGTTCTTTTGCTTGGCGATGTAGGTGCCGAATCCTTCGCGAATTTCGGCGTTGGGGGCGAGGATGGCGGTGAGCCAGAAGTCGAGATTGCTGCGTTCATAGCCGGTGAGGTCGGGTCCGGCGAGGCCGCCTTCGTTGAAGAGTTTATGGCAGGCGTGGCAGCGCTGCTGGTAGATGAGGTGACCTTGTTTGGGGTTGCCGGGTTGGGCGGTAAGTATGGTTTTGATGCGGGTCATTTCGGTGGCCTGGTCGGCGGCGAGCAGGGTGGTGACGGGGGGCCAGTGTTTGTCGAGTCGGATGGTTAAGGATTCGTCGTTGTAGACGCGCATCTGGTTGACGACGTCGACGGCGACTTCGGTGGGTTTGATGGTGCGGGCATCGAGTTGGTCGAGGAACAGGGTGGATGATTCTTTGCGGCTGGCGAGCATGCGGTGGGCTGCGTCGCGCAGGGCAGGGTCACCGGCGAAGCGGGCTTCGTATCCGGTGAGGACGGTTCTGGCGAGCTCGAGGTCGTCGTAACGGCCGGCGGCGTTGAGGGCGGCGTGTTTGAGGGGGAGGTTGCCGGGAGATTTGAGGAGGGATTGGAGGATTTTTGGGAGGTCGGGATGATTGGCGGCGGCGAGGGCTTCGAGAAGGGCGATGCGTTTTTCGGTGGGGGCTTTTTGATCGGTGATGACGGCGAGAGATTTTTTGATGGCGGTTTTGTCGCCGGTTTTGACAGCGAGCAGGAGGTCATCTTCGACGAGTTTTTTGAGGTGTGCCTGGAGGGGTTCGGCGAGGGCGGGAGGAAGCACTGGCATTTTGGAACCTTGAAAGGCGGAGGCGATGCCTTCGATGACGAGGGTGCGGTCGGTGTCACGTGGGGCGCGTCGGAGCAGGCCGGCGCAGGCGTTGAAGTTGTCGGTGCCTCCGGCGAGAGCCCAGCGGCGGGCGAGGTTTTTGATGGCGTATGATTGGGCAAGCTGGCTGTGCCAGACGGCGGATTCGTCAAAAAGGGCTAGGAGGGGTTCGCGATCGGTTTCGGCTTTGTCTTCGAGAGCCCACCAGAGGAGGAGAGGGATGCGGGGATCGGTGAGGTCCTGATCGCGGGTGAGCATCACGCGCAGGGCGGGGAGGGCGTTGCTGGCGGGCAGACGTTTGAGGCTGCAGAGCAGTTGGGTGCGGACTTCGGGATGGTCTTCGCGCAGGGCGAGTTCGCGGATGGCGGTGGCGATGCGGGGGCTGGTTTGATTGGTGTCGCCGATGCAGCGGATGACCCAGCGGCGGCGGGAGGGGTTGGGGTGGACGAGGAGGTCGAGGGCGAGTTCGTCGCGGAGGCCGCCGAGCATGTGCAGGGCGAAGAGGGAGTCGATGGCGTGGGGATGATTGGGTGAGCGAAGGTGTTTTTCGAGGTCAGGGAGGACCTCGGTGGCGTTGCGCCAGGCGAGTTCGAAGCCGGCCTGACGACGGAACCATTTGTTGGGATGGTTGAGGAGTTTGACGAGGTCGGCGGCGGGGCTGGTGTGGAGATTGAAGGGTTTGCTAGGAGAGGGTTCGGTGTTGGCGCGGACGCGGTAGATGCGACCACTGGTTTTGTGCCAGTCGTCGACAGGGCTGACGTGGCTGAGGCGGGTGTCATACCAGTCGGCCATCCAGATGCCGCCGTCGGGTCCAACTTTGATATCGACGGGACGGAACCAGGAGTCGGTGCTTTTGAGCAAGGGGGCATCGTCTTCGACGCGGAAGGTGGAGCCGGTGGGGATGAGTCGGCTGACGTAGACAAAATTGTGGAGGGAGTTGGGGGCGATGATGCGGTTGCCGAGGAGTTTGGTGAGGGTGGGGTCGCCGCCTTCGTAGATGCAGAAGGCTTGGGAGAAACGTTTGCCGTCGCTTTTGGTTTCGAGGTGGTCGAAGTAGCCGAAGGCGTAGGGGTTGCCGGCGGGGCCGTGTTTGCCGAAGTTTTTGATGCCGCTCATGCCTTGGTCGTAGTGGATGCCGCGGGCGTTGCCGTTGGTGCCGGAGAAGAAGCGGCCGTTGGAATCGATTTCGAGATTGAAGGTGTTGCCGCCGCCTTCGGCATAGACTTCGAAGCGATGGGTCTTGGGGTGAAAGCGCCAGACATGCTGACCTTCAAAGCGGATATTTTTGGTGACACGGCTGCTGATGTTGCAGGTGGTGGTGCTGCCGTTGACGCCGTAGAGCCAGCCGTCGGGGCCGAATTGCAGGCTGTTGGCGACGGCATGGGTGTCTTCGAGGCCGAAGCCGCTGAGAGCGACTTCGGGGTCGCTGTCGGGGATGTCGTCGTGGTTGGCGTCGGGATAAAAGAGCAGGTAGGGCGGGTTGAGGACCCAGATGCCACCGGCTCCCTTGATGGCGGCGGTGGCGATGTTGAGTCCGTCGATGACAACCTTGCGGCTGTCGAACTGGCCGTCGTGGTTGGTGTCTTCGAGAACGATGACCTGATCGGCTCCCTTGACGCCGTGAGGAGGGGGTTGGGGGATGGTGTCGAAGACGGCGCGCAGGTGCTGGTCGTAGCTGGTGATTTTGAGTCCGGCGGGGAACTGGTATTGGCGGTAGAGGGTGACCCAGAGTCGACCGCGCGAGTCCCAACTCAAGTAAAGGGGTTGTTCGACCATGGGTTCGGCAGCCATGAGGTCGAGGGCGAGTCCATCGCGGAGTTGGAAGGAGTCTGGTGCGGCGTCTGGGGGAGTGGGTGGAGTTTCGCCACGCATGACGCCACGGCCTTTGAAGGTTTCCATGACCTTGCGGACCTCGTCATTGGCGGCAGGCGTTGGTGGTTGGGCCTGGAGGAATGGGCTGAAGAGCGTCAGCAGGAGCGGGAGCAGGGAAAGGAGTCGGGACATGGGCTACACGGATACGTGGTTGGGTGGGATGAAATTGCGATGGGCTGCGAGGCCGATGCTTTTGTGCTTGTCAATGAAAGGGGATTTTGAGAGGCTTGCTGTTGTGGTTGATGATGAAGCTCTTACCAATAATTTAATGATTTCCAATTGTGCCGGTTCCAGGTTTTTTCCCAGGCTTTGCCAGCTGGGAGTTCTGTTGGGTTTGATTGGAGTGTTGGAATCGGGGCATGGACAGAGCCGGACTTTTGTATGGGATCCAGTGGGCGGGGTCGGCAGCACCGGGTCGGATGGCAGTGGGGTGTGGAGTTCGAATGCGTCGGATGGGACGAGGGCAGGTTGGTATTCGGTGGAGAACGCCAGCCAGACCACCTGGACGGAAACGATCGTGCCGGGTTATCAAACGTTGGGACTGGACACGGTGGCGGTGTTTGGGTCGGGCGGGAATGCAGGCACAATCACCTTGGGCGCGGCGGGTGGCGGTTATGATGGGGTGGTTTATGTGGGGGGGTTGACGTTCAATGCGGTGCCCCGGCCAATGCCAACGGTTCCGGGCAATGCCTACCGTTTTGCGGGGGCGGGTCGCCTGCAGTTCAGGGATGGGGCGGTCATCCAAGTCGATGGGGAGGCGGCGGCATCGACGGGGGGATTCATGGTATTCAACACCAACATCACGGCGCATGATTTGACGATTCGCAAGACGGGCGGGACGATTGGTTATTTGGAGCTGGGCACGACGGGGGTGAAGGATTTGACCGGCACCTTGACGGTCGACAGTGCCAATGGGCAATTGTTCTTGAGGTCGAGTGCGGCGGCGAATTTGAATGGATTGGAATTGATCGTGGTGGGTGCGAATTCGACCATGGCGATCAATGGAACGGCGGGGGCTTACAGCAGTGATTTTCGATTGGCGGGGACTGGGTCGTCGTCGCGCGGGGTGCTGCGGATGGATTCGAATGCGGTTTTGAACGGAACGGTGACGCTGACGGCAGATGCAGCGATTGCGACGGAGAATGCGACCAGGATGGCGACTCTTGCGGGGAGTGTGGTGGAGAGTGGGGGGAGCCGGGCGCTGACAATCCGGCAGAACGCGAGCAACGCGGGTGGCACGGTGGTGCTGGCGGGGGACAACCGGTTTACTGGCGGGTTGCGGATTCAGGGGGGAACGGTGCGACTGGGGCATGTGGGGGCATTGAATTCGGGCCGACCAAATACGGTGATTTTTGAGGACTCGGCGTATGCAAAAACGTTGGAATTGAATGGGTTTTCGACGGTGGTGGGGGGATTGAGTTCGGCTGCTGGAGCGGGGGTTGGGTTGAATACGGTTCAGAACGCGAGTGCTGTGGATGCGACGCTGACGGTGAGGTCGGCGGTGGACACGACGTTTAGCGGGGTGATCCAGGATGGAGGGGCGGCGGGGAATTTGTCGTTGGTCAAGGAAGGGGCGGGGCGGTTGACTTTGAATCGTGCGAGTTTGTATACCGGTGAGACGGTGGTGGCTGGCGGGACGTTGCAGTTGGATTTTAATGCGGCAGGGGCACCGCTTGGGGACATGATTGATGCCGATTCATCACTGGAGATGCGGGGTGGGACGTTGTTGGTTTCGGGGAAATCGGGGTCGGCGGTGACGCAGACTTTTGACGGGTTGCTGGTGGATGGCGGTTCGTCGGTGGTGGCGTTGCTGCCGAACAGTGGCGGGGTGGCGGATGTGTTGGTGGATGTGGGGGCGATCACGCGCGCGGATGGGGTGGTGAGTTTTCTTTTGCCGGGTTTGACGAATGTCCTGCAAACGGTGACGAATGGGGTGCGGACCTCGAATGCGGATGGATTCATGGGCCATTGGGCAACCGTGAACCGGCGTGATTGGGCGTCGGTGAGTGGGGGAAATGTGGTGGCGTTTGACGGGTATACAGAGATTACGCGGTTGGGGCCGGGGAATGTGATCGTGAACAATGCGGCGTCGCATATCAAAATCGTTGCGGGCGGGACAACGGGCAACGTTTCCATGGCGGCTGCCGGGGTGACGAATGTGGCATCGCTGGTGAGTTCGAGCACGGGAATGACGGTCATCGGTCTCGGGGGCACCAACACCTTGCGTCTCGCGGCGGACGGGGGGATTTTGATCGCAGAAAATGCGGGGGTATTGCATCTGGGGGCCGCAGGTGGCGACGGGTTTCTCACGGCGGGAACGGGAGCGAATTCGGGTGGTCAGATCAGTGTGACCAACTATTTCAACACGACCGAATCGCGGATCAATGCGCGGATCACGGATGATGGAACGGGGGCGGTGTCCGTGGTGCACAACGGCACGGGGCGGACGGTTTTTGGGAGCTCCAACGGTTACACAGGAGGAACGTTTTTTGATGGAGGAACGTTTCGAATAGGGATTGAGACCGCTCTGGGGGCTGCGCCTGCGGCGGTGGATGATGACAACTTGGTCTTCAACGGCGGCGCACTGAATGTGACGTCGATTACCGTCAATTCCAATCGCGGGATGGAGTTGCGCGAGCAGGGGGGAACGTTGAACGCGGATACCCAGTTGATCTATGGTGGGGTGATCAAGGGGCAGGGCTCATTGACCAAGACGGGGAATGGTTTTCTGAGGCTGGAAGGAAATAATACCTACACGGGAGAGACTTTGGTGAGTCAGGGCAATTTGCAGGTGGGAGTGGCGGGATTGGGCAGGACGGGATTGGGGGCAGTTTTTCTGAATGGCACGACGGCGACGACGATCCTTTCCGGCACGGGCATCGTGCAGGGGATGGGGCAGATTCTGGTGGGCACGGTGAAGCCCGGTGACAATTTGGGAGCGATGGCGGGAACGCTGAGGTTTTCCAGCGGTCTTGCGTTTGCGCCGACCACGGCGAATGCGGCGGTGGCGGAGTTCAATTTGTTTTCGGCATCGAGCGCCGACATGTTTGATGTGACCGGGGATTTGTCGATGAACAGCCTTACGAAGTTCCAGGTGAATTTTGACGCGGGATATTCGTTGATGATTGGGGACAGTTGGACGTTGGCAACGTGGACGGGGGAACTGATGGCGGAGGGCTTCGACTTCGGTGAGACACGCGATGGAAGCGGCGACAATGCGACGAATTTTGATCTGCCTGACCTGACGACGCTGACGGGATATGCGGGGCAGATGTGGGCAGTTTCCACGGCTGACAAGGCATTGACGATCACCGTGACGCCAGAACCGGGTCGCGCGATGTTGTTGTTGCTGGCAGGAGCAGTGTGGCTGACTCGGCGTCGGCGCGGGAAGAATTCCTTCGTTTCGGTCTAAAGGAAACGTTCTTTCCAGCCGGGTTGGGGCATCATGCAGGCTTCGGATTTGCCGAACCAGCGGTAGCGATTGCGGGCGATGAAGTTGTAGGCGGCATCGCGAAGGGGACGCGGGATGATGATGGCGGCGTAGCACAAGGGCCAGGCGGCGTTGAGTTGTTTGGCGATGTGCAGGGCGGCACTGCTGCGGGTGTAGGCATTGCCGTTTTCTATCAGCACGAGGGTGTCGACGGTCGTGGAATCGAGGTGATGTTGCTGGCGCAGTTCGATGCCGAGCGGCGATTGCAGGGGGGCGAAACGGAAGATGGCTTTGGGATCGCGCTTGAGGATGAACTGCACGGCTCCGGCACAAAGATGGCAGACGCCGTCAAACAGGATGATGGGTTCTTTGGCAGGGGCGGGCATGGAACGGCAACAACATCGTTGTGGGAAAGGCAAATACAAGACGCTTTCGTTTGTGATTGGAAGCGGTTAGTATCGCGGGAATGCGCCTGGTGTTGAATGCGGAGACTTACGAAACGGTGTTCCGTGACATTGTGGCGAAGGCGCGTCGATTTTTATGGATCGTGACGGCGGACATCAAGGATCTGCATGTGGATGGAGGACGTGGGAAGTTTATTCCGTTTCTTGAAGTGCTGGCGGGCAAGTTGCGGAACGGGGTCGAGGTGAGGCTGATCCATGCGAAGGAACCGGGGCCGAGGTTTCGTGAGGATTTCGACCGGTTCCCGGAGTTCCTGCGCAGCGATGGGTTTGACCGATTGCTGTGTCCGCGCATGCACATGAAGTGCGTGATCGCGGATGGACGCGTGGCCTATATTGGGTCAGCCAATCTCACGGGAGCGGGGATGGGGGCGAAGTCCGATGGACGGCGCAACTTTGAAGCGGGAGTGGTGACGGAAGATCGCGAGCAACTGGCGCAGTTGATGGCTTTTATCGATGAGTTTTATCTGGGGGACCATTGTGAGAAGTGCCAGAGGAGGGATGTTTGCCCGGAGCCGATCCGTTAGGATGGCTGGCGTTTTCGGGCGGCGCGATAGATGAGGATTGCTCCGAGTGCATAGCAGAAAATGGAGACGTATTCTGCGAATGCATGGACGAACCAGATGGCTCTGCCGGTGTGGCCAGAGGAAATCCAGGTGATCCGCATTTCCATCAAAATCCAATAGACTTGCAGCGCCAGGGATAGGATCGCTGCGATGGCCAGGAGGAGTTCGCCTTTGCTCCATCCTTTAAACGCTGAGGCCAGGATGAAGAAAATGAATCCCAAAAAGTTAACGGTGGTGTAAACCCACGGGAGGAGCGACTGATTCGCCGTGATGATGGATTCCATGGGCTCAATGTTGAGGGCATTTTGAAGAAGTTTAGTCTTCGGCGAGCAGCATTTTTTTGCCTTCGGCGAGGGCCTCAAGCTGCACGACATTGACTTTTGGCCAATCGGGGTTGAGGGCGCGCAACTCTTCGCAGAGCACTGCGGCGACGAGGAGGCGCATGTTGCGTTTGTCATCGGCGGGAATCACATACCAGGGGGCGGCTTCGGTGGCGGTTTCCTGGATGGCTTCTTCGTAGGCTTTTTGATACTTGTCCCAGTAGCCGCGTTCCTTGAGATCGCCGGGCTCATACTTCCAATGCTTTTCCGGATCGTCGATGCGGGCAAGGAGGCGGTTGCGTTGTTCTTCCTTGGAGAGATGGAGGAAAAATTTGATCACGCGGGTGCCATTGCGGACGAGGTGCTTTTCCTGGTCGCGAATGCTTTCGAATCGTCCCTGATAAAGTTTGTCCATGTTTTTGGTGAGCGCAAGGGGGAGTCGCTGGATATCCGTGATGATGTCGGGATGGACGCGGCAGGCGAGCACTTCTTCGTAGTGGCTGCGGTTGTGAACGGCGATCTTGCCGCGCGAAGGAAGGGCGACCGTGGTGCGCCAGAGGAAGTCTTGATCGAGCTCGGTGCTGGTGGGGCGTTTGAAGGCATGGACTTCGAGTCCGTGGGGATCGATACCGTTGAAGACGTGGTCGATGGTGCCGTCTTTGCCGGCGGTGTCGGTGGCCTGGAAGATGACCAGCACGGCGTGGCGGTTCTCGGCGTAGAGTTTTTCCTGGAGGAGGTGAATCTCCTCACGCATGACGTTGAGCTTCTCCTTGTAATCGAGCTTGTTTTTGTAGAGCTTGTCGATGGAGGTCGGGGCCTTCCCCAGTTTAAAAGCCGTTTTGCGTGGATACTTGAACGCGCTTGGGTCGGGTTGGTTTGCCATGGTGTCAGTTGCTTGCACCAAACTACACAGGCATTGGTCAACCGGCAACCGTTGTCGTGTCACTTGTTAATGTTGATCCTAGAGAGTTGCCACCATGCTGGCGGCGGCGGTGCGGTTTTCGACTTTCAATTTCGACAAAATCGAATGGACATGAACGTTGACCGTGCGCTGGCTGATGCCAAGGATGACGGCGATTTCACCGTCGCGTTTGCCTTGCGTCATCCAGTCGAGCACTTCGCATTCGCGCTTGGTGAGGCCGAGTTGACGCCATGGGGTGTAGTCTTTAGTAGCGGCGGCTGCACGGGCAGGCATGGCGGACTGCAGGATTTGGTCGGTTTCGTAGGCGATGCCAACATGCCTGGCAAAAGGGATGGCGAGGGCGAGTTCAGTGTCGGAGAAGTCACGATCGCGTCGATTCAGGGTGAGGGCTCCGAAGCCTCCTGCGCTCACGAAAGGGATCGCCAGTTGATATCTTTTGTCCATCGGGATGAACACTTCATTGTAGAGGTCGGTTCGCTGGAACTGGCGTTGTGAGAGGAGGTCGCTCATGCGGAAGACGTCCATGTGGCCCAGCATGAGCAATTGATATCCTGGATGTTGCAGTTGAACCAGCTCGCCGATTCGTTCGAAAAATTCGTTCTGGGAGTAGGAGGCGGGGAAGGTGATGTCGGTTTGCAGGGAGTGACCTCCCGCTTCGGTGGTCGAAAAGATCTCAAAAGCCTGGCCGCACTCTTTGAAAAGAGTCTTGGTGGCGTCGAAAAGTCGTTGGTGAAAAGGGCCGGCCTGGTGGCAATGAAGTCTCTCCAACGCTTCAAGGAGTCGGTGAATCTGCTGTCCGTTGATCGCGTTCATGATCCGTGGGGGGATTAGGGGTTCGGGGAAGGGAGAGCACTTTTCATGGGATACAACGATTGGAATTCGATAACTTAGGGGGAGCCACCAGTTATCGCGAGATGGTGGATTCTCTTACGGGAGGGCACCGATTCCTGTGCTGGTTCGCGGGAAATCCGCAGAGTTTATCTTTGAGGCATCCATTGGATTCACCTCCGTCGAATTTGAATCTGTGAAAATCTTGAACGCTTGCTACTGGTCATTGGCTCTTTTGGTTCTGTTGTTGGTGGTTTCTTGCAAGTCGGCTCCCAAGCCCCCATTGCCCACGGTGTCGAAAGTGGATCTCGCGCAGTATGCCGGTCGCTGGCATGAGGTCGCACGTCTGCCGAATGCATTTCAGCGTGATGATTCCAAGGCGATTGCGGAATACACTCCCCAGGCGGATGGGAGCGTGAAGGTGGTGAACACGGAGATGCGTCCCGATGGTTCACAAAAGCAGGTGGTGGGGAGTGCGACGGCGGTTCCTGAGACAGGAAACAGCCGGTTGAGGGTGAAATTTGGAGGACTCGCCGCTTTGGCACCGGCGTCGAAAGAGGGCAACTACTGGATCATCAAACTGGCGGACGACTACTCGGTGGCGCTGGTGGGAACGCCCAGCCGGAAGTTTTTGTGGTTGCTGGCTCGCGACCCAAAGATTTCCGAGTCGGATAAGCAGGTCTACCTTGATGAGGCCAAACGGTTGGGATTTGCGACTGACCAGCTGCTGCACGCGAAGTGGTAAGCATTGGGAGCGGCGGTTATAATCTTGCCATTTTGTGGCAACCTGAAAAAATAGGCGAGGTGGCGCTGTATTCAGCGTTGCCGAATGTTGCTTGCTGACCACTGGTGCGAATTCCATCGCACTGACAACCGCCTGTTTGCTCCAATGATTGATCGTCTGACGTCCACCTCCGTCACCCTCGCTGCCGCTGCCTTTGCTTTGGTCTCGGGATTTTGTTTTTCTTCTGCTCTTCAAGCCAAGCAGGAGGAACCGGATCCTTCAAAACCGGTGAGTTTTTACCGGCAGATTCGTCCGATTCTCCAGGCGCAATGTTATGGTTGTCACCAACCTTCCAAGGCGAAGGGCGATTACATCATGACCGATTTCGCGACCTTGCTGAAGGGCGGCGAAGAGGGCGAGGCGGTGTTAGGTGGAAATCCGGAGGCGAGTCTCTTGGTGAAGGAAATCACGCCGGATGCGAGCGGCAAGGCGTCGATGCCGCAGAAAGCGGACGCTTTGCATACGACCCAGATCGACCTGATCAAACGCTGGATCGCAGAGGGTGCAAAAGATGATACGCCGCCCTCAGCGCGTCGTCAGCATGACATGGAGAATCCGCCGGTGTATGCCACGGCACCATTGGTGACTTCGCTCGATTATTCGCCAGATGGCAAATACCTGGCGGTGGCAGGGTATCATGAGGTGTTGCTGCATCGGGCCGATGGTTCGGGACTTGAAGCGAGGTTGGTGGGGTTGTCGGAGCGGATTCAGAAGATCCGTTTCTCACCGGATGGGAAACATCTTGCCGTGGCTGGTGGCAATCCGGGGCGCATGGGAGAGATTCAGGTGTGGGACGTGGCGGACAGAGAATTGCTGCAGAGCACCAGCACCACTTTTGACACGCTGTATGGGGTGAGCTGGTCTCCTGATGGGGGACGTCTGGCTTTTGGGGCAGCGGACAATTCGCTGCGGGTGATCGATGCGAAGTCAGGCAAGGAAGTGCTGTTCAATGGCTCGGCGAATGACTGGGTGCTGGATTCGGTCTGGAGCAGCGATGGTTCCCATCTGGTGGCGACGAGCCGGGACATGGCGGCGAAACTGACCGAGGTGGCGACGTCCAGGTTTGTGGACAACATCACTTCCATCACACCCGGGGCATTGCGTGGTGGGATTCATGCAGTGGAGCGGCATCCGCAGCGCGATGAGATTTTGATTGGGGGATCGGACGGGCTGCCGCAAATCTATCGGATTCATCGTCAAACCAAGCGGGTGATTGGTGACAACGCGAATCTGGTGCGCAAGTTTCCTGCGATGGAGGGGCGCATTTTTGGGGTGGATTATTCTCCCGATGGCAAAACCATTGCGGCCGCGAGTGCCTATCATGCCAGTGGTGCGGTGAATATCTACGGTGCGGAGTTTGATTCGGCATTGAGCGATGAACTGAAAAAAATTCATGAGAAGCGCGTCAGTGACCACACCCCTGCTGAAAAGGCGACATTGGAAGCATCGCTCAATGACGGAGTAAAGCTGCTCAAGTCGGTGGTGGTGGCAGATTCTGGCATCTATGCGGTGGGTTTTAGTCCCGATGGCAAGACGCTCGCAGCAGGTGGGGCGGACGGGAAGATTCGATTGATTGATGTCGGCACCGGCGAGGTGAGCAAGGAGTTTATCAGTGTGCCTTTGACGGATGCGGCAACGATTGCCAAAGATACTTCTGATCAGATCGAGCGGGCGGCCAGGGACAAAGCGATGGAGGCGGAAGTGCTGTCACCGAATCGTCAGGTCGCAAAGCTGGAAGTGATGCCAAAAGAAATCGCCTTGGGCAAACCGGCGGAATATGCGCAGTTGCTGGTGACGGCCATCATGAAAGACGGCACGCGTGCGGACGTGACGCGGATCGCGGCCATGGAGGCACAGGGGGTGCAGGTGGAGATTACGCCGCATCGGTTGGTGCGTCCCAAAGCCGAAGGGCGTGGAATCATCAAGATTCGTCTGGCATCACAATTGGTGGAGGTTCCGGTGAGTGTGGGTGGCCTTCAGGAAGCCTATGAGCCGGATTACATTCGGGACATCAATCCGGTGCTGTCCAAACTGGGTTGTAACATGGGCACCTGTCATGGAGGACAGGCAGGGAAGAATGGGTTTCAGTTGTCGCTGCGCGGTTATGACATGGCTTATGATGTGACCGCTTTGACGGAGGAGTTGTGGAGCAGGCGCAGCAATGTGGCGGCCCCGGCGCGCAGTCTGATGTTACTCAAGGCGAGTGGGGCGGTGCCTCATGAAGGCGGTCAGTTGACGGTGCCGGGTGAGCTGTATTATGAAATGATCAAGGCGTGGATCGCGAATGGCAGCAAGATCAAGGAGGATACCCCCAAGGTTACCCGTCTCGAAGTGTTTCCATTGAATCCGGTGGTGGAAGCCATTGGCGAAAAACAGCAGATGCGGGTGCTGGCTACTTATGCGGATGGCATCACCAAAGATGTGACGGCAGAGGCTTTTATCGAGAGCGGCAACACGGAAGTTGCGGAAACGGACAAGCATGGCCTGGTAACAACGCTCCGGCGTGGAGAGGCACCGATGCTGGCTAGGTTTGAAGGAGCTTATGCGGCGACGACGGTGACGGTGATGGGGGATCGCAGCGGCTTTGCCTGGAAGGAACCGGAGAAGTGGAGTCGCATTGATGAATTGGTTTCCTCAAAGTGGCAGCGGATGAAGATTCTTCCGAGTGGGTTGACGAAAGACAACGAGTTCCTGCGCAGGGTTTATCTGGATCTCACCGGATTACCTCCGACGGCGGATGAGGTGCGGGCGTTTCTTGAAGACAAGACGGACACGCGATTGAAGCGTGACAAGGTGATTGATCAACTGATTGCCAGCGAGGCCTTTGTTGAACAATGGACCAACAAATGGGCGGACATGTTGCAGGTGAACAGCAAGTTTCTCGGCGAAGAGGGAGCGCAGCTTTTCAGAGGATGGATTCGGGAGCAGATTGCCGGCAATCGTCCTTATGATCAGTTTGTGAAGGAGATTCTAACGGCCAGCGGTTCCAATCGGGAGCATCCGGCGGCGAGTTACTACAAGATCCTGCGCACTCCGGAAGATACCATGGAGAACACCACCCACTTGTTTCTGGCGGTTCGCTTTAACTGCAACAAGTGTCATGACCATCCGTTCGAGCGTTGGACCCAAGGTCAGTATTATGAGACGGCGGCATTTTTCTCGCAGGTGGGACTGACCAAAGATCCCGCAAGCGGCAACCGCAACATCGGCGGCAGTGCCGTCGAAGGAGCCAAGCCGCTCTTTGAGATTGTGCAGGACACGGGCAAGGGCGAGATGGTGCATCAGCGCACCAACAAAGAGACCAAGCCGGAATTTCCCTATCCGGTAAAACTGAATCTCGCGGAGAAGCCGGACGCAAGTCGTCGTGCCAGGCTGGCGGATTGGATGACCAGTCCGGACAACACTTATTTTGCGATGAGTTATGCCAACCGGATTTGGGGCTATCTGACCGGAACCGGGGTGATTGAACCTTTGGACGACATTCGTGCGGGCAATCCACCGAGCAATCCTGAGTTGCTGAGCTATTTGACGGATGAGTTTATTCAAAGTGGATTTGATGTGCGCCATTTGATGCGGGTGATCACCAAGTCCCGCACTTATCAATTGAGCATCGCCACCAATGAATGGAACAAGGATGACCAGATCAATTATTCCCACGCCAAGGCGCGGCGTTTGCCGGCGGAGGCGTTGTATGATGCGATTCATGCGGTGACGGGTGCGGCGAACAACATCCCGGGGGTTAAACCAGGGACGAGAGCGGCGGAGATTGACGATGCGCAGATCAAGATTGCCGATGGGTTTCTGGGCAACTTTGGTCGGCCGGTGCGCGAGAGCGCGTGTGAGTGTGAGCGCAGCAATGATGTGCAACTGGGGCCGGTGATGGCGTTGATCAGTGGTCCGACGGTGGGAGATGCGATCAGTTCGCCGACCAATGCGATCGCGGAACTGACGAAGAAGATGCCAGATGATCGGCGGTTGATTGAAGAGTTGTTTGTGCGCATTTTGAATCGGCCTCCGACGGAGGAGGAGATCAAGGCCGCCGAGGCGAGCATGGCGGAGATTGCTGGAGAAAACGCGTCGATGATGAAGGATTGGGCGGAGTATGAGATGAAGATGTCCGGGGTGATTGCGGCGCAGGAAGCCGAGCGTGCGGAAAAGATCGCGAAGGCCAGGCAGGCGATTGCGGATCATCAAAAAGCGGTGGCTCCTGAACTGGCGAAGAAACAGGCGGAGCGTGCGACGCGCATCGCCAAAGCCGAGGAACAGGTCAAAAAATCGGAGGAAGCCGTTTTGCCCAAGCTGGCTGACTGGTCGGCTTATCTGGATCTTTCCACGGAATGGATTCCGCTGGATTTGGAAGTGGTGAGGGTCAGCGGGGTGGAGAAATTGGTGAAGGAGGCGGATGGTTCGTTGCTGGCAACGGCGTTGCCTCCGGGGGCGGCGGTTCAGGCGATGTATGTATTGCGCGCGAAGACTTCGTTGACGGGGATCACCGGGATCAAGATTGAAGCCTTGCCAGATGAGCGACTTCCTGACAACGGTCCTGGGTTGGCTCCAGATGGGAATTTCGTGCTGACGGAGTTTACGGTGAGCCATCAGGCGGCGGGGCAGGCAAAACCTGAGGCGGTGAAAATGCGGCCGCATCTTGCCAGTTTTGAACAGAAGGATTTTGGGATTGCGGCATCGGTCAACGGCAACAATGACGTGGCGGACAAGGGGTGGGCGGTAAGTCCCCGCGGGTCGCGTCGGCATGAGGCGATTTTTGAGACCGATCCGGCGGCCATAGGATCAAAGGACGGGGTGTTGAATCTGGTGTTGCAGCAGGGGTATCAGCGGCAGCGCTATCACCTTGGAAAGTTTCGCATTTATGTGACGAGTTCGGCACAGCCGTTGCGTTTTGGGGCATCGCAAGGTTTGGCGCAGATTGCTACAACCGAGATGGGCAAACGGGATGAGGCGCAGTTGGCGAAATTGCGGGCGGAATATCTTTTGACGGATGCCGCCCATCAGGATGCGAAGAGGGCGTTGGTGGCGGCGCGGATGCCGTTGCCGGTGGATCAGCAATTGCTGGCCCTTCAAGGGAAGTTGGTAGAGGCGCAGCAGCCGGTAGTATTGGATCCGAAGCTGGTGCAGTTGCGTCGCGATGCGGGATTGAGCCGGCAACAGATGTCGACGATGCGATTGACCGCCGCGCAGGATCTGGCGTGGGCGTTGATCAATTCACCGGCGTTTTTGTTTAATTATTGAGCCGGTCTTAGTGGACGAGCGCTTCGCTTATTGATGGAGGAAACGTAGAAGGCTCGTCCCGGGCCTTGCCCAATACAACTCAAGGGCCGGGACGGCCCTTCTACTTTGCTTTCTATCGCGACAACGAACAGGCGCTCGCCTCCTCCAGCACCTGCACCCGCACCGGTTTGGTCAAATGCGTAGCGAACATCCCGGGCTGCGGCGCAGCTGGGGTCTGACGTGCCGTTTCTGTTTGCCGATTACTCAGCCGCTTGTTTGGCGGCGACTTTTTCTTCGCTGGAAGATTCTTCTACTTCGGCTTCGATTTCAACCTCGGCTTCGGATTCCACCAGGAAGCCTGCTTCTTCGGTGGGTTCGGCGGATGAGGATTCGGTCTCTTCAGAGTCGGTGACGGCAGGAGCAGGGGCTTCGGATGATTCCATCAGGAAATCAAAGGCTTGGGGGGATGCTTCAAGTTCGTTGATGTTGGATTCGGAGCCGGCGATGGCCTGCGGTGCTTCTCCAGTCTCTGCCTCTGCGGATTCGACATCGGCACTCGGTTGCTCGACAGGAGCAGGAGCAGGAGCCATTTCGATGGCGGCCTGAATTGGGGCGATTTCGGCGGGTGCGGAATCTGCGGGGACTTCGGTCTCGGCGGCTTCGTCAGCGGGAGCGACCGGAACTGGCAGCTTCTCAGGCTTGGGTTTGGCGGGAGGTGGCTCGGTGACGCCGGGGAAAACCTGGCCATCGGCGTATTCGATCACATAACCTTCGCTGTTGAGCCAATGAAGGTCTTTGAGGGCACCCATCTGGTCGGCGGTAGGTTCGTGCGGAGCGACCACGGCTGCTGCAACAGGAGCGGGGGCCTCGGCGATTTCTTCCACTGTTGTTGGCGTATCGACGATCGATTCAACCACGGCACCCAATTCGTCGATGACAGGCAGGGTTGCGTCAATGGATTCGGTAACCACTGCAGGCGCGGGTGTTGGCTCAGGTGTCGGTGTTTCGACCTTGGCGGCGGCAGGCGCGACGGCTTCGATGAGCGCTTTGGCGCTGATGCCGGGCTTGGATTTGACGATTTGCATCATCAAGGAAATGCGCTCGGAAAGAACGACGCTGCTGTCGAGAAGACGGGGTCTGGCGCGGCTGACCCATAGTTTGCCACCGCGGCGTTTGAATAGCTTAAGTCCCTGTTGTTCAAAGCCGATGCAAAGGCGCTGGGCGAGGGTGAGCAGGTGTTTGCGGGTTTCGTCGACGCTGCGGCGCAACAGGTTGTAGAGCCCAGGATTGATGTTCTGGCGGGGGATGTTGCCGGAGACGTAGCGGGTGTTGGTTTCGTGAACCAACGTCGGCGCGAAGTTTTCCCGGAAGTGGGTTTGCATCTCGGCGCGGGTTTTCAGGCGCACGGCAGGAGTTGCAGGTTCTGCTGCTGGAGCAGGCGTGGGTGCTGCTTCTTCGGAAGATGCCTCTGGGGTTGCTGCCTCGGCTTCTTCGGACGCTGGCTCGTCGGCGATCACTTCAGGTGCGGCGTTGGAGATAGGAGCTTCTGCTTCGGCTTCAACTTCGGGAGTCGCTTCCGTGGGAGGTTTCACCTCTGCGACTGGCTCCTGCTCAGGCTCGGAACCAGGGGTGATGACCACCCATTCGGTGCCGTGGGTGAGGGATTCTTTCCACTTCTCCACCGCTTCCGGCGAGTTGTCGGTGCGCACGCGGCGTTTGTAGTCCTCAAAGGACATGTTGGCAAAACGCTCGCGATGGATGCGATGCAGCGTGGTTTGATAACTGTGATGGCTTGGTGGTCCAAGCAGGGTGCCGCTGAGGCCACAGATGGCGACGCTGGCGAAGTTGCCTTTGGGGGCTTCAAGCTGGACTTGTTCGACGCGATAAAATTCCTTGATGCCTTCGCTGTTAAGAAAATGTTCGATGGCTTCTTCGCGGGACAACCACAGGGAGCCGTCGGCGGGGATGGCGTAGAGTTTCGCTTCGCTGTCTTTGGGAAGGGAGAATTTGACGTGGAATCGGTCGCCGCTGGAGAGCACGAGGCGGGCGGCGTCGAACACGCTGTAGGCCTTGCCCGCGTTGCGAATCATCGAAGCCATGGCTTCGGTGGCACGGGATTCGGGCTCGATTTCGGTGATGAGTCCGGCTGGCAGACGTGGAGGAGCTTCCTGTGGAGGACGACGATCTTGGAAGTCGCGTCGGTCACCACCTTGCCCGGGACGACCCCGACCGTCCTGCGGGCGGGGGGAGCGTCCATCGCGTGAACGATTGCCACCGTCGCGTTGACGATCACCAGCACCGCCACCTGCGCCCTGGCCGCCACGAAACTGGCTGCCGCCATCACGGGGACCACGTGGGCCGGGGCCGCTGCGTTGATCATTGCGGGGGCCGCCGCGGCGGTCGTTGAAATCGCGTCCGCCTCCACGTTGGGGACGGGAATTGGTCTCTTCCTGGTCGGGCGAAGAGCTGGAACTGGACTTGCCGAAATCGGAGACCCATTTGGGGGTCAGTCGAAGGTCAGAAAGGTCGAGAAGGGGCTTGGTGTCTTGGGAATCGGACATGGGGCGTGCGTTGAGGAACCGTCCATGTGGCAGTTCGTGGGGAGTTGGCAATGGGAAATGGAGGAGATGCGGCGGAGAAACAGGGCCAACGCATCAAGGGGCGGGAGGATTTCCACGCGGTTGTCGCGATTAAAGTGGCCTGTGCGGCGACATCGATTTTGAGAGATGAGGAGCAGGCTGTCGACCGCTCCATCCTGCCGACGGAACGGCTTTGGACACGCAGCGAGCTGGAGCTTGATCCACCTAGAAGCGTCGCATGATGGAATCACCAGGTTTATATTGGGCGGTTTAAAGCTTTAAGCGCATGCACTTGTGTCTGAACGAAGTTTGGGTTGATGTAATCAGGATGAACAGGTAGGCTGCTCCAGTCGGCTACGTCAATGGCCCGGCGATGCAGTTGCAGTGGTCCTGGTCAATGATTGACAGCTCGGTCAACTCTCAACAATGCCTTCTGACATCAATCCCTCGTCGGAAGCGACGCAAAATACCGCACCTCGACAGGGGGCGAAGTTTCCTATTGTGGGTGTCGGCGCTTCAGCAGGTGGATTGGAAGCATTGTCTCAGCTGTTGCGTGCGATCCCGGACAACACGGGGATGGGGTTTGTCATTGTCCAGCATCTGGCACCTTCGCATGTCAGCAATCTCGCGGAAATTCTTTCTCGCGCGACGGAGATGCCTGTCTGTCAGGTGCGGGATGAGCCGACGGTGGAAGCGAATCACGTTTATGTCATTCCACCCGGGCGGGACATGATCATTGAGGGCGGGAAGTTGCAGCTTTTGCCCCAGGTGCGCGAAGCACGACATCGCGGGATTGACCAATTTTTCCGTTCGCTCGCCGAGGACAGCGGGCATCAGGCGATCGGAGTGGTGCTTTCCGGCAGCGCGACGGATGGCACGCTGGGATTGGAGATCATCAAGGCCGAGGGGGGCGTGACTTTCGCCCAGGATGAGAGCGCGGAGTATGATTCGATGCCAAAAAGCGCGGCGGCGACTGGGAGTGTCGATTTTGTTTTGCCACCGGAGGGGATCGCTCATGAAATCGCCCGCCTGGCCCGGCATCCTTATGTCGCGACGGAAATTAGGGAAGGCGTCGTTCACGAGCCGGGGCATGGACGGATCGCGGGAATTTTGCATCGGGCACTCGGCGTGGATTTTACCCATTACAAAGCGAACACGATGCAGCGGCGCATCCAGCGGCGCATGTTGGTGCACAAGATTGAGACGTTGGCGGAATACGAGGAACACCTGCTGGCGACCCCGGGCGAGATCGAAGCGCTTTATCAGGATGTGCTCATCAACGTGACCAGCTTCTTTCGCAATCCCGAGGCGTTTGAAGTGCTGGCGAAGAAGATTTTTCCGAAGGTGATTGCTGAGCGCTCCAATCACGAACCAGTGCGCATCTGGACGCTGGGCTGTTCGACGGGCGAGGAGGCGTATTCGCTGGCGATGCTGTTCGCGGAGTGCGCCGAGTCGACGAAACGCTCGGTGCAATTGCAGATGTTTGCCAGCGACTTGAATGCTTCGGGCATTGAGAAGGCGCGCGCGGGGCGCTATCCAAAGAGCATTGCGCTGGATGTTTCACCCGAACGGCTGCGAAAGTTCTTCACCGAGGAAGAAGGATTCTACCGCGTCAGCAAAAGCATTCGTGAGCGTGTGGTTTTCTCGCGGCACAATGTGCTGGCCGATCCGCCGTTTTCGAAAGTGGACTTTGTCTCCTGTCGAAACCTGCTCATTTATCTTGAGCCTGTGCTGCAACAACAGGTGTTACCGCTGCTGCACTACGCGTTGAAACCTGGCGGGCATCTCTGGCTTGGCAGTTCGGAATCGCTGGGCACATCCCGCGCTCTATTTGATGTTGAAGATGCGCGGCAGAAAATTTTCACCCGTCGGCCCGGACCCACATCTCCCGACGCGCGTTTCCGTCCGTCGCATGGCGCCTCCGGTTTTGCGCCAGCGGCAGCGGGTCCACGGGAGAAACCTCCGGCGATGCTGCACCGGGATGCCGAACGTGTGTTGCTGGCAAAATACGTGCCGCCGTGTGTGGTCATCAACGCGGTGATGGAGGTGGTGCAATTTCGCGGCGACACCGGAGAATTTCTGGCACCGGCGTCCGGGATGGCCAGTCATGACCTTCTGAAAATGCTGCGCGAAGGGTTGCTCGTTCCGGTGCGCAGCGCCATTGCCCGGGCGCAAAGCGACGGTCAAGCGGTGCGCGAGGAGGGTGCTTGGGTAAAAAGCAGTGGTGGCCACCGTGCGGTCGCGATCGAAGTGATCCCGCTCAAGGCGGCTCAGGATCGCGAGGCGGGTTTCATTGTCATTTTCGACGAGCATGACGTGCCAACCCACGGAAGCCTGCAGCCCCCCGCGCTGCCAAAGTCGCGGGACCTTCGCAATGCGGACAGCGATCAGGCCAATGAGATCGCCCGCCTCACTCGTGAGCTTGTTACCACGCGTGAATATCTCCAGTCCGTCATCGAACAGCAGGATTTTGCCAACGAAGAGCTGCAAACTGCCAACGAGGAGGCGCAATCCACCAACGAGGAGATGCAGAGCATCAACGAGGAGCTTGAGACCTCAAAAGAGGAAATCCAGTCCAGCAACGAGGAGCTGGCGACGGTCAATGACGAGCTCAACAGCCGCAATCTCGAACTCAACGGACTCAACAACGACCTCAACAACGTGCTCGCCAGCACGCAGCTTTCCATCGTTATCGTCTCACGCGAATTGCGCATCCGGCGTTTCACCCCCATGGCGGAAAAGACGCTCAACCTTGCCAAGGGCGACATCGGGCGTCCGCTGAGCGACATCAAGTTGAGTCTCGCCATCCCTGACCTTGAACCCCTTCTGAGCGAGGTCATTGATACGGTGGGTCCCCGCGAGCGGGAAATTCAGGATGCCAATGGACACTGGTTTTCCTTGCGCGCCCGGCCCTATCTCACGCACGATAACAAAATTGACGGAGCCGTGGTCACGCTGGTGGATGTGGATACTTTGCATCGGGCGCGCGACTACGCGGAGAACATCATTGCCAATGTGCGCATTCCGCTGGTGATGCTCGATGGCTCGTTGCGTGTGAAGTCGGCCAACCTCGCTTTCTACGATCACTTCGGTGTCGAACCCGACAAGACCGAGGGCCGTTACATTTACAATCTCGGCAACGGCCAGTGGAACATCCCTGCTTTGCGCATGCTGCTCGAAGATATGCTGGTGCAGGAGCAGGTGGTCGAGAACTACGAGGTGAAGCACACGTTTGAAGATATTGGTCCGCGCATCATCATGGTCAATGCGAGCCGGTTACGGCAGGTGGTTGAGGACGAAGCGCTGATCATCATGTCGCTCGAGGACATCACCGATCGAGTGGCAGCCGCAACGGCGCTGCGCGAAAGCGAACAACGGCTTCATGCCATTACCGACCACATCCCACAGCTTGCATGGTTGGCCAACGCTGACCGACGCATGGTGTGGTTCAACCAGGTTTGGCTCAGTTATACCGGCACGACGTTGGAAGACAATGTGGGAGACGGCTGGATGCGTGCGCTACACCCCGATGATCTTGAGGCGGTGAAGGAAAAGTTCGAGCGGCACCTGACCGAGGGCCAGGACTGCGAGGATACCTTTCCTCTGCGCAATCACGGCGGTGAGTATCGCTGGTTCCTTTCGCGGATGAAGGTCATTCGTGATGACGCAGGGAAGGTGGTGCGATACTTTGGCAGCAACACCGACATTCACGAACTGCGACAGGCTGAACTGCTGCAATCGGCGTCGAAGGAAGCGCTTGAAAAATCCGCACGTGGAACGCTATTGCTTGAAGTGCTTGAGTTCCTGACCGTCACCTCCGAGGTGCAGTCTCCGGCGGGAACCCGCACTGCCATTCATCTGCTGGATGACAAGGGCGAAACATTCACCAGGACCATCACGACGTCGCTGCCTCCTGCTTATGCGGACAAGGTCAATGGCATGGCCGTGAGCAGTCATGGGGGCCCCTGTTGTGCCGCCGTGACACGCCGGGAACGCGAGGTCGTGCCCGAAATTGCCAACTGTGATGAGTATCCCCTGCTGGCCGAATTTGCACGTTCTCAGGGAATGCAATCCGCCTGGAGCACACCCATCGTTGCCTCCACTGGCAGAGTGCTGGGAACGTTCGTTTGTTTTTACACGGAGCCGTGCGAGCCGGGAGTGCGGGAGAAGTTGTTGAGCGAAATGGTGTCCAGCACGGCATCCTTGCTCATCGAGCGCAGGGAAGCCGAGGAGGCGATCCGGAAGAGCGAGGAATTTAAGCGCAGCATCATCGACAGCAGCCCGGACTGCATCAAGGTGCTCGACCTTGACGGCAATCTACTTTCCATTGAGGCCGGGCAGGAATTGCTGGGCATCCCGGACATCACGCCTTTTGTCGGCAAGTCGTGGATTGAATTTTGGTCAAGCGCGGAGGACCTGATGGCGGCGCGCGAAACCGTTGCCGCGGCTGCGGCCGGCAACGAAGCCAGTTTCGTCGGATTTTTCCGAACGCTGCATGGCCTTGATAAATGGTGGGACGTGGCCATCTCGCCCATCCTGGATGCGCGGGGGCAGCCGACGCGCTTGCTTGCCGTTTCACGCGACGTGACAGTGCGGCGTGAACTTGAACAAGCGATCATTTCCCGAGCTGAAGAACTGGCCAGGGCGGATCGCAGCAAGGACGAGTTTCTTGCCATGCTGGCTCATGAGCTTCGCAATCCATTGGCACCGATCCGCAATGCCACTGAGTTGCTCAATTGCGGCAACATCAGCGTGGAGGAGAGAATCCAAGCTCAACACGTCATCACTCGACAGATTGAGAACATGAGCCGGATGCTGGATGACTTGCTGGATGTTTCCCGCATCACCGAAGGCAAGATTGGGCTGCGGAAAAAACCTCTGGCGCTGGAAGCCATCCTCGCCGCCGCCGCTGCCACGGTGCGTGCCAGTTGCGATGCGCAGGATCAGCAACTCGTTCTCACGTTGCCCCAAGAGCCTGTCTATGTGGATGCCGATGCGACGCGGATCGAGCAGGTCTTCGTCAATCTTTTATCCAACGCCTGCAAATACAGTGGGAATGGCAGTCACATCACCGTGAAAGCTGAGTTGGTGGTAAAAAACTCTGCTCTTGCCAAGGCTCTTTCTCCCTCTGGCAAGATCGGAAGCGATACGCACGAGGTGGAGATAAGTGTCATTGACGATGGAATTGGCATCTCGTCTGACTTGCTGCCTCATATCTTCGATCTCTTCGTTCAGGCCAGTCATACGCTCGACCGGGCCCATGGCGGCTTGGGTATCGGCCTTACTTTGGTGAAGCGCTTGGTCAGCATGCATGGCGGCAGCATCACCGCCCACAGCGACGGACCTGACAAAGGTGCCACCTTCGTTGTCCGCCTGCCCATTGTTGATGAGGGTCCGTCAACACAACCAGCGCCAGCGCCCGTCGCGCGTGAGGCATCGCGGCGAATTCTTGTTGTCGATGACAACGTTGATGCTGCCAAGAGTCTCGCCTTGCTGCAACGGCGTCGGGGTCACGTGACCAAGACGGCATTTACCGGCCCGGACGCCATCACCGCCGCCACGGAGTTTCTTCCCGATGTTGTGTTGTTGGACATCGGTCTCCCTGGCATGGATGGCTTTCAGGTGGCACGGAAGTTACGCACCCTGCCTGATCTAAAGGACGTTTTTCTGATCGCCTTGAGTGGTTATGGCAGCAGCGAAGACATCGCTGAGGCGAAGCGGGCGGGTTTTGACGAATACCTGGTGAAGCCTGCCAATCTAAGCGTGTTGCGCGACCTTTTGCAAAAAAGGAACTAAGTGGATCAGGTCCTGTGGCCGCTAATCGGCGAGCACTCCAGCCAGCGCGCTCAACAGCGCGTGCATCGAGACCGGCTTGGTGAGATGCTTTTGAAAACCGGCATCCTGTGCCTGGGCGACATCACTCTCCATCCCGTATCCACTGAGTGCGATGGAGGGGGTGGTGATCCCGAGCTTGCGAATGTCAATCATGAGGTCGAGTCCAGAACCATCGGGGAGTCCGAGGTCGCTGCAAATCACATCAAAGGTTTGGTTCTGGGCCAAGGTAAAGGCCGAGGCGCAGTCAACGGCCGTGGTGACCACATAGCCTTTTCTAGCGAGAATCCGGGAAAGACTTTCAAGAGTATCGAAGTGGTCATCCACCAAAAGGACATGTTGAGCCTTTCCGCCGATAAGGCCGGGCTTTTGATCGGTAGGTTCCAGAACCGGGGCAATTCCTGGTGCCAAAACATCGACCAGTGGGAAGCTTAGAATCATTTTTGTGCCGTGATCCCGGCCAGCACTTTCGGCTTTGACGGTGCCGCCCAGTTTTTCAATGAAGGCCTTGACGATGGCAAGGCCGAGTCCCAATCCGCCGAACTCGGTGGTGCCCTCCAAACTGCCCTGCTCGAAAGCATTGAAGATCCCTTCGAGCATTTCGTTTTCAATGCCGCGACCGGTATCCGTGATGACAATACACAATGTCTGGTCACTACTACCCAACTCGGTGGTGATGGAGATGTCGCCGCCGATGGGGGTGAATTTGATGGCGTTTTTCAGCACATTCCAGAGAATTTGTTGAAGTCGGGCGGGGTCGCCGATCACGATAAATCTAGGGGCGTCCAGATTCAGAGTGAGATGATGTTTGTGACTTAGCAAATCGTGCTTACAAATATTGACCACGGTCTCAATGATGGAATGGGCATCAACGGGTTCTGAAGCGAAGCTGAAATTCCCTTTGATGATGCGCTGAAAGTCCAATAAGTCGTCGATAAGTCGTGCTTCAAGCTGCACGTTGCGCAACACGACGGCGATATCTTCCTGAAACTCCTTGGGGAAGGAGGGATTTTGATGCAGGTCGGAGACAATGCTGAGCACCGGATTAAGCGGGGTTCGCAGCTCGTGGCTTAACATTGCCAGAAAGCGGTCTTTTGCCTCGCTGGCTGACTTGACGCTGTCAAACAACCGGGCCTTCTCAACGGCGACAATGGCTTGGGCGGCAATGCTTGAAACGATACGCTCGCTTCTCTCGGAAAAGAAACGCGGTTCTGAGCTGCCGAAGATGAGGGCTCCGACGACCGAATTGTTCTCGGCCTTCAAAGGGAACGCGAGGCAACTCCTGAGCTTGTTGGAAGGATCAAGCGCCGCCGAAAAATCAGACATGCAACTGGGCTCAGACAGGTCTTCCATGTCCGGGACATGCGTTAGTCCTTCCTCGCCGAAATTGCTTCCGAAGAAGTCGGATCCCTGGGTCTTCGGTAGATCTGACAACAAATCACGTTTTGGTCCGGCATCGGCGTAGCGTTCCCAATGTCCGGTCTTTTTGTTGAGCATGTAACACACACCGAACTGAGCCCCGGTTAGATCGGTGGTGGCCTCAATCAAGGTTTGCATGACGGCTGGCAGGTCAATTTTCGACGCGAGCAACAGGCCCACACGGTGGAGAGTCTCCAGCTCATCGTAAAGCGCAAGCACGCCCGCATTGGTATCTTCAAGTTCCTTGTTAAGATGATCGAGGTCTTCCTGACGGAGCCGCACCTCATCCATCACGGTGATGAGTTCCTGATTCTGCCTCTGCACCTCGGCAATGACGGTGCGCTCCACGGCAGCCGGTTCCGACTGGATCACGGCGATGCTCTGGATCTGCGCGTCGGTTTTACGGGCAGCGGAAGGGGGCAGGTTTTTTTGAAGGGTGATGACCGTGCCCTTTGAGTCCGACTGGATGTCCACCGTGTCCATGAGGCGACGGGCACCGATGATGCCGAGACCCATGCCGGTGGTGGATCGATAGTCGCCTTCAAGGATGGTTTTCAGATGAGGGATGCCGGGGCCTTGATCCCTGATGATGATGATGAAACTTTGACGTCGGAGGTCGAATCGCCGTTGGCTGTTGGTTTCACAATCAGACAAAAACTCCACCACGCCGCCGCTTGCATATTGATAGGCGTTGCGGGCGATTTCAGAAACTGCGGTGGCGATCCGTGTCTGCGTTTGGAGGTCAAATCCGAGTGCTGAAGCAAACTGGCGCGCATGTTGACGACAGACCACGATGTCTTTTTCCACGTGGAGATCCACGATGTGGAGGGGTAAAGACTGTGAGTCGCTGCTCATGACTGAGTGGTTACACGCTAAATCGGAGGACAGCGGCCGTTGCATCGTCATTGTCTCGCGCGTAGTCGCGGAAAAGCACGCCGGCGATGAGACTGGGGTGGCGATTGATGAGGCCGGGATAACGGTCGAGGCGCCAGTGATTTTTGACCCCATCAGAAGTCATGACCAACAGGCTCTCCGGCTGCCAGGCATAACTGAACTGTTGGATGCGTCCGCAGGCCATGCCAAGAGTTCCATTCATCGAGACCAGGTGGCTGTATTCATCGACTTGGTGAACGATGGATCCGGCGATATTGCCAACGCCGGCGTAGAGCAGTTTCTGGGTGTTGGCGTCGACTTCAGCCACGGCTACGGCGGCACCACGGGTGCTTTTCAAAGCGGTGTGAACTTTTTGCAGCAGGGAGATAAGATCCAAATGGGGATTGGATTTAAAGGTCGCGATGGCAGCGAGAGACGCGTCCGCTGCCAGAGGTCCGTGACCCAGTCCATCGGCCACCATGAGCCGTTGTCGACCGCCGCCAAGATCCAAGTATCCAAGGCTGTCTCCGCAAACGTGTTCCCCACGGATGGGCACGTTGATCATGCCGAAGTGGGCATGGTTTGACTCGTGTCCCTCGCCCTGTTGGCTCAAAAGCGCCGTGCCAGTTTGAGGATTTGAGTGCATTTCAAAAAGGCTGGAGCCCCGTTGAACCGCCCCCAGGCCAGTTCCGGCGGTGCCTGTGGTGGAGAATCCGTCCTGAAGAAAGGCAGTGAAGTTGGCGCTCCCAGGTCCGTTGTCCAAGGCGAGGACTTCAAGGGTGGTCGGATCGTTTTCGACGAGCACCTGCACCAGAATTTTGCCGCCTTCGGTGGTATGAAGGGCAAGATTGTTGGCGAGTTCGGATACGATGAGTGCGAGTTTCCCTTGCTGTTGTTGGGAGCTGCCGTGCTTTGCGGCCCATGCGCAAGCGAGGCGTCGGGCCTCACCCACTTGGGATCGGTCCTGCACCGGGAGTTGGAGGGTTGCGGGCATGGTCAGAACAGCGGGCCTAGCGCCATTTGGTGATGGTGATGCGGGTTCCTTTTCCAACTTCTGACTCGATATGGAAATCGTTGACCAGCCGTCGCGCACCCCCGAGGCCGAGGCCCATGCCTTTGCCGCTGGTGAATCCGTCCTTCAAGGCTTGCTCGATATCCGGGATGCCCGGACCCTCATCCACAAAAGCAATGCGCAGTCCGTTGCGCACACCTTCCTGCACCAGCTCAAGGTGAACTTCGCCGCCGCCGCCGTAGATGAGAAGGTTCCGCGCAAGCTCACTGGCCGCCGTGACCACCTTGGTTTGATCGACGAGAGAGCACTTCAGTTCAAGGCACCATTTGCGAACGTTCTGCCGCACGTAAACGATGTCGTTTTCCGTGAGAACGGGTTGAATTTCGCTTTTAAGCACGGGCATGGTTCATCTGCCCTTTGCCAAAAGTTTCATACCCTTCTCCACATTCAGGGCGGTGAGCACGCCTTCCAGAGAAAGCCCCAGCTCGACGAGCGTGATCGCCACCGCGGGCTGCATACCGACCACCACGGTTTTTGCATCGAGAACTCGGGCCATTGAGGAGATGTTGCCCAATACTCTGCCAATGAATGAGTCGACCATTTCCAGGCTGGAGATGTCGATGAGAACCCCGCTTGCACCGGTGTCGGAGATCTTGGTGGTCAAGTCATCCTGCAACTGCAAGGCCAGTCGGTCGTGCATGTCGACTTGAATGGTCACGAGCAGGATGTTGCTCATGTGCAGAATCGGGATGCGGTCTTGCATAGATTCGGTGGGTTGGGGAAAGGTAGGTGGCGGAAGGAAACGTCGGTGAGTTACTTGGCCTCGGCATCCCGGACGAATCGGTGGCCAGTGCGTTGAAGAGCGACCTTGAGTGCCTCGGCGATGGTCGCTTTGGTCGTTACCGCGCTAAGATCAATGGCCAAGTGCACCATGGTCTGGGCAATTTGGGGCCGGATGCCGCTGATGATGCAGTCGGCACCCATGAGCCGGGCGGCGGCCACCGTTTTGAGGAGATGTTGCGCGACCAGAGTGTCGACCGTCGGCACGCCAGTGATGTCGATGATGGCGATGTCTGATCCTGTTTCGACGATGCGCTGCAAAAGGGATTCCATCACCACACTGGTGCGGGCGCTGTCGAGCGTGCCGATCAGGGGCAGGGCCACGATGCCTTCCCAAAGTTTGACCACCGGCGTGGAGAGCTCGAGAAGTTCCTCCTGCTGACGACGAATGACGTCTTCACGCGCCACCTGATAAACCTCCATGGTGTGGAGACCCAGTTTGTCGAGAAGTCCCGACATGGCCGTCATCGTGTCCACCAGACGATCCGGCTCAGCCTTAAAATCTTTGCGCAATTGATCGAAGAGAGGGTCTTTCAGTGAGAAGACGAACAGCGCCGTTTCCGATGGGGAAAAGCCCATGCGCTCGCGCTGGCGGGAAAATTCGCTGAGAAGGTTCAGGGTCGGTTCCCAAGCCGCCACCTTGACGTTTTTCAGTTCGCCGCTCTCGAGTCCCTTCTGGAATTGCTGGAAAAATTCGGCCGACTGGGTTTTCAATTGCGCATCATTGATAAGGTCAGACCGCATCCCTGGCGCTTCGATTTGTTGCCGGACCCACTCACTAAGAATCGTGGATTTTGCTTTGCCGATTAAATCAGGAAGAGTGGTCATGGCTAATGGAAGTTTTGATTTGGGGAAATCACCCTATGGTTGGCAGCCCTAAGTGTAAAGGTCGCATGTGAATCGCTTTGAATCGCGTTTTGGTCCCATCAAGGAGAGAATGGGACGCGAATGATATCCATCGATAGGTTTGGATTTTCGGGCACAAAAAAATCCTGCTGAATGGCTGGGAGTTAGTGCGGGCAACACGAACAAGCGCGTCAACTCATCAAGCATCCAATTTCAACGGATAGTCTTCTATGAACTTTTACGATCGATGAATTCTGCGATTTGCGGTTGAGGCGTTGACCGGCAGTGAGGCTGTCCGTCATGACAGGGGGTTATACGTCGTCAGCATGCCCTCCAGTTTGCCACGCTTTGGAGACATGGTTTTTAACCTTGGCGGCTGGTGAGTTGCTGCAATTTTGATCGGCCATCATGGATGTCGGCCTGACCGTTGGATGCATTTATTATCGAAAATCCGAAGGAAATTCGTCGACAATTGTTGGGCATCATGCACATACAGCCGAAGCTGAAATTAATCAGTTCTGTGCATTTATGAAATCTACTAATCCCCGGTGTGCCGTTCCAACATATTTTTGCCTGGCTCAATTAGTTGCTCTAGGCACCATAGGAATGGTTGGAACGGGGGTTGTTGCGGATGAGGTTGAGGTGAGGAAAATGAGCCTTCAGGAGGTCATTGCTCTCGCTTTGGAGAACAACCACGACATTGCGGTTCAGAATCTTAACAAGGTGATTGAACAGGAGCGGGCGAACATCGCGCGTTCGGCATTTGATCCTAAACTGGAAGGTGCTTATGCCTATCAATACATCGACACGCCACAAAACGCCCAGGATTTTGTAGCCACGGGTGGTGGTGCGGCGACTCCTGAAGTGATCGCTTCGCAAACGGGTCTGTCCACGCCGATCCTCGGGGAGCCGACCATTTTTGAGCAACGCAACCATGTGGCTAAGGTGGCCCTGGTGCAGAAAATTCCTTGGGGCACGACCTTTGAACTGGGCAGCAGCCTGCGGGTGTTGGACAACAGTTTGAACCGCAATCTGCCGCCGGGACTTTTTAATCCGGAGTATGAGACCTTCACTGGTTTGACCGTGACCCAGCCGTTGTTGAGGGATTTTGGCAACAGTGCGAACCTTGCGGAACTGCGCATCGCCCGTTCCAACATGCGTGTGGCGGATCTCGAATGGCGGGCGCGCACGGCGGCAACGGTGGGGAACGTGATGAAGCTCTATTATGACGTGATCTTCACGTATGAAAACATGGCGGTGCAGCGCGATTCCATCGAACTGGCGGAGAAACTTTTTAGCGACAACAAAAAGCGCGGTGAAGAGGGAGTGATGCAGCCGAATGATGTGCTGGTGGCGGAAGCGGCGGTTTACGCACGTAAGGAAGGTGCGCTGCTGGCGGAGACCCAATACATCGAACGGCAGAACACGTTGCAAACGCTGTTCAAAAAAGGAGCGGATGCGGGACAGAGCCTGCGGATTCGGCCAGCGGATTATTTGAGGGAATCGGTGCAGGTGGCCCCGCGGGCTGAGCTGTTGGGCAAGGCTTCGGCAGCGCGATATGATGTGCTGCAGTCGTTGGAAATTGTGGATCAGCGCAAACATCAGACCTTGCTGGCGGAGAACCAGTCGCGTCCGCGATTTGATCTGATTGCGAGCGGCGGCGTTCACGGTTTGGCGGGCAGCACGGGCAGTTCTTATGATGAGGCATTGGGTGGTCAGGGTCCGGAATGGACCGTCGGAGTGACGTTTTCGGTTCCGCTTGGGGTGAAACGCATGCGTTCACAAGCCCGTCTGGCTCAGCATTTGGAGACCCAGGCAATGATCGATGTGGATCGGGTAAAGGCGCTGATTTCGTTGGAACTGGACACGGTGTTGAGCCGGATTGACATGGATCGGCAGCGTTTGATTTCGGCGCGCAAGAGCCGCGAGGTCGCCCAACGCACGATGGAAGGTGAAGTGAAGCGTCTGACGGAAGGGGTCTCCACCAGTTATCAGGTGTTACAATATCAGGAGGAATATTCGCAGACGCGCAGTCGTGAGCTGGCGGCTTTGGCGGATCTTAACAAGGATCAGGTCGACCTTTGGCTGGTGACGGGCGAGATGCTGGAGAAGCAGGGCATCATCGTGGAAGAGATGGAGAAGGAAAGCAGCCAGGGGGCCTCGGTGGGTCCGGCACCTTCCATGACCAAAAAATCCAAATCCAAGAAGTAGTCGATTTAGGCCGGCACCAGGATTCATCTGCCATTTGAGAAATTCCCCAGTGAGGTCCCCCCTTGAAATGAAGCAGTCGTGTCGTTGTTTTAGTTATGCCTGTGTGACGATGCTGTTAGTGATGGCGTCACCGGTGGTGAGTTTTGCCGTCGAGGCGGAAGTCAATCTGATGACGGAAGGGGTGGTGAAGCCGTTTCGCTCGGTGACGATCAGTGCTTCAATCCGTGAGATCATCGGCAAGATTCAGGTGGAGGAAGGGGAACGTATCAAAGAGGGGCAATTGTTGGTGAGTCTGCTTTCGGAAAAGCAGCGACTGGCCGTGGAGCGGTATGACCAGATGATCAGCAAGGCACAGTTCGACTTCAACGCGGCGCAACGATTGTTCCAACAGAATGTGGCGAGTCGCGACGATGCCTTGGCCAAGGAGGTGGAATTGAAACGTTTGCAGGCGGAGCTCGCCATTGCCAAAGCGGAGGTGAATGAACGCGAAATCGTTTCGCCATTGACGGGAGTGGTGGTGCGCAAGTTCAAGGAGTCGGGCGAGTCGATCAGCGAAAATGATCCCATCCTTCAAGTGATGACCACTGACCAGGTCTTGCTGCTGTTTCATCTGGAAGCCTCACAATTGTCGTTGCTGAAACTCGGTCAGGAATACCCCGCGCAGTTTCCTGAGATGCCTGAGGTGAAGGGATTGAAGGCGAAGATCAACTTCATCGATCCTGAAGTGGATGCCCGCAGCGGTTTGTTCCGGGTGAGGTTGCTGCTGGACAACAAGGCGGGTTTGATCCGTCCCGGCTTGCGCGTGTTGACTCCGTTTCCGACGGTTTCAGTGAACCCGTAGTATTTGCGGCATCCCCCAAGCATGAAACCTGATCTTTCCGAGCCCTCTGCGAATTCGATTCCCGAGTATGAATTGCTCGCGACGTTTGATGGCGAGCCGAATATTTTTTGGGGACGTCTTTGTGCTTATGCGGCGGCGCGTCTGGATGCGGAATCGGTTTGTTTGCTGGTCGGCGGCGGGGCGGGAAGTGAGTTTCGGGTGTTGGCACAGGCACCAGTGGGCGCGGCAAAACGTCTGGGGCAGTCGGGCTTGACTGCAGAATTGCGCAACGTCCGCAACAATGAGTTCACGCCGTTGCCGGGTCTGTTGGGGAGACGCTATCAGGCGATGAGTTTTCCGGTTCGTGAAGGACTGCCGCCGCTATGGATGGTGGCCGAGGGGATTGCCGGCGATGAAGAGGAACTTTTGATTGAAGCGGTTTCCAAAGAAGCGCGAGCGCTGGCGGATCTTTATCAATCGCGTCGTCACGCGCAACGCAGCGAAGAGAAGCTGCTCAATCTGTCGCAGGTCATGGATCTCGGCCTTGCGCTGGGGGAGAGCGGCCATTTTCAGGAGGCGGCGTTGCGGCTTTGCAATGAATTGGCGGCACCGATGCGGGCCTCGCGGGTGTCGCTTGCGTGGATGGAAGGTCAGGATTTGAAGCTTTCGAGCACCAGTCATGGCGGCAGGATCTCGAGTGGCTCACAGGAGGCGCTGGCCCTGCAGCAGGTGATGGAGGAGGCGGCGGATCAGGACAACGAAGTGGCCTGGCCGGAACTGGCGGGCACTTCGGTGGTGAGTCGCGAGCATCGCAAATTTTCCACGGCGCGAGAGGCGGTGGCGGTGGCTTCGGTGCCGTTGCGGCATCAACAGGAAGTGGTGGGGTTGGTGTGTCTGGAGCGCGCGGCGGAGGAAGGGGTTTGGACCATCGGCGAGCTGGAGCGGGTGCGGTTGCTGGCTGATTTGGTGGCCCCGCGATTGCAAGGTTTGCATGGGCGCACCGGATGGATCGGCAAACGCATCTGGCGTTCGACTCGTCGCAAAGCAGCGGGCTGGCTGGGACCGGATCACACCGGCTGGAAGCTGGCGGCGGTGTTGTCTTGCGTGACTTTGGTGGCACTGGCGATCATTCATGTCGATCATCAGGTGAAGGCACCGTTCATCTTGAAGACGGATGCGGCTTCGCTGATTTCAGCACCGTTTCCGGGGTTTATTGATGAGGCGGCTTTTCATGTCGGCGACATCGTGAAAAAAGGCGATGTGCTGGTGCGCCTTGATCGCACGGAGTTGTTGTTGGAGGAGGCGGACACGGTGGCGTTGCGCAACAAAAGCGAACGTGAAGTCCGCAGCAATCAGGGCGAGGGCAAGCTGGCGCAGATGTTGGTTTCACAGGCGGAGATGCGTCAGGCGGAGGCAAAACTGGCGGTCATTCGGCATCGGTTGCAATTGACGGAACTGACCGCGCCGTTTGATGGAGTGATCGTGGAAGGGGATCTGCGCGAGAGGCTTTCGTCGCCGGTGCAGACGGGTGAACTGCTGTTGAAGGTGGTGCAGATCAAAGACCTTTTCGGGCAGCTGCAGGTGGATGAACGCGACATTTCGTATTTGTCCGCAGGGCTGCAGGGCGACCTGGCTTTTGCGAGTCGACCAGGAGAATCTTATTCGGTGAAAGTGGATCGTTTTGAGCCGGTGGCAGAGGTTCGGGCGGAGGGCACGGTGTTTGTGTTGCGCGCCCAGGTGCTTGGAGAACCGCAAGCATGGTGGCGCCCGGGCATGAGTGGACTTTGCAAGATCGCGACGGAGAAGCGTTCATTGTTGTGGATTGGCACCCACCGTCTGGTGGAGGCATTGCGCCTGTGGTTTTGGATCTAGTTATTTTTGGCAGGAAGAGAAAAGAAAAAACGTGATGAATCGTCCGCCCACCTTCGACGAATCCTGGCATCGAGTGGAGGATCGTCGTGTTTGTCTGCGACCTGGAGTGGAGATTTTTCCCCAGCGGTTTCGCGGGATGCGCTGGTATGTGGTGCAGGATTCGTTGGGCAACCGCTTCTTTCGCATTCGACCTCCGGCCTACCGTTTCATCTGTGAACTGGAGCGTTCCGGCACGGTGGGTGGGGCCTGGGAACGCAGCTTGAAAAATTCTCCCGAGGAAGCGCCGGGACAGGGAGAGGTGGTGCAGCTTCTTTCACAATTGCATCAATCCGGATTGCTGCGCAGTGATCTCGGAGGCGACGTCACCGCGTTGTTTGAGGCCCAGCAAAAAGAACAACGTCGGCAGGTCACCGCGCAATGGGCGAACCTGTTTTTTCTGCGCATTCCGTTGATCAATCCGGATCGATTTTTGCAGAGAACGTTGCCAGCGGTGGGCTGGTTGATCAGCAAACTGGGATTGGTGATCTGGCTGTTGTTGCTGGTTTTGGGCGTGAAAGCGGTGGCGGAAAACTGGCAGCAGTTTCGTGCGGAAAGTGGCGGATTGCTGGGAGCGGCGAACCTGCCCTGGCTTTATGCGGCGATCATTGTGATCAAGGGACTGCATGAATATGGGCACGGTTATTTCTGCCGGAAGTTCGGCGGGGAGGTGCCGCAAATGGGGATCATGCTGCTGTTGTTCAATCCGCTGCCGTATGTGGATGCGTCATCCAGTTGGGCCTTTCGAGAGAAGAGCAAGCGGGCGCTGGTTGGTGCGGCGGGGATGATCGTGGAGATTTTGCTGGCTTCGGTGGCGGCAATCGTTTGGGCGAATACTCGCGAGGGAATCGAGCATGCGATTGCTTATAATGTGATCATCATCGCTTCGGTCGGAACCTTGTTGTTCAACCTGAACCCGCTGCTGCGGTTCGATGGCTACCACATTTTGTCGGATCTGCTGGAGGTGCCGAATTTGCAATCGCGGGCTTCGCGCACCGCCTTGTATCTATTGGAGAAGTATGTCTTCCGGGTGCCCAATACGGCGAATCCGGCGGAAACGCGCGTGGAAACGTTCTGGCTGACCTTCTATTTTGTCGCCTCCTTCATCTACCGCATCCTGCTGCTGGTGGGAATTCTGCTGCTGGTGTCGGGCTGGTTTTTCATCATTGGGATCCTCCTCGCAATCGGATTTTTCGTTCTCTGGCTGGTGGTTCCGGTGTTCAAGGCGATCAAATATCTGCTGACGAGTCCGCGACTGGAAGGCAGGCGTCACGTGGCGGCGGCGATCTGTTTGGGCTTGGTGATGGTGTTGGGCGCGGCGATTTCGCTGGTGCCGATGCCGAGTCATTTTCGTGCGAACGGGGTGATTCGATCCGATCCTTTCGCGCGGGTTTATGCCGGGTCGGCGGGTGACCTCGTCGAGATGTTGGTGCCCTCCGGCACGGTGGTGGTGGAAGGGCAGCCGCTGGTCCGAATGGTCAGTTTTGATCTCGATCAGGAGATCAAGCTGTTGCAGCTGGATCTGCGGCGCCTGGAAACCTTGAAGCGGGATGCTCTCGAAACGGATCCGGTGCGCCATTTGAGTCTTCAGGAGTATCAGCAGGCGCTCGTGGTCAGGCAGCAGAAACTGGCGGATCAAAAGGCGTCATTATTGGTGCGGGCACCGGTGGCGGGGCGCTGGATTTCCCCGGAATTGGGCACGGTGGTGGGCGCGACCTTGCAGCGCGGCACCGAGCTGGGCGTGGTTCAGGGCGAGGAAAAATTTTACATGGCGGCGGTGGTCCGACAGGCGGAGGTGGCTCGATTGTTCGGCGGCAACATTCAAAAAACCGGGGTCAAGGTGCGGGGGCAAGAAGCGAAAACCCTGGCGGTATCGGATCTCCAAGCCATTCCTGCGGACCATCCTGGCGAAAACGGCAGACAGAATTCCAATCAGCCCCAGGCACAAGGGGTGGCGGGGATGGATGCAGGTCGCCAAGCGATGAGTTCGGAGCCGTTTTTCGAAGTGAGGGCGTTTCTGGTGCCCGATTCCACCTGCATGTTGGTGCACGGACAACAAGGCATTGCGCGGCTGGATTTGCCCTGGGAGCCGCTGCTTTCCCAGTGGCTGCGCAGTCTGCGCCAGCTGTTCCAGCGCAATTATCGGGTCTAGTTTAGTCTGCCATGCCGACTCCCACTGATCGACAACGCACCGTGCACGAACGGCGGCAGGGAGCGCGTCTTCAAGGCCTGGATGCGGTCAGTTATCGTCTGCTGGGTTGGTGGAAGAGTCGAAACAAACACCTCAGAGATCTGCAGGCGGCCGCGTCGCGCATCGATCAGGCCCGGCTTCAATTCAGTGAGTTGAAAGACGGAGTTTTGAACGAACGGCTTATTGAAATGCGAGTGCGACGGAAGGCTTGTCCGGCGGAGGTGGATGCCACTCTGGAGGACGGATTGGCACTGCTCGCCGTGGCTGCGGAACGCGAGCTGGGACTGGCTCCGTATCGGGTGCAATTGATGACGGCGGCTGCTTTGGCGCGCGGATTTTTGACCGAAGTTGACACCGGCGAAGGCAAGACTTTGGCGTTGGCGCTGACCGCTGCATATCAAGCCTGGAGCGGAAAACCCTGCCATGTTTTGACGGCGAACGACTATCTCGCGGCGCGGGATGCGGAGCAGCTGGAGGCTTTTTATCAGCGGGTGGGACTCTCGGTGGGAAGGGTGTTGGGCGATTCCTCGGAGCCTGATCGGCGGCGCGGATACAGTCGTTCAGTGACCTACACCACGGCAAAAGAAGCTGCGGCGGATTACCTTCGTGACCGTCTGCGCCTGCAAGGTTTGGAGGAATCGGGAGCCCGGCTGGCGCTGGCGCAAATGACCGGTGCCGGGCAACTGCCACACGGGGAGCCAGTGCAACGGGGGCTGTATTTCGCTTTGGTGGATGAGGCGGACAACGCGCTGATCGATGAAGCGGTGACTCCGTTGATCATCAGTCGGATTCTGCCGACGGGGGAACTTGAAAACGCCTGTGCGGCGACCTGGGAAGTGGCCGCTAAGATGGTTCGCGGTGAGGATTATGAGGTGAATCATTCGCGTAAAGCGATTGAAATTGAGCCTGAAATTTCGGAGCAATTTGCCGCTAACATTAGGGTTTCGCAGTCACCACTTTGGACCAGTTTGACACGTCGTGCGGAGCTGTTGAAACTGGCTTTGGAGGCGCGCGAATTTTTCCAACGGGATGTGCAATATGTGGTGGAAGAGGGCAAGGTGATCATCGTCGACGAGGCCACCGGGAGGCCCATGCCGATGCG
Source organism: Phragmitibacter flavus (assembly GCF_005780165.1). Taxonomy (NCBI): domain Bacteria; kingdom Pseudomonadati; phylum Verrucomicrobiota; class Verrucomicrobiia; order Verrucomicrobiales; family Verrucomicrobiaceae; genus Phragmitibacter; species Phragmitibacter flavus. Next base: position 182,952 of record NZ_VAUV01000003.1, on the reverse strand, counting down.
AACCTGGCGGCAGGGATTGCATCAAATGATCGAGGCAAAAGAGGGGGTGACGCTGTCGGGCGCCTCGGAAACGTTGGCGCGAATTTCGTTCCAAAGCTTCTTCTGCAAGTATCAAAACCTGGCCGGAGCATCCGGCACCGTGAGCGAGGTGGCGGCAGAAATCTGGCGGACTTACGACCTTCCGACCCTGGCAATTCCGCGTCATTTGCCCTCTCAAAAGCAGGTTCTCGGCTGGCGATTTTATCCTACGCTGAATGCAAAAAACGAGGCCATTGCTGTTGAAACGAAAGCGCGCCAGGCACGTGGTCAGCCCATTTTGATTGGTCTGCGCAGCGTGGAAACCAGCGAATCCCTGGCTGCTCATCTGGCCTCCAAAGGCGTCACCTGCCACGTGCTCAACGCCCGTCGGCACCGGGAAGAAGCCATGACGATCATGCAGGCGGGGCACCGTTCGCGGATCACCATTGCCACCAATATGGCGGGTCGGGGGACTGATATTCGACTCGAATCCGGGGTGCTGGAGGTGGGCGGATTGCACGTGATTGCGTCCGAACCGCATGAGAGCGCGAGGGTGGACCGGCAGCTTTTTGGGCGGGCGGCACGGCAGGGAAACCCCGGATCAGTGCTCGCCATTTACAGCATCGAAGACCCGCTTTTTGTGCGATATTTGCCGCGAATTATTTTGCGGGTCTGGAGGCAAATTCTGTCGGGAAATCGCAGTTTGGGAGCTTCCCCGTTGGGTGAAATGATGGGAAGAACTTTGCTTTGGTTTGCCCAGTTGCGAGCGCAGAATCGGGCGGCCAAAAGCCGTCGTCAGGTGATGAAAGGGGAGGTGGAAATCAGCAAAGGACTGGGTTTTGGCAAGCAGGGAACCCGTCGCAAACAAGGATGATTTAGGCTTATGAGCTGTGGTTTTTTCTCATTTCCATAAAATAAACTTTGCACAATTTCGACGAGAAATTACAGGTCCCGCCGCTCGTCAGCTGATTGCAATCAGCGACAATGCGATTCTTCCTCCTTCATGGAACACCCCCAAAATAAGCGCAAATCGCGTTACAAAGCCCGGCCATTACGGCTGCGGGGGGAGTATGCGGGGGCCTATCTTTTGGAGGTTTTGGAGCCTCGAATCCTGCTCTCCGCCGGTCCGGTGGATGCGGGAGTTCCGGTTCCCGAGGTGGTTCAATCCACCTCCCACAGCGCTCCGGTGGATGTCTACCAGCAGGCCGAATTCGCCCTCTTGGAGACCCCCGATTCGGGCTCCCATTCGACTCAAAATATGGCCGAAACCGACTTCATGTTCGGTGAAACCCAGCCCTTGGAAGACGCCAGCGAACCCACCGAAACGGGGGTTTTGCCCGAACTTCCAGAGGCTCAAACGCCGGTGACCCTGCCTTCCGAATCGGAAGTTTTGGCTGATCAACCGACGGTGGATTTGCCTTCTGACGAGGGTCAATCGCTCAGTTTTGTGAGCAACAGCATCGGCGAAAACTTCGATGCTGATCTGTCTTCCGAGACGCTTGCCGAGCAGGATCCCACCCCCATTTTGGGAGGTGATCTGGACACGCCAATCCTGCCTGCGACGGATCAAACGGGCACCGAGCAGCAGCCAATTTCGGCGGGAACGAACTCCGGTTCGACCGCCACGGACACGCCAACTTCAACTGAAAATCACGATACTCAGGAGGGCACGACGGGAGATATTTCCAATCCGCATCCTGAGCAGATGGTCGAGGCATTGAATGCCGCCAATGGACCGCCGGAGGGTGAAAATCTTCCCGCACCTACTGTTTTAGACTCAAATTCCACTTATCTCGGCCATGCAGCCTACCTTACGGCTGATAACAGGCTGGGTGTTTTCATTTTCGGAGAGGTCGATCTCTGGAGTTTCCGCCCTGATCATCTGCAATCGCAGGGCATTACCGGCCTGATTTTCCACGGCAGCGATACAACCGATGACACGCTCACCGTTGACCTGGCTCGCGGCGACTTTTCTCTGTCCATCGAGTTCCACGGCGGCACCGGCGGATTCGACTCACTCGTTCTGAATGGCGCGACTGGCGGCAGCTACACTCCCGGCCAGGTTTTTGGAGACGGCGTCATTCAAGCCGGTCAAAACCAAATCTCCTTTACCGGTCTCGAACCCGTTTACGTGAATGGCGCATCGGTCAGCGGTTCCAATCCAGGATTGAGTGTCACCAATCCGAGTTTCACGTTTGTCACTCCGGGCGGCGTCGACAACATCTCGATTGATCGGGAAGGTTCGGATGTCGGTCCTGATCAACTTCGCATTTCCGGCACGAGTGGCGGCACCGCTTTTGAATACATCGTTTTCAAAAACATCCAGACGGTCACCATCAACACCGGCGCTAATGACGCGACCGGAGCATGGGACGATTTGATCACGATCAACGCGCCGCTTTCCGCGACGGGATTGCAGAGCCTCATCATTCTGACCGGAAACGGCAACGACACCGTCAATCTCAAAAAGCTGGCCGCGGACAACGGCGTGACGGTCACCCTGGATTTGGGATCGGGCACCAACACGGTGATCGGAGCCGAAATCGGCGGGACCTGGACCGTGACCGGATTGGACGCGGGCAATTTGAAGTCGGGAGCTGCCGCGACTGGCCTGGTGAATTTTACCGGCGTGCAAAACATCACGACCGGAACGGACTCGGACAACACGTTTGTGTTTAAAGCGGCCGGTCGTTTGACGGGCACGCTGACCGGCCATCAGGACAATGCCGACACGATCCTGATTGAGGTCGATGCGAAAGCGGCGGCTCAAACGGTGGCGTTCACTTTTGTTCCCGACACCACCAACGGCTCGGTGCTGGTCGGCGGGGTGACGGTCGTCAGTTATGTCGGAGTTCGCAGCGCGGCCAATCTTCAGTTCAACGGCACGGTTGGTTCGGACCAGATGCGTTTGCGTCGCGGCAATGTTTTGGATTCGGTGGTTCTGGAAAGCAGCAACGGGACTTTTGGAAACATCGACATCAGCGGCATGACGGACTCGCTCACGATTCGCGCCGGGGCCGGTGATGATCAGTTGACGGTCGACCCACAGATTTTCTCCGCGGATGTCGGTTTCCTGTTTGATGGTGAAGCGGGCAACGATTCGCTGATCATGGCGGCGGGAACTTCCGTCGGCGGATTGACGGATGGCAATAGCTACATCGTCATTCCTCATTTGACGGACACGAAAAAACTTCAGCTGGCGCTGGCCTCGTCGCCGACCACTGCGGTTGATCTCACCAGCATCGCGTTGGGTTCCGAGCACTACCTGTTGCTCGACTCGGCCAAAGCGTTTGTCGTTCCGCCCGCCGGGTTGTTGGAAGACACTTTGGTTTTTGTAGCCGATCACGGCTTCACCACCGGTCAGGCAGTCATTTACAACAATGGCGGCGGACGCAGCCTCGGACCATTGGTCAGCGGCGTGGTTTATTATGCGGTGGCCATTTCGAGCACGACCCTGCAACTCGCGCTCAGTTCCGAGTATGCACTTCGGGAGACGCCGGACACCATCAAATTGACGGACGGCGGATTAAGTCTGCCCAACAGCATTCATACCCTGCAAAAAGTTTTGGTGTTCGATCCGCTGCTCGGCCTGGATCTCAGCGGCAACACGATCACCACCACGTTTGAGCATGGGATTGAAATCGGCGCAGCGGTAGCGACGGTCAGTTATCGTGCTGGAGCGAAATTTGATTCGGCTCTCTACATTGCGTCCTCGAATCACAGCGGGATCGTCAGTCGCGACGACATGGGCGTGCAGTTCGTGGGAATGGAATCCGTGGAAGATCGTTCGCAGTCCAATGAGCGGATCGTTCGTTTGCCACAGGCGGACAACCTGGCCGTGGTTTCCAAAGTGGGTTCGCAAATCCACGTGACCAGCCCCGACGATGACTTTGTCGATTTCAAGATGGCCGAGCCTCTCGATTTCCTCAGCCTGGAACTGCTGAGCGGCAACAACACGGTGATCGTCGAGATGTTCGCTAAAAACGGATCGCTGGATTTCACCATTGATGGTCGCCCAGCCGGAACGGCGGACATTCCTGAAGTGAGCGGACTCACGGCGGTCAATCGTCTTGAGGTTCGCACGCAAGGAAACGGAAGCGCGCAGGATTTTGTGTTCAGTAAAATGTCGGGCGATGCGACCAGCGGCGATTTCACTTTCAATGGATCGACCTACCTTTCCTATCGCGGCATCGAAGACGCGCCTCATTTGTTGGTGAGCGGCACCAGTGCAGCGGACAACATCACCATCACGACTCCAGCGGTTGGACGCTTCCAGATCGCGTCCGATACTTTTGCCACCATCTCTGCCACCATGGCAGGCGGGTCGCTTACCATTGATGGCGCTGCGGGCAACGACACCTTCAATCTTCCCACTGGCGTGAGCGTCACCTCGCCGCTCACCTTGTTGGGCGGAGGCCACACGGTTTCAGACACCTTGAACATTGCTGGCACCTACCGCGATCTTACTTACGGCGGTTTTGAAGTCGTGACCGACAGCGCGACCACGGTCCGCCGCACTTTCCTCGGAACCGATGGTGCCAATGATGTAATCGAACTGCGTAAAGGCACGGGTTCCCGACTTGAGTTGGTGATGAACTCTTCTGTGATCGCTTTCAACGAACCGAGCGAACGTTTGCGCATCGTGACCTTGGGTGGCAACGATCAGATTACCGTAGATCTGTCCGGCCGCGCGGCCGGAACCAACAAAGACCTGACGGCGACGCTTGAAATCGACGGCGGAGCCGGAACCGACACCGTGACGATTGATGGTGGTCACTTCGCTTCGATGCAGGTCATCTCGGTCGAGACCCTGGATGACACCTCGGTCGTGGATGCGTTTTTCTTCCAGACCCCGGATGACGACAACCAAATCCGCATCTCCCGTGATGGAAATGGTCAGTTGAAGGTGGAAAGCCTCAACGGCACCTTCGGCTCCTTCACCCTGTTTGATCCTGCGGTTTCGTTCACCATTTTGGGCGGCGATGGCAATGATTCGTTTGTGTTCGCGGGCATCCTGACCCTCACCTCAGCCCTGACGCTGGCTGGCGGAAAAGGTCGCGATTCGATCTCCTTTAATGATGATCTGTTCCTTCCTGGCAAGACGCTGATCGCGGATGCTGAAACCATCACGGTCGCAGCGGGCAAGACCATTTCCACCCGGGTGGTCGCCACGGGCGCCAATCACCTGACCGCCAATTCCGTCGCGGATTCCGGCAGCATCTTCTTCAAATCAACCACCGCGACGGGCGACAGGCCGAATGGCACACGCGAGAATCACATCGAAACCATCACCGTGAATTCGGGTGCTCGACTGCTCACGCAAGGCACCGGTGGATTCGCTTTTGGAGACATCATGCTCCGTGCGGGCGCGCTGGGTTACACGGACAACTGGACAGTCAACTTCGTGGACGTTGAAGCCCGGGTCACGGTGAATTCCGCGATCATCAAAGGCGGCAAAGTTGACATCATCGCCATCGCTCGCGCCACCCAGCGCACCAGCTTCCTGCCCGAAGGTCTGGACGCGCTGCCGGCTCCGTTGATCGGCACCTTGCTGGGCGGCGCCGTTAACATTCCTTTCTCAGTTTCGGTGGCCGATGCGAGGGCGATCATCGAACTCAAAGGCAGCACCATCATTGAAGCCACGACCTTCAAAGCCGACGCCGATGCCAACACCAACGCGGCGGCGATGATTTTTGTCACCGGTCTGGGTGTGGTTTATCTGGAGTCGAATCCCACCGCCAATGTGATCGTGGAAAGTGGCGTTTCGATCACGGCCACCGGCAACGTAACCCTCTCCTCGAAAGCCGTCAGCATGCTTTCCGGCGCGGCGGTGGTGTTGAAACTGAGCCGCAGCGATGGATCGCCGGTGAACGTCGCTCTCGCCATTGGCAACTCGAAGGCTGAATCCAAAACGCATCTTCAATTGGGTTCAACCATCGTTTCCGGCGGAAATGTGCTGGTCAGTTCTGAAACGGTGTGGAACCATTCGCTTGCCGCCACGGCGGGGGCTTTCCGCAACGGCATCGTCGGCATTGCGGTCACGGTTTCGATTTTTGAAACGTCTTCGGATGCATGGGTCGACGGCAGCGTTGTCGCGAATGGCGATGTGACCGTCCTCGCCGACTCCCGCATCTTCACCTTCGCCAAAGACCAGCCAAACCTCACCGCGTGGAACTCGGCCAACTACGGTCGTAACATGTTTGTCTCAAGCGGCGCTGCTGGCAGTGGTGGCATCGCCAACAAAATCATCAAAGGCGTCTGGGCCGTTACCGCGCCGTTGCGCGTTGTTCGTAATTTGTGGATGGACAAGGTGAAGAGCAAACTTGGCTCCCTCGACAACACCAATGGCATCGCGGGTGCCATCAGTTATGGTGAGCAAACGCATCGCTCCAGTGCGCGCATCGGTAACTCCGCCACTTCCAGCGCGGCGGCTGGCAACCACGCCGTGGTGATTTCAAAAACCGGCAATGTGCTGGTCGTTTCCACCACCACTGATACGCCGCAAACGTCCGCCATTGCCGGGGTTGATTATTCGAATGCGCCGGACGAAGTGAAGAAAAAGGGTCTGTCGATTGGCATCACGATTGCCGACTTCATCTACGGTTCTGAAGCCTACATCGGCAAACATGCCGAGCTCGACGCGGCGAAGGTGCTCTCCGTTTATTCCGCATCCAGTCTGCCCTTTGACATCAAGTGGGCGGACGTGGGTCAAAACTCCGCCGAAGGCGCTGGTTTGGTCGGCCCGATTCTCGCGTCGGTCGTTTCAAAAGTGAACCCCAACGCCGGCATTCAAAACGGCTTCTTCACCTCGTGGTCGCAGGCCAGTGCGGTCACCCAGGACATTGCCATCGCCGGTGCCCTCAGCTATTTCGACTTCAATCCTTCCGCGCACAGCTACATTGATGAGTTTGCGAAGATCAACCAGAAGACCGTTCTCGACAGCGTGGCCGTGGTGCGCGCCGATCAGGAAGTGCTGGTGCAGGCAATTAGCGAAATCCAAACCATCAACCTGGTCGGTAACATCAGCTATCTCGGTCTGCCTTTCATCCCCGGCACCGCTTTCTATGGTCTGAAAAGCGGCAACGCCATCGGTGCGGCGGTGCTCATCCTTAATTACAACACCAACACGTCGGCCCAGGTTCGTCGCGGCGTGCTGCTCGATGCCAAAACGCTTTATGTCGCCGCTTCGACCGTTTCAGGCGCGATCAATTTTGCGCAGTCCGGTGGTTCAGCCAGCAAATACGGCGGCGTGGGCGGTTCCGCCGTAATCACCGTCGACAACCTCACGGTCGCCAGCATTGATGATGGCGCGACCATCAACGTCCTCGACGGACCGACGAAACTTCGCGATGCCTTGGGTGCGGTGGTTCAGAATGATGACCATGTCGACATCACCTTCGGCAGTGCCCTGAGCGTGTTTGCTTCCGATGACATCCGCATCGTCAACATCGGCGGCGGTTTCCTTCGCTCACAAAGTGTTGGCGTCGGCATCTCCATTCCGATTGCCATCGTCAACCGCGTCACCAAAGCCTATATCGGCAATGATCCTGATGAAGCGCTGGCCACGGATGACTCCGGCAACATCAATGCCACGGGCAGCATCGCGGTTCATTCCACCAATTCCGGCTACATCGCGAACGTCGGCATTGCCGGCACCTACAGCACCAGCGATCCGGTAAGCCCAACCGATCCGAACGCCAAGTTCACCGGCGGCGCGGGCGAGTATGGCATCGCCATTTCGGGTGACTTCACCATGAACGATGTCACGGACAAGACCTATGCGTTCGTCCGTCAGGCAGTCATTTCTTCCGGCAGTGGCTTGTCGATCGTGGCCACCAACTCCACCCAGCTCATGGCTCTTGGCGGATCGGTCGCCATCTCCGCCAATGATCCTCTGGCAAAATCGCCTGGTGGTCTTGCAGGTTCGGTGGCCTTCAATCAGGCGAACAACGAAACCAAAGCGTATATCCAGGATTCGAGCATCACCCTCAGCGGTGCTTTGCTGGTCAAGGCGGAGATCCCTGAACTTGAGTTCGCTTCTGGCATCACCCGTCCGAACTACATCGCGCTTGCGGCAGGCATTGGCGTGACCCTCGCGAACAACCTTTCCGGCACCAGCTTCAGTCTGGCAGGTTCGGTCGCCGTGAACGAGATTCATAACGACACCCGCGCGTATTTGACCGGCTCGACGGTGACGCTGACCAATGGTGGATCGGCCACCGTGACGGCGATCAATGACAGCATGATCGTGGGTGTCGGTGGCACAGTGGAATACGGTGGCCGGATCGGGGTCGGTGCCGCTGCTGCCATCAATGAAATTTCAGGAATCACGGAAGCCTATCTCGAAAACACCGACCTTTCCGCTGCCTCGCTCAGCGTATCGGCCAATACCGGTGGCGAGATCATTGCGGTGGCCGCTGCCTTTGGTTACAGCGGCACCACTCCGAAACCACCGGGTGGATTCCATGTCGAAATCGCCATCACGGTCAACACCATCACCAGCACTTCACGTGCGGCCATCATCGGCAATCGCACGGTTGATGGCACAGTCACCGCCACGTCAGGTGACATCACCCTGCGTGTCGATGACACTTCGGCGATCTATTCCGGTGCCGGCGCGGTGGCGGTCACGACGGGCACCGCAGCAGCAGCGGGTGCGGCACTTGCGTTCAATACCATCACCAATACTTCCCGCAGCATCATCTCATCCTCGCGGGTCACGGCCACGACCGGCAAAGTCAGTCTCACCGCCAGTTCCCGCCCTGAAATTATCGGCATCGCCCTTGGGGTCGCCGTTTCCACTGGTCAGGCGAAGTTCACTGGCGCAGGTTCCGTGGCTTCCAATGTGATCGTTACCACGGTGGAAGCTTCCATCCAATCCAGTTCGACCGTCACGGCAGGAGGCAATGTGGAGCTTCTTGCGGAAGATAAGTCGGAAGTGGACAGCTTCACCGGTGGCATCAGCGTGGCACTGGCAGGCAGAGGTGCCATTGGCGCTTCGATCAGCTACAACCGGGTTAGCAACGGCATCACCGCTTACATTGGTTCTTCGACGGTGACTTCCAATTCCGGCAACATCTCGGTGCGGGCGATTTCCACTCCTTTGATGGTTGCCATCGGCGCGGCGGGTGCGGGATCAGGCGGGGCAGGCAGCATCAATGGCGCAGGCACCATCACGATCAACTCCATCGCCAATGCGGTGGATGCGCACATCATGGGTTCCATTATCACCGCAACGGTCGGTGATGTGTTGGTCAGTGCTTCCGAAGCCGCCACCATGTATGTGGTTGCATTGGCCGGAGCCGGAGCCAGCAATGGAATCGCCATTGGCGGCTCGATTGCTTATAACTACGTCGGCGGCACCATTCAAAATCAGATGTCCGGCGGCGTTTCGCCTGATCCGAATGTTATTTCTTTTCTCAACGGTCCAGCCGGCATGCCGCTGCCTTCCGCCGCCGATGGCGACACCAATGTCCGCAGCGGCGTTCGTGCCTACATAGATTCTTCCGATGTCGAAGCCGGTGGGCGGGTGCAAGTCCTGGCGGGTTATCGCGATCCTGCCACGCTGGATGATCTCGGGCCTCTGGAAGTTTCCAACATCGTTTTCGCACCAGGTTCCCAAGCGAGCTTCTTTGCCGACAGCATTCGCTTCGCCACCGCTCATGGATTGACCACCGGTCAGCAGGTGGCTTACAAAAATGGGGGCACCGCCATCGGTGGACTGACCACCAACACCACTTATTATGTCATTGTCCTGGATGCCAACACCATCAAGCTCGCGGCCACTCAGGAAGACGCGTTTGCAGGCATCGGCATTGAACTGACGTCCAAAGGCAGCGCAGGCACCGACCAGATCTTCGCCATCAATGCGGACACGCGGATCTCATTCAAACCGGCTGATCTCGTCATCACCGGCAACCAGATCAACCTCGGTAAAGAACACAAGTTCGCCACCGGTCAGTTCGTGGTTTATCACAGCGGCATCAACGCGGCGGATCGTTTGGCCAACCTCATCGACGGCAAAGTCTATTATGTGACGGTGGTCGATGGCAACACCATCCGGCTCTCCGATCCAACCGCGACTTCCACCTTCATCACCGTTTCGGGCGGCGTTGGTGTCGATCACAGCCTCACCGCACTTGTGAGCAGCGGATTGAGTTTTGATCCATCGTCCAGTGCGGTCACCATTCACAACAACAACGCCAGTAGCATCAACCTCGGTTCCGGTCACGGCCTCAACACCGGGGACGCGGTCATCTACAAAAACGGTGGCGGCACCAACCTTGGCGGACTGGTCGACGGTCAAACCTACTTTGTCATTGTGGTCGGTTCTGATCGCATCCGTCTAGCCGCCAGCAGTGACGATGCGCTGTTGGACACGCCAAAATACATCGAGCTGTTGTCAGCCGGTGCGGGTTCCAATCATCGTTTCATCGTCAAACCAAGCGTCATCTCGGCAGGCGGCACCCTTCTGCCGTTGCCCGTTGCCATTGGTGCACAAATCGTCGCGGTCACCGCCGCCGGAGCTGGCGGAACGAAAATCGCAGGCGCTGGAGCAGTGAGTCTGAGCTTCATCCGCATGAGTGTGGATGCACACATCGCCAACATCACCGGTTCCAATGCCATCGTTGCCGGCGGCGGCATCAGCGTGCTGGCCGAAGACACGTCGCATGTGAACATGGGCACCGGCGCCATCGCCATCGGACTCAGCGGACCAGGGGCCATCGCGATTGGCGCATCGGTCGGATTGGCAGACGTTCGCAATGTGATTCAGGCCGGTATCGAGAATGCGAAAGTTCAATCGCTGACCGGTGCCGTCACCGTCAAAGCCTCCGAAACTTCGCGCATCATCAATGTGGTGATCGGCGGTGCGGGAGCGAGTGGTGCCAGCGGCATCGCTGCCGGTGGTTCCATCGCGGTGAACATCATCAAAAACCAGGTCGACGCTTACATCAGATCCTCTTCGGATGTCGAGGCAGCAACCAGCGTTTCGGTAGGGGCATTTGACACCAGCTCCATTGCCACGCTCGCCGGTTTCATCTCCGCCAGTGTCGGTGGCAAAGCGGGCGTTGGACTCGCCTTCGCCGTGAATGACATCGGCAGCACCATCCGCGCTTCCATCGACAACTCAGTCGTGTTTGCAGGAACCGATCTCACGGTGGAAGCCAAGTTTGCGCGGCCTGTCGCTCTTCCTCCCGGGTTGGATGCGCAGATTGCCGCGATGGCCGTGAGCGGTGGCGGAGCAGCGGACATTGCAGGCGCAGGTTCTGTTTCGCTCAACTGGATCCACAATCTGGTCGAAGCGCGCATCGCCAACATCGGCAACCTCAACACCGATGCCTCGCGCTACAACGGCGCGGAGATTTATGCGGGCAACAAGTTGAGCGTTCTGGCCAGCGACTCTTCCACCATCAACACGATCACCGGCGCCATCTCTGTCGCGGGTATCGGAGCCAAGGGCGCATCGGGTGCCATCGGCGCTTCGATTTCCTACACCTATATTGGCAACGATCCTTACAACGACACCTCCACCTTGGGCAACATCGTGCGGGCCGCCATCGAGAACATCAGCGGCACGATCAATGTGGGTCAGGTTGAAGTCAGCGCCACGAGCACCTCCAGCATCCTCAATGTCAGTGTGGCAGGTTCGGCGGCTGGCAATTTTGCGTTGGGTGCTTCCGTTGCCATCAACCGCATCCGCAACACGGTGGAAGCTTACATCAGCGGCACTGGATCGTTGACCGCGAGCAGCACGTCCAATCCGGCGGTGTTGGTGTCGGCAGTGAACGGGGCGGCCATCCGTGCTTTCTCCGGTGGCTTCGGACTCGCCATCAATTTGAAAAAACCGGTCGGTGCCGCCTTCGGCGTTTCGGTCTCCGAGAACAGCATCAATGCCACCACGTCCGCTTACATCGATGGCATGAGCGTGGTGGCTGGTGGTGATATTCGCGTGGTGGCCAACAACACCGGATCAAGCATCTGGGCACTTTCATTGGGTGCGGCGGTGGCGGTGTCCAGTCCGACGGGTGGCGGTGCGGTCAATGTGGCGGCCACAGGTGCAAGCACGCTGAACACCATCAACAGCAACACCAGTGCTTCCATCAAAAATCGTCGCCGTGGCGCTGCGAATGATCTGGCACCGATTCGCAGCACGTCTGGTTCCATAGAGGTTAGCGCCAGCGACACCTCGGAAATCATCGCACGTTCCGTTGGAGCTGCCATTGCGGTTGCCACCGGCAGTCCGGCCTCAGGCAGCGTGGCCATCGGAGTTTCCCTGGCCCGCAACTACATCACCAGCAACGTCACCGCCAATGTGCTCAGCGCGGATGTGAGTTCGGCAACGAGCACTTCGGTCACGGCTGAGGTCGAACGCTCCGTGACGGCGCTGTCGGTTGCCGCTTCGGTGGCTGTTGCCGCAGGTTCGCAAGTCGCGGTCGCTCTTAGTGGTGCGGGCGCAGAATCGACCAACGTGCTGCTCGGCAATACCAATGCTTATCTCGACAACAGCCGCGTGAACGCCGGCGGCAGTGTGACGTTGTCCTCCTCCGATATTTCCGACATCACGGCAGTGGTAGTGGCGGTGTCCGGCGGTGCGTTGTCCATCGGTGCAGCCATTTCGGACAACTACATCGGCTACAACAGCGATGGCGACCGGATTGGCAATCAGGTGCGCGCTTATAGCCTGAACTCCACTATCACGGCGGGCGGTGCCCTCAAGGTTTCGGCGGTGGCGGATGCAACAATTGACGCGCGGGTCGGTGCCGGTTCGCTTGGCATTACGGTGGGCGGCAGCGGTCTGGCCTTGAGCGGATCAGGTGTGCATGCCGAAAACCGGGTGGCCCTGCTCGCTCATGCGTTTGCCGATGGGGTCTCGCAAACTTCGAATGCGTTTGTCAACGGCATCACGGCCTCCCGCATTGAATACCAGGCGGAAGATACGACGACGATCACGGCAGAAGCCGGAGCGGTTTCAATTGCGGCGGCGTTGGGCAACAAAGGAATCGATGTTTCGATTTCGATCGGCGTTGGCCTTGCACGCAACACCATCAGCAGCGAGGCGCTCGCCTACATCAAAAATGCCGGTGGTAATGGCGTGACCACCACCAGCACGACCGATGGCGATATCTGGATCCACGCGAAGAGTGACAACACCATCACCACCACCGCCTTCGCTGCTTCGCTGGCCGCCTCTTTTGGAACCAACTCTGCGGGCATCTCCGGCGCAGGTGCGGAATCGACCAACGTCATTCTTACCAAAACCAACGCGTTCATTGAAAGCAGCACCATCGTTGCCGCCCGTCATGTGACGCTTGAAGCCACCAATGATTCCGACATTGATGCCATCGTGATGGCGGCTTCCGTCGGCGTGGGTATCGGTGCAGCCGGTGGGGTGGGCGCTTCTATCGGCGCTTCGCTGGCGCGCAACCATCTGGGTTACGACCTCAGCGGCAACCGGGTTCCGGTGGAGGTTCAGGCTTATGTGCTAAATTCTAGCATTGATGCCCGTGGCAACCTTACGCAGACCGCCACTTCCACTTTGACGATTGATTCCCTGGTGGGTTCCGGGTCAGTGGCCATCGCTGCTGGTGCCACGGTCGGAGTGGGCGTGAGCGGAGCCGGTGCTTCGGCCATCAACAAAAGCGCGGCATTGGTCCGGGCTTACATTGACGGAGTGGGCACAACAGGCATTCGTGCAGCCTCGGTTTCCCTGACCGCTTCGGATGAATCCTTCATTACGGCGAGAGTCGGTGCGGTCTCCATCGCGGCAGCTTTCGGCAAAGCGGGCGTTGCGGTCTCGATTGGAGTCGGACTTGCGGAGAACACGGTTAGCAACGAAGTCGAGACCTACATCAAAAACGCTCCGGCATCGGGTGTATTGCTCGGTGTCAGCACGGAACCCGGCAAATCTTCCTTGGATGGTTCGACCTTGCTCCGCGTCGGTGATCGCGTTCGGTTGGATGCAAACTACGCGGCTGGCGATTTCACTTCAACGGTGGACGGCACGGGCAAGAAAATCGTGACGATCGCCCAGGGCCAAACCGTGAAGCTGGGCTCCGACTACGCAATTGCCGCACTTCAGGCGACCACAACCGGTGTCAATTCAAGGACGGTTTCTTATGGCACCTTTGTGCAGGTCAATGGCGGATCGATCTATCGTTTCATTGTTTCGGCCACGGTCTCCGAAACGTTCGACATCAACGCCCAGGATTACACCAACACAGCCCGCTGGGCCAAAGTCAGCGGCGATGCGGGCGCGACTTATGTGTATGTCGGGGCCAATGGTTCGCTCGATCTCTCACGTCAGGAATATGGCAACACCGCCAACTGGAAGAAAATCGGTGGTGAAGCGGGCGCGACTTATCAATACATCGGTGCTGCGGGCAGCCGTGATCTGCGTCGTGAAGATTATACCGACACGGCGCTGTGGACCAAAGTTCAACCAGGCGACATCACTCTGACCTCCACCGAGAAAGCCACCATTGATGCCAAAGCGGTCGCGGCCAGTGTGGCGGTTGGCGGCGGCACGGGTGGAGTGGGCGTGAGCGGCGCCGGGGCCGATGCCACCAACATCATCCTCACCAAAACCAGCGCCCGGATTCAAGACGCCATCATCTCCAGCGCTCGGAACATCACTCTTACCGCCACGGACGAAACGACGATCACCGCCAAAGTGGAATCGATCGCTGCAGCTCTCGGTGTGGGCGCGGTGGCGGCGGGCATTGCGATCGGTGGTTCCACCGCCACCAACAACATCGGTTATCTCGCGAACGGGACGGAACAAGCGACCACCGTGACGGCCAGCATGACCAATGTGCAGGCGCTGGCGAAAGGTTCCATCGTTCTCTCGGCGATCGAGGATGCCAAGATCGAAGCCGAGGTCGAGAGCACCGCGGTGGCAGTGGCACTTGGCGGCGGCGGACTTGCGGCTTCCGGCGCTGGTGTGGGCGTTCACAACAAAATCGCCACGAACGTCAGTGCCTTCATTGATCAAAGTCGCGGCACGGGCATCACTTCGCTGGCGGGTGGAATCAGCCTGCTCGCTAAAGACACTTCGATCAGCACTTCCAAAGGCGGGGCCGCTTCCGTCGCTGCCGCAGTGGGGATTTCAGCCAACTCGATTTCAATTGGCGTCGCGGTGTCGAGCAGCAGTGTCAAAAACGTGGTTGAGGCTTATGTCCAAAATTCCACCCTGACGACCACGGCCGGAGATTTGACCATCACCGCGATCGAGTCGGCTACCGTCACCACCACTTCGCAGGCGGCCGCCGTTTCCGTCAACTTCAGCATCTCCGGGCTGACCCTAGCCGGTGGCGGTGCGGAGGCCAACAGCACGATCATCAGCACCACCCGCGCTTTTGTCACGGGCAGCACCCTCACCATTGATGGCGACCTGAACATCTCGGCCAGCAATGAATCCAGCGCGAAATCGGAGGTGCAGTCCACCTCGGTGGCGGTGGGCGTCATTGCCATCGCGGCAGGTGGATCGGTGGCCAACGCTGCGGTTTATCCTCGCGTAGAAGCTTTCGCCACGACCTCCGGAACGATTGGCGCGCGCAGCATCATGATCACCGCCGAGGCAAAACCGAAAGCCGAAGCCATTGCCGCCAGCCTCAACGTCAGCACCGGCCTCGCCATTGGAGTTTCCAAATCAAACGCCAACATCGGTCCGCAAGCAGGCACCGATATTTCGACGGTGGCCGCTTACATTGGTGGCACGATCAACGCCAACAGCCTGACGGTCATTGCGCTTCAATCGCTGCCGACCTCCGGCATTTCGGCCCATGCCACCGCCACCGGATCCACAGGTGGATTGCTGATCGGAATCGATGCAACCGTCACCACCTCCACCAACACCAGCGTGGTGAGAAGTTATGTGCTCGACGACAGCACGCTGACCATCCAGGGCGCGACGTTGATTTCCGCTTCGAACAACACCCGGCAGTCCGCCAATTCCAGTAGCGTGGCCGTCGGCGGTTTGGTCGCAGTGGGGGCTACCAATGCCACCGCCAATTCCAACAGCAGCACGAAGAGTTATTTCGGCAATCGCGTGAAGCTCACCGGATCAACCCTGAGCATCACCGCTTCCGGCGTCGACAACAACTACGCCGAAACTCGTGCGGGTGCCGGTGGCGTGGTGGGAGTCGCTGCGGCTCGGCCCACGACCAGCGGCAACAGCGCCACGCTCGCCGGGATTGGTTCCGGTTCGTCGACCAGGAACATCGATCTCACCACCCGTGGCACTGGTCAGCTGGTATTGACCGCCACCCACCAGAACATTTTTAACACGCGTGTTGGAACCGATGCCTATGGGTTCCTTTCCGGGTCGGGTGCTGAAATTGACAATCGTGTGGATTCCAGTGTCGACGTGAGCGTCGGGATCGGGGCAGACATCAAGGCGCGCGGCATTGACATCACGGCTACCAATCGAATCGACAAACCTGCCTTGGATGGCGGGCTCGACAACGTTTACGGAACCACTGGCGGACTTGTCAGCGCGGCGGGTGCCAACAGTGAAACCCGCGTGAGGCTTTCCACCGAGATTTCGATCGGGGCAGGTGCGAAGCTTGAGGTGATTGGCATCGTTTCCAATGATCGGGTCTTCAAACTCAAGGCGCTGAACATCATCAACGCGGTGGATACCCTGGCCTTCCTGACCGCCGGCGCGCTCGCGGGTGCTGGAGCCGATGCCCTGTTCGTCACCGACCTGATGGAAGCCATCGTTCGCATCGGCGCAGGCGCGAAGTTGCTCAGTCCCGGAGCACTTGATCTGTCGGCCCGTTCCCAAACCGATGTGAAGGTCACGGTTTCTGCCGAAACTTTTGGTGCCGCGACGGTCGCTCTGGGTGAGGCCGAAGTTCGCATCACTCCGGTCAATTCCATCCTGATTGAAACCGGCACTTCGTTGGCCACGGCCACGCAGTTGCGTGCTTTTGGAGATCTCAATCTGAGCGCGGGTCGCGGACCGGAAGCCGATCTGGTGGTGGCCGCAGACCAATACAAAATCGAAGCCCGCTGGGACGGCTTTGCAGGATCGGTGATTCCGATTTCCGACGTGAATGCCAACGCCTACCTGTTTGCGCAAAACTTCATCACCATTGGCGATCACGCTTTGCTGCAAACCGCGCGTCAGGCTTCGCTTTTCGCTGGCAAGGACGCCATCGGCTCCATGGTCGGCAAAGCGAAAACGGTCAGCTGGGTGAGTGCCATCGGCGATGCGCTCGGCGGCAACAATGCGGAAGCTTATGCGGGTCGCGTGCTGGCGGAAGTGCAGGGATTTGTCGAAATGAACGGCACGGTGGAAACCGGCATCGCGCGTGAACAATCATTGGTGTTGAGCAGTTGGAATGATGTGACCGGCCAGATCACGGGATACACCGCCAGCCCGGGCATCACCTTCACCACCAGCATCAAGCAGCTTGAAAGCAATCAGGTTCAGCAGCTTCGGCAGGCGCGCGTTGTGCTGGCCCAATTCGGCAACAAAAACGCGACGCTGAAGTCCTTCTACGAAACTGAGATTGCGCGTCTCGAAGCCGAATTGACCGCCAATGGCCAGCGCACCCTGGTGTGGAACGGCACCAGTTATGATGAGTTCTTCGCCACCCGCGAGGTGCTGGTGGTGACGATTGATCCGATCTGGGCACAGGGCGGTCGGATTGAAGTGAATGCCGATCAGTTGTCTGGCACTGGTGAGTTCATCGCGCCAAGCGACATCACGGTGGAGATCATCAACAACACGCCGTTCTTCATCGAACTGAAAGGCATCACCATTCCTTCCGTGGTGATGGGACTGTTCTTCAACGGCAACCTGATAAGCAGTCGGGCCGACGTCAACGGCATCAACGTGATGCAGGCCAACGCGGACAACGCCAACAACTACGACGGCGTGGACAACCTCATGATGGCACGCACCGCCTTGTTCACCGTTCCCGCTCTGGCCACCGGTTCGAACACGCCGCAGATCAGCGTCAAAAACACCCTCAACGTCAATACCGTGACGCCTTCCAGCGGCGGCAATTATCCATGGCCGAACATCACCGTGCTGGGACCTGATCAAGGCGGTCTCGGTCTTTACAACGATCTTGGCAATGTGCTCCTCGAAACCCACACCAGCGGCACCGCCAGCATCAACATTCTCGGCGCCGTGCGCGCGAAAAACCTTACGGTGATTGCCGGTGGCGATGTTTACGTCAGCGGCCTGACCAGTTATGCCGTCGGTGGTGAACCTGCCAGCCTGCTTGGACCTGCCACCACCGGCACCTATGGTGCGGGCACGGCCACCGCTCCGGGGGTTACTCCTGCTACCGAAGGTTCCACCGCCTGGAATCTCGCGATGGGTTCCACGGTTGGTATTCTTTTCAGCATCACTGACATCAGAGACTTCGATGCGATCATTTCCCGCTTGGTGGCCGGTTCAGATCGTCTTTCGCAACATATCTGGAGCCGCATCGACGCCGATACCAAAGAGCTTCTTCAGGATCGCACCGCCAGCCTGTTCCAGCGCGAGTCCGCTTTGGTGGATGCCCTCAATGACATCGTGCTTGGCTACGGCTTGTATAACTTTGGAACGCCACTCCTGGCGGCCGGCTGGTTGTTCAACGGCATCACCCTCGCCCAGGATGTGCGCACTTACGCCGTGGCCAACACCACCGGCGTCAACCTGATCCGCGCCAACCATCTTCTCATCCGTGACGCTTATGGCGTGGCCTTCAACAACGTCGCCAACTACAATCTCTACGGCGATCGCATCCACATTGAGGCCGAGTTCATCAACATCAATGGCGTGGTGCAAAGCGGTCGCGACACTTACACGCTGGTGCTCGACAACGGTCTGGCCCTTGCCGAAGCTCAATCGATGATCAATGCCGGTCAGGCGGGTCGCCTCTACCTGAGCCGTGTGTCGAAAGCCTATCCTGGTTTCTCCGTCTACTTTAACACCATCGAGAACCGTTTCGAAATCGATGAGCTTCGTGCCAGCGGCGGACATGTGGAACTCTTCGGCAATGTCGTCAACACCGGCACGGGCGAGCTCCGCATCCTGGGTGGTTATGCCACCATCAACATCACCAACAACACCGCGAAGAATTTGATGGTGAACCGCCTGGATGCTTCGCAACGTGGAGCAGGCACCCTGGTGATTTATGACAAGGCAGGTGGTTCGCCCTCTACAGGAACCAAAGATCCGGTCAACACCAACGTCCCTTACACCTCCATCTACCAGTGGACGCCGACCGGAGTTACCCTTTCCACCAATGGCTCCAGCAGTGCCAGCCACAGCGGAACCACCACCTTGTTGAACGGTTACAGCCACGTTTACAATCCAGCCACCGGCTGGCGTTATGGCTGGACCACAGAGGTTCAGCAAAACCTCATCAAGAAAAAGCGTTTCAAATCCGGTTCATGGGGCGGCTTTATTCCTGACGTGTTCCAGACCGAAAACATCGCTTGGGATTCCATTGAGGTGCAGGGCACCCCACGTTATGCCGGCAGCGGTCCTTATTACTACAAATATGTTTCGACCGCCGCCGATGCCAGCGGAGCCACCAGCGGCACCGATCCTTACAATTACAAACAGACCACGGTGAACAACAGTGACTCGGGTGTGCAGCTGGTGTATCACACGGATTACTGGACCTGGTATGGTAGCCACGTTTACATCAGCGATTATCAACAGGTCGTTGGTCAGTCGGTGATGCACACCCATTCCGTCGCTGCGGCGAAAACCATCAACATTAACTTCATCGGCGCACAGGAAGGCGCGATCACGATCAAGTCCGAAAACGGTGGCGGTGTGCAGATCAATGGTGCGATCGCCAACCCCACCGGCATCACCACCATTCACACCAACGGTTCCATCACCGCCGTGGGTGGCGATGCTTCGATCAGCGGACGCCGCATCGATTTGAAAGCAGGCGGCGACATCGGTTCCGCCACCAATCCGCTGAAAACCAATGTCACCGACATGGCGCATCAGTTCCTGAGCACGGCGGGCAATGTCTTCCTCAACACGCCGCAGCATGACTTTGCTTCGAACGCCGGCAGCACGGCCCTCATCAAGTATGCCACTGTGCGGGTTGCCGATTCTCATGGCGTCAATCTTGGCAAACGCGGCAGCGTCTATCGTTATGTTGGCAACGCCGCGACCCTCAATCTCGCCTCGGCCAACTACTTCGACAAATCGCAGTGGTCTGAAGTGCTCGCCACCACCCAGGACGTGGTGAAACACAACGACAAATACTACCGTTATCTTGGTGGACCAGCTTCGGTGGATCTTAGTTCCGCCACTTATACTGACACTTCCAAGTGGTCCGAAGTTACCACCCGTCCAAGCCTGAAAGCGGTTTCCACCAACGGCGGCATCTATCTCACCGAAACGGCGGGCGACCTCCTTGTGGACAACATCGAAGCCACCAACGGCGGCACGGTGGTGCTGAAGGCGGATGGCGCAATCAAGGTCGCCCAGCAAAACAGCAGCACCTGGTATGGCGGCACGGTCACCGGTGGCAAGATCAACCTCACTGCTCTGGCCGGCGGGGTGGGCAATGACACCTCCCGTCCGCTGGTGATCAATTCAGGCGTGCTTCCATCGGGTGCTTTGACGACCAACGTTTTGGATGTCACCATCAATGCCAAGGGCAACATCTTCATCCGCGAAAGCACCGGCAACCTGCTGGTCAACCAGATCATCACCACCGGCACGGTTTGGATTCGGGTGGACAGCGGATCATTGATCGATGCCAACAGCGCCCGCGTTCGTGACGAGCGTTCCTACAACGAACTCAAAGAAGGCGTGTGGGGTTCACTCTCGCTCACCAACTACACCAGGGATGCCAATGGCAACCTCGTCTACACCGGTGCGGCGGAGAACAAAATTCTCTCCATCATCAGCGCTTACGAAGCGGGCAAGACCCAGGAATACCGCACCTTCTGGCAGTTCCACACCAGTTATGATTCCGTGGCGGACAAGGTGGGACTTACTACCGTAGAGCGTGAATATTACGAGACCTTCTATGCCGGACAGGGCCTGTCGGTGACCGAGATCGCGAATGCCATCACGACGATTGAAAATGCCCGCACGGTTCAATACAAGGTGCTGAAGGATGAGTTCACCAATTATTTCGGTGGCAGCCTGCCCTCCACTTACGACGCCTCCTTCCAGTATCAGGCTTCCACCACGAAGAAACAGGAAATCCGGGCCAGCATCAAGGTGTGGACCGAAGATGAACTGACCCGCCTTGTCGGCGCAGGTTTACTGAAATCCGTCACCAGCACCCGCGTGGATGCCGAGTCGGCCAACATCGTCGCCACGGATGTGACACTCATCATCGCCAACGGTCAGGCTGGCAACACCACCGCTCCGTTGACCATCCTGCTTGATGGACACGTGTTTACCGATGCGGAAATCATTGCCATGGCCGCTGCGGAACGCGCGGATGTTTCCTTCCTCGGTGGTGCTCCGATCAATACCACGGTTCATTTCAACGCCGCCAACGGCAACAACAAAGCCACCATCCGCACCGCCAACGGCAGTGCCTGGAGCGGTCTGATGGCGGGCATGACCATCAAGGTCAACGGTGCCACCGGCAACGCCACGCAGGGGCTGGCTTATTACACGATCTTCGATGTCACCGGCGACACCATCACTCTGGTGTCCGGCGATGTGCTGGTCGCTGAAGCCGGTCGCGCGGTGACGATTCTGCCGATCGTGCTGGATCCGCTGTTCGCCGCGCAGGGCGACGCCAAACAGGTCGCGGTCACCTTCAACTACAACGGCTACAACAACGACGGCACCCGCAAAGCCGACACCATCACCCGCACGGCCGGAAGCTGGCTCGCGGATGGTTATGTGGTTGGATCGCTGGTGCGCATCGCGGGCAGCTCCGCCAATGCTTCGGATGACGAATACTTCACGGTCGCTGACGTTACTGCCTCCGTGCTGACGCTGTCCACCCGCGACAAGGTCATCACTGAAACCACCGCCACCACGCTCAGCTTCACCCGTGGTGTCAGCCCAACCCTCACGGCGATCGTGATCGAGCAGAACGATGACGTGAACATCAACGCCACCGGCGTTATCAACGTCAACGCCAGCAGCCATGTGTTCCTTGGTTCGGCCGCGCAGAATGGTTTGGACAGTGATCTGAGAGTCGGACAAGTCACCGCAGGAACCCAGTCCAATCCTGGCAGCGTGCGCATCAAGAGTGCGTTGAGCATCATCAACATTGGCCCTGCCGGAGTGGCCAACATCATCGGCGGCAACACCATCCTGGAGTCAGCGCTTGGTTCGATTGGATCCCACACCACGCCGTTCCTGACCAACCTCTATGCCGGTGGCACTTTGACCGCGCGGGCCATGGGCGACATTTATGTTTCCGAACATGTCACCGGGAACACCGCCGGGAACATGGAGATCGAAAGTGTCTATTCAAGAACCGGCACGGTCCACCTGGAAGCCGACGGTTCGATCATTGATGCCCTTAATAATGGGTTCACGAAAATCAAAGGCATGTTGGTCGAACTGAAGGCGGGCGGCAACATTGGTGAAGGCGGAACCGGCGGCGGTCAGCCGGATTATCTGGAAGTGGACGTGGATGATTCCGGCACGCTGACCGCCGTTGCTGAAGGCAGCATTTGGATTGCTGAAACTGCAGGTAACATGAATCTGCGCATCGTCCTTTCCAAAACCGGCGATGTCGATTTGAAGGCCCAGCTTTCCATCCTGGATGCCGTCGATGTGGTCAATCCAACCGCGCCAGTCTTCTACAATCCTGCCAATCCGAACGCAGCGGGCGACATCACCACCGGTCCACGTTTGGGTGCCAATGTGGTGGGCAATCACATCACGCTGACCGCCCTGCTCGGCTCCATCGGCGCACTCAACAACGACCTCGACATCAACAGCGACCATAGCAATGCCAACGTGCTGGGACTGCTGACATCGACCAGTGCGGATCATACCTACCTGATGGAGACCTCCGGTGATCTCTGGCTCAACGTGGTGACGGCTGGTGCCGGTTCGACGGCGTTCATCACCAATGCAGTGGGCAGCATTTACAATGGCAACCCCGGCGGTGACAATGCCATCTCCGGCAGCTTGTGGTTGTTTGCACGCGACAACATCGGCAGCCAGAGCAATCCGATCACCACCCGCACGGGCAACATCAAAGGCAAGGCCACCACGGGCAGCCTGTTTATTCAAAACACCGGAGCGGTCACCATTGGCGGTGTGGCTGGTGGCGCGGCGGGCAATGCACCGGCTGGATTTGAAGCCGGTGGTTCGGTCATCTTCACCGCGCAAAGCCCGGTCACCGTCAGCCAGAACATCCTGGCGAAAGATCAGATCCTCATCATTTCGAAAGACGGCCTCGATCCAACCGCGGACTTCCTGCGGGTGCTGGACGGCATCAAACTGATCACCACGGGTGCGGTCGGCACACCGTTGTCGAACCTTGCTTCAGGCCACACCTACACCGCGAAGGTGGTCAGTGCTGGTGTGATTCAATTGCTCGGTGCCAACGGCAATGTGATCGACCTCAACGCCCCGGCCAACGCGGCGCTGCTGCACTTCATTACGCTTTCCACGGAGCATGGAACCGATCCGAAATACGCGAAGTTCGATGGTTCCCAGATCAACGCAGCCAACAACACCATCACCATTGGCACCGCCACGGGATTGATGGATGGCGATGTGGTGATCTACACGGTGGAAGGTTCCATCACCTTGCTGGCAGGCGATGCCTTGGTGCTGGAGCAAAACGTGGAACTGGACGCCACCTCCGCGATTCACCTCGAAGCCGACTTTAACAAAGCCGAGCCTCAGGGAACTGCACCTGCCTCCATCACGGTGGATAAGGCGAAACTCAGCGCGGGCACCAGTATGACCGCACTCGCCAGTGGCGATATCCGTGTCATCGGCGGGTCGCGATTGGAAGCGGGCACTTCGATGACCTTGCGTTCTGGAAACAATTTCTTCCTGTCCGCTGGCAGTCAGTTGATTGCGGGCACCACGATGGAAATAAGAGCCGCAGGTTCGGGCACTTCGGTGGAGATCTTGCTTGAAGGTTCGCTGGCCGCCGTGACGACGGACATCTATGGTGGTGCTGCGGCGGATGTCATCACCATGCGTCCGGAAGCAATAGTCGGTCACTTCCGCATCTGGGGTGGAGCCGGTGAAGATCTCATAACCCTGGATCGACTGCCTTCGCTGGATATGGCGCACAAATTCCTGCCGGGTGTGACGGGTGCTGCCTCCTTGGCGAATGGCCACGAAAATCCACAAGTTCGCAACCGGGTCGATGTCGATGGTCAGGGTGGAGCCGATCATTATGTGATCAACACCTCTGCCGCTGAAGACATTCTCATCAGCATCCATGACAGCGGTGCGGAGAACGATGGTGCCGATGTGCTGACCATCAACGGCACTTCCGCGAGCGACGTGTTCCTGGTGCGCGCCGGATTCGTCGCAGCAATGCAGGCCTGGAACAATGTTTATCGCTGGGACGGCTCGCGCTGGGTGGTGCAGGAGTCGGCAACAGGCACCGCGCTTCCCGGAACCGGTGCCGGGGTGGGCGCGGTGTTCCGATTGACGGTCAATCAATCGCCTTCCTTCGCCGCAGGTGTTTATGAATGGAATGGCAGCGCCTGGATCAGTCTGGCGTTCACCTCAGGCACCGTGTTGCCGGACATCGCCTCGACGACGGGTGCGCTGTTTGTGCTGGCTCCACCGGCTGGAACCACGACATTGTTCGGAGCGGAATATGAGCGCATCAACTATGATGATTCCATCAACGTGCTGCGCATCAACGGAGCCAATGGAGATGATCGATTCTATGTCGATGACAACAGCGCGATCACCACGTTGGACGGCGGCAATGGCAAAGATTTCTTCCTGTTTGGTCAGGTGTTTGGAGCGGAACGCGAAGCGCCTGACATGGTCGCTCCGGGAGATGAGATCGCCACCATCGAAACCACGCTTGGCTTCATCAGTCGCGGGATCAGTTTTGCCACCGTGGCTCTTGGAGGAGACGATGATGACACCTTCAACGTGTTCAGCAACAAGGCGACCCTGAAGCTCTATGGTGAAGACGGCAATGATCACTTTGTGGTTCGCGCTTTCCGCCTCAAAGGCACCAACCACATTTCCTCCAGCGACACACAGGTGAGCGGTGGCGATGGCGATGACCTGGTCGAATACAACATGAATGCTCCGGTTGGCATCGACGGTGGCGCAGGCACCAACACGTTGGTGGTGATCGGCACCGAAGCGGCGGATGTGTTTGTGATTACCAAGGACGGCGTGATCGGTGCCGGACTGAACGTCAGCTTCAAGTCGGTTCAGAAGTTGCAAGTCGATGGCATGGAGGGCGATGACCATTTTTATGTGCTCAGCACGCATTCCGATCTGATCACCACACTGATTGGTGGCGCGGGCAGCGATACCTTCTATGTGGCGGGTGATGTGACTTCGCCCGTAGTCGCGGCTTCGACCGAAGGCCGCGCCAGTGTCATCAACCACAGCTTGTTCAGCAATGATCCGGCATTCGACGGCGTGTTTGCTTCCGGCATCCCGGCCACGGTGTCGAACGGATCGACCGGTGTGGTGGTGGTCACCCCAAGCGGCAATGGCACGATCGTGGGCGAGCCGGGGTCAGGGATCTCTGATGCCGATTCCTACACGCTGCACATGTCGGCCAATGCACCGGCACAACCCACCGTGGTATATCTCACCGTGGCAGCGGCACTGGCGAGTTCGAAGTTCCTGCCCAATGGCGGTTCGGTGCTGGTCTCCCTGGATGGTGTGAACTTCTACTCCGAACTGGTGCTGGTATTTGACTCCACCAAAGCAGGCATGGACGCGGATGCCTGGAGCCGCACGCAGACCATCTATGTGAAGGCAGTGGATGACACGGTGATCGAAGGCGAGCAGACCATCTCGATCCTGCATTCCATCTCCAGCAACAACGCGGCCTTTGATCGCAAAGACATCGCGCCGGTGGAAGTTCGTTTGATCGACAATGACAAGCCAGGTCTGGTGGTGACCAAACCTTCAACGACCTTGGAGATTGTCGAAGGAAGCGCCGGAACGACTTATCAGATCTCACTGACCGGCAAACCGAATGTGGGCGAAACCGTCACGGTGATTCTGAACAATCCCGATGGTTATCTGACTTTTGCTGCGGCGTTGTTGAATCAGGCTGGTCGTATTTCCGGCAACACCGTCACCTTCAATGAATCCAACTGGAATGATCCTTTTGTGGTAAGAGTGAGTGCCACGGACGATGGGCAAAACCGCTTCCTGGTTGGTCGTATCGTCCACACCATCTCGTCTTCGGCAGGCAACGGCGCTTATGTCGGTGCCGTGGATGAGGCACGCATCACGGTGGAGATCACTGACAAAAACACCGGCGGCATCATCGTGACGCCAGTGGATGCTTCGGGCAATCCTGATGGCGGCACCAATGTCACCGAAACCACACCAGATTATTACACGATTGAACTGACCAAAGCGCCGACCTCAACGGTCACGGTGGTGATCCGCACCGATGGCAACACGCTGGTTTCCGCATTTGATCCGGCTGACCCACGCTTCGCCACCAACGTGCCTTTGGGCATTTCCTTGAGCACCCGCCTTGGGGTGGGCTCGGATGACTTCCTGCTCTCCACCAATGGCACGGCGGCGGCCGATTTGAGTTTCTTCACCCGCGATGGTTCGAGCTTTGGCGTGAATCTCGATGGTGTGGTGACGCTGGGAGATGTGCTCGAGCGGGTAAACACCGCCACCGGCAATGCGGGCAAGGTGACGATGACCTTCGACGTCAATACGCATCTGCTTTCGGTGATCGACCACACCAGCGGGGCCGCGCAGTTCAAGGTGGAAGACGCCGCCGGAGCGCAGTCGGCAAGCAAACTGAAACTGGCAGGCGTCGGCGCGGCGGGCGGAACCATCACCAGTGGTCAGCTCAATCAGAATGCCACCGTCTCCACGGTGACCTTTGATGCGACCAACTGGAATGATCCGTTCATGGTGAAGCTCAGTGTGAATCCCAACGCGCCTGCCGTGGTGGGCACCCAGTCGATTCATGCCTTCCCGCCACAACCCAACACCACGTCGCGAATTCAGGGGCCGTTGCTGATTGAAGGCGATGTGATGCCGGGCCAGGATCGCACGCTTCGTCCAGGTGTCAGGCTGCCGACTGAGGTGGATGTGCCGTTGCCAACCATCAACGTTATCGAGTCCGGTGTGGTGGTGGATACCATTCATGTTTTTAATCACGGCAGTCAGTCGGCTGACAGCGGTCGCTTGGGCAATCCGGTCAACGCGTCCGGCATCGCGGCAGAGTATGGAGTTGTGGTGGCCGACATTCTGGCCCGTATCAACGAATTCAAAAATCTCTCCGGCCTGAACATGGGCGGCGGACTGACGCTGGACTATGGAGTTCCCGGGTTGCCTGATTCCCGTTATTTCGAGGGTGGCATCACTTATCACAACGTTGAGGTCACGGAGATCAACCTGGGCAATAACAACGATACCTTCACCATTGATGGCACGGCGCATCGCCCGGACTTCCGCAACATCACCATTCTGAACACGGGCCGCGGGAACGACACGGTGACCGTCAATCTTGATGCCGACACTAACGGCGATGTCGCCGTGAACCTCGGTGATGGGGATGACTTCTTCTATGGCGATACTTCAACACGCTCGCTGATCGTCTTCGGCGGTGCTGGCAAAGACACGATCGAAGGTGGTCGAGGTGACGACATGCTTTTTGGTGATCATGGCGTGGTCGAATACTTCAACACGAGTGGGGAACTGGTCACCCGCCTCGGCATTGGCCTGCTTGAGCGCAGCACCGATTCACTGAGCCGTTTGTATGTGCCATTCTTGCAGACCGATGGCGGATTAAATCAAGTCCGGCGCGCGGCCACCCGACTGCCCATGATTGGTGGCGACGACCGGATCGATGGCGATGCGGGTCGCGATGTGATCTTCGGTGGCGCGGGCAAAGACACCATCACCGCTCAGGTGGGCGGCAAGATCATTCTCGGCGATCACGGTGAAGCCAACCTTGGTGGAACGGCGGTCGGTGCGACGAATGATGTGTTCTCCACTGATCCTGATCTTGGCGATGACGACATCATCATTGGTGGTGCGGATGGCGTGGGCAACATCATCCTTGGTGGTGCTGGCAACGACAACATTACTGGTGGCACGGGCGACGACATCATCCTCGGTGACAACGGCGTGGTGGAACGCAATCATCTGTCGATTATCACCCGCGTTTACACCATCGCGCCGACCATCGGCGGCGTGGACACGATTGCAGGCGGTTCCGGTGCCGACATCATCATGGGTGGTGCAAAAGGCGACATCATCAACGCACCATTGGGCGGCAAGATCATTCTCGGCGACAGCGGAGTGGTCAATCTGGCTGCGGATGCGAGGATCGTGGGCGATGTGGGTGACGTTTACAGCACCGACTACGACCTGGGCGGAGTGGACATCATCACCGGCGGTGCGGATGGACTTGGAAACATCATCATCGGTGGTGCAGGTGCGGATGTGATTCGCGGTGGCACGGGCGATGATGTCATTCTCGGTGACAACGGCTACATTTCGCGCAACGCCGCTGGTATCGTCACCGCGATCACCACACTTGCACCAGACATCGGTGGAGATGACTTCATTGATGTGGGTGGTGGCGACAACATCGTGTTCGGTGGCGCAGGTTCCGATCTGATCAATGTGGACGCGGTCACGCGCCAGCCTTTGGGCACGGCGGATGGCGATGATGTGGTGCTTGGCGATCATGGTCGCGCCGAGTTCAATCCGGTCACCGGAGTGTTGACCTACATCACCACGACCGATCCTACCAAGGGCGCGGCTGATTACATCTTCGCCGGGAACGGCAGCAACACGGTTCTCGGCGGCGGCGGTGCCGATGTGATTACGGGTGGCAATGATCGCGATGTGATGGTGGGCGACCATGGCAATGCCACCTTCGATGCAACGGGTGTGTTGACGAAGATCACCACCTCGGATCACACCATCGGCGGCGATGACCTCATGGATGCAGGCAATGGCGACAACACCGTCCTGGGTGGCATCGGGGCTGATCAGATCACGGGCGGCGATGATTCGGATGTGGTGCTCGGCGACAATGGCTTTGCGGAGTTCGACAGCGTTGGCGGCATCAGCATTCTGCGTCGCATTGAAACTCTTGATCCGTTGATCGGCGCCGATGACCTCATTTTCGTGGGCGATGGCAGCAACACCGTGATTGGTGGGTTTGGCAAAGACGACGTTACTGGTGGCAATGATCGCGATGTGGTGATCGGCGACAACGGCCTGGCGATCTTCAACTCGGCAGGCGTCCTGGTGAGCATCACGACCATCACACCGGAAATTGGCGACGTGGATACCATCAAGGTGGGCAACGGCGACAACACCATCTTTGGCGGTCAGGGTGGCGACTTCATCACCGGTGGCGACGATCGCGATGTGATCGTGGGCGACAACGGCAGCGCCACCTTTGATGATGCCGGCGTGTTGCTGACCATTCGCACCTCCGATGCGGCGGTGGCCGGTTCTTACGATGATCAGATTCAAGCCGGCAAAGGACCTGACACAGTGCTTGGCGGCAACGGCAAAGACAACATCCAGGCGGGTGGAGATGACGCGGATGATGTGGTGCTCGGCGACAATGGATTTGCAGAATTCGACAGCGTCAACGGCATGAGCATCCTGCGCCGCATTGAAAGCACCGATCACGCGATTGGTGATGATGACATCATCGTGGTGGGCGATGGCAACAACACGGTGATCGCTGGAGCGGGCGCGGATCAGGTAACCGGCGGTGCTGATCGTGATGTGATTGTGGGCGACAACGGGCAGGCGCTTTTCAATGCGAGTGGCGTTCTTGTCTACATCACCACCACCGCGCCGACCATTGGTGGTGATGATGAGATCTTCTCGGGTGACGGGGACAATACGGTGTTGGGTGGAGTGGGTGCCGATCAAATCAACGGCGGAGATGACCGCGATGTGGTGGTGGGCGACAACGGCAACGCCACCTTCAACGATGCAGGCATTTTGATCTACATCACCACTTCGGATCCAACCATCGGAGGCAACGACGTGATCAACTCCGGCGATGGCGACAACATTGTTTTGGGTGGTGTGGGTGCGGACGAGATCACCGGTGGCAGCGACCGCGATGTGGTGGTTGGCGACAACGGCAACGCGACCTTTGGCAGCACGGGCATCCTCTTGTTCATCACCACTTCAGAGCCGACAATTGGTGGCGATGATGTGATTGAATCCGCGAATGGCGACAACATCGTCCTTGGCGGATATGGTGCGGACCGAATTGTTGGCGGCGATGACCGTGATGTGGTGGTGGGCGACAATGGCAATGCGACCTTCAACGCCTTGGGCATTCTGACTTTCATCACGACATCAGATCCTTGCATCGGAAGCGGCGATGTCATCCTGGTCGGCAATGGCGACAACATCGTGCTGGGCGGGGCGGGAGGCGATCAGGTGACCGGTGGTGCGGATCGTGATGTGGTGATTGGCGATCATGGCAACGCGACCTTCAATGATGCCGGCGAACTGATCTTCATTACGACTTCCGACGTCTTCTGCGGGGGCGACGACCTCATTGAAGTGGGCGACGGCAACAACACGGTTTTGGGCGGCTCCGGCTCCGACGACATCAGCTCTGGCGAGGGCAATGATGTCATCCTTGGCGACAATGGCGAAGCGACGTTTGATCCGGTCACCGGTCTGTTGGTGCATGTGATCACGACCGACTCAGGCATTGGCGATGATGATCTCATCAAGACGGGCAACGGCAACAACACCGTCATTGGCGGTGCAGGTTCGGACACGGTTCTGGCCGGTGAAGGTGATGATATGATCCTCGGCGATGAAGGCCAGGCGACTTTTGTGAACGGCGTGATCACCATGGCGGAGACGCTGTTCAGTGGGGTGGGCGACGATGATGTGATTGATGCGGGCAACGGTCGCAATGTGGTGATCGGTGGGGTTGGCGCGGATGTCATCACCACCGGCAATGGTGCCGATATCGTCCTTGGTGACGAGGGTCGTGCGGTGTTTGAGAATGGAATGGCAGTAAGTGTGACCACCTTGAACAGCGGCGTCGGCACCGGTGACCTCATCGATCTCGGCAATGGCAACAACTTCGCCATGGGCGGTGCGGGCAATGATCAGATCACCAGCGGCTCCGGCAATGATGTGGTCATGGGCGATGAAGGCCATGCCTACTTTGAAAATGGCAACATCTATTGGGCGGAAAGCCTCAATCCGTTGGTCGGCGGCAACGATGCGATCTTCCTGGGCGACGGCAACAACACTGCCATCGGTGGAGTGGGCGATGACTACATTGTCAGCGGCTTCGGCAACGGGGTGCTGCTGGGCGACAATGGCCGGGTTAGCTGGACGACTTTTGCGGGGTATTCGATCCTGAATTCGGTGGTTACTCTGGCGCCGGGTGTCGGTGGCAGTGACCGCATCTTCGGCGGCGCAGGTGCCTATCTGATCATGGGTGGTGCAGGGGCCGATTACCTCGACACGGTGAACAATCCTTATTCTTCGGTGATCCTCGGCGACAATGGCGAGGCCAATTATGATTCGGGTGGTCGACTTGATTCGGTGCGCACCAACAATCCCAATACCGGCAACAGTGACACCATCGTGGGTGGTCATGGTGATGATGTGCTGTTCGGTGGGGCGGGCGGCGACAACATCCGTGGCGGCAATGGCAGAGACTTCATCATGGGTGACAACGGACGCGCCACGTTGGCGGGAGGTGACAACCGTCATTTGGTGGTCGACTCCTTCACGAGCACCGACTTTGGTTCGGGCGGCTCCGACACAATTCGTGCCGGTGGCGGAGATGACGTGGTCTTTGGTGGACGCGGTGGCGACTTCATTGATGGAGAATCCGGCAACGATGTGTTGTTGGGCGACCAGGGTGCCTATCAACGCGGCAGCCGCAATTCCGGCGGGGTGACCTTGCTGGTAGAATCGAACAACGCCTTTGGTGGTGATGATCGCATCTACGGCGGCAGCGGTCAGGATCTTCTGTATGGTCAGGCTGGCGATGACATCCTCGAAGGGGGTTCGGGTCATGACTCGCTCTTCGGTGGTTATGGCAATGACCGCCTGCTCGGTCAGGGTGGCAACGACATCCTGGTGGGCGGTCCTGGTGCGGACTTCCTGGATGGCGGTCCTGGTCGCGACACGCTGTATGTCGATCTCTTCGACATCTGGGTTGGGGGCTTTCCGGAAGACATCATCATTGGTGGTCCTGCTGAAACCACGGGCCTGATCATTGGTCAGACCATCAACTTGCTGAATCTCTTCGGTCTCTCGCTCACCGATGGTGCCGCAGAACGTTTCGAGTTGGCTGCCTCAGGCCGCTACTTCATCAAGCTGATGTCCTTCGACGATCTCGAGATCGGGACCCTGTATGCCTATCAACTTCCTTCCATCATTTTGGGAGAGGCAGCTGTTTTGAGTGACATGATGATGTCGATGATGTGGAGCGGGTTCGGTCCACAGTTCACCTGGCACTGGTTCGGCGAATACAGTGTCCCAACCTTAATCGGGCTCGGTGAATTCCTGGAGACTCAATGGGGCACCCTGTTGCTGCTGACGTCGTAAAAGCCATCGTGACGGGCGGGGCGGTTCGATTGCTTGAGAGGAAGGAAGCGGAGCGCACTTTTGCGATTGAAAACTGGGGATTTTGCAAAGGATTTGCTGCGGATTGATTTCTGAAGCTCAAATTTTTCCAGCTGGCTTGGGGCGGCATAGGCTTGACGATGGCATTTGCAAAATTTCACTATGCCCTAGTGGGGCTGCACGTCGGGGCTTGCACGTCGGGGCTTGCACGTCGGGGCTTGCACGTCCTGCCTTCGTTTCACAGCTTAGCCTTTAGCGTGGGACTCTGCGGCATTGTGCAGAAATCTCCCTTGCAAGCAACACACTTCGTATAAACGCGATATGGGTGATTGTGGGTGAGGTTTTGAGTAGACTTATGGGTGTTTATGGGTGTATATATGGTTAGAGAGGTTGTATGCTGAGCACTGACAACATTCAAATCACGCCTGAATTGCTGACGTTGGTGGCTGAAATCGACGAGTTTAAAGGTGCTTGGCGTGCGCTGGGCACACTCGCACCTGAGCGTTTAAAAGCACTTCGCCATGTGGCTACCATCGAGAGTATTGGTTCCTCGACTCGAATCGAGGGGAGCAAATTAACGGATCGCGAGGTAGAGCGTCTGCTTGCCAATCTGGAGATTAAGAAGTTCGACACTCGTGATGAGCAGGAGGTTGCTGGATACGCGGAGGTAATGAAACTGGTTTTTAACGCGTGGCAGGACATTCCAATCACCGAAAACCACATCAAACAACTTCACCGTGACCTCCTGCGTTATAGCGAAAAGGACGAAGGGCATCGCGGCGAATACAAGGCGCTTTCCAATAGCGTCGCCGCTTTCGACGAGGACGGCGGGCAAACCGGCATTGTATTCGAGACGGCTACACCGTTCGACACGCCGCGCCTCATGACCGAGTTGGTGGCATGGCTGAACGAAGCACGCGACCTGCGTCGCCTTCACCCCTTGCTGGTCGTTGCGGTGTTTGTGGTGGTGTTCCTGGAGATCCATCCTTTCCAAGACGGCAATGGCCGATTGAGCCGAGTTCTGACCACCCTGCTGCTGCTACAGGCTGGCTACGCCTACGTGCCATACAGTTCCCTGGAGAGCGTCATTGAGAACAGCAAAGAGGGTTATTATCTGGCCCTTCGTCAGACTCAAGGCAGCATACGCACCCCCGCCCCCAACTGGCAGCCTTGGCTTCTATTTTTTTTGCGTGCCTTGCAGCAACAAGAACGACGATTAGCCTTGAAGGTAGAAAGGGAAAAACTCGTCATGGCAGCCTTGCCAGAACTGGCCGTGCAAATCATCGACTTTGCCAGACAACATGGCCGCGTAACCATGGGCGACATCATCAAGACGACCGGCGCAAGCAGGAACACACTCAAAGAGCATTTCCGTCGTGTGCTTGAGCAAGGCCACCTAGTCAAGCATGGCACTGGAAAGGGGACATGGTATGCCTTGCCGTAAACATCCGGGAAACTCCTGAACTGGATAAACGTCGATTATCTTTCATAAATCGAAAAACATATTATTTTGTCTCTTTCAACAATCCCAATCAGACCGACGAAAAAATCACTGCGATATTTACAATGCCAATTTCACCGCTCCCCCAAGCATCAAAAGCATCGTCAGATCAGCTGGAAAATATCTTCACCCGACCCGGGCCAATAAGGGCGGGTAATGACTACCAGGACATAGTAGCGGTGGGCATGCTGTTGGATTGGATGGAGTTCCCAGATGAATATGAATGTATGCAAGTGGAGGCAGAGGATTCAGGCTGTCTGGATGATATTCGTGTTCATCGCGCGGATGGCAAGATTGAGCTGGTGCAAGTTAAGTTTTCGACTTCGCCCCATGCCGATGACGATCCATGGGAGTGGCGTTCTCTGTTGCAGGATCGTCCCTCTAGAAGACAAGGTGAAAGGTTGCCATCACTTCTTAAACGTTGGATTGAATCGTGGAAATTGGTCAGAGCTAGCCACTCGAATGTGTCAGTCCGAATATTGTCGAATCGCCGGGCGGGTGGCGATCTCAATGATTGTCTTCAGGATGATTATGTTTGCTGGGAAGAAATTGCTAGTGAAGCTAAAGCTTTGCTGCGTGAGCAAGTGGGCGAAGAGGATGCACGGGCATTTTTCGAGGCATGTGTCTTCATGCTTGGAAGGGATGGTCTCGAAAGATACGAGCAGATCGAGAAGCAGCGATTTTTGCGACTCAAAGGCAACGAATTGGGATGGCTCAGCTTGAAACAAACTGTTGGCCAATGGGCAATTGAGCGGAACAAGCCGAGCGCGGGTGGACACATTTACCTCGACCACATTCTCGAAGCTGCTAAATGGGCAATACCGAAGTCGCTCAGTCAAAGATTTGAAGTGCCCAATGACTTTTTAGAGCCTGACCCTGATTTTGTGAAATCTCTCAAGGAGGAGGTGTCCGATTTAACTGCGCGTTGTCATTTTTTGGCAGGCTTCCCAGCGTCAGGCAAAAGCACATTTGTTAGCTGGTTATTCAATCAATTTGAAGAAGACGGTGTGCCGGTAATTCGACATCATTATTTTTTGTCCATTGGGGATCGATCTAAAGGGAGACTTGATCATGAAGTGGCTGCTGAATCACTGCTCGCAGACTTACGTCAACGGCATCGTCGGGCATTAGGAGAGCACTATGCGAAGAACCCGAGAGCAGAAAGCTTAGCTGAATGCTTAGAGGTGGTTGGCGCAAACTACCTTGCTGAGAATCGCACATTAATCTTGATCATTGATGGCTTGGATCATGTTTGGAGAGAGCATGGGTCACTAGACGAGTTACGTCGATTGATGGACATTCTATTGCCACCACCACCGGGTGTTAGTGTGCTAATGGTATCGCAACCAGTAGGTGATGATCAACTCCCACAGCGGGTGAGGCAATGCGCACCACGGGAAGAATGGATATTAATGCCGAGTTTTGGATTGAATCAAATCAATCAATGGCTAGATATTTATGAGGATTATCTTCCATCTAGCTATCGAAATGGAAACAAAAAATATCAAAGAGAGCAACTTGCTTGGGCGCTTTTAGCTCGCTGCGATGGGCAACCACTACATTTACGCTACAGCTGGAATTACCTCGTTCAACACCGGATTCCAATCTCCGCCCAGGAAGTTGACAAGCTGCCCAGGTGTCCAGATGGAGACATTCGGCAGTATTATCAAGAACTTTGGCAATGCTTGTCACCTTCTGGGAGAATAAGTTTAATGCTACTTGTCCTGTGTGAGTGGCCTTGGCCTACTGGAGGCATGGTGGAGGCGCTACGAGCTGCTGGGGAAGCTCCATCGGATGCTCAACGAGGATTCGAAGACATTAGACACCTTTTGAAGTCTTCTCGCCTTGGTGTTGAGCCCTACCATCAAAGCTTGGCAGTGTCGATTCGTGAACGACCTGAGACTGAGCAATATAGCGCAAGCCTTCGGAGCGCCGCTTCCGTTTGGTTGACTTCTAGCGCGCCCGAATATTGGCGATGGGCTAATCAATGGGAGCTGTGTGCGGTTCTAGGAAATGTTAAACCTCTAATTGAAGGGCCTTCGCGTGAATGGACGGTTAAGTCGATAATGGAATTTAGACCCCCTAGCGACCGCATCCGGATGCTCGAACGGGCGGGGTGGGAAGCCGCCGAACTTCGTTGCTGGGACCGAGTGGTCGAAGTGGGCATCTGGCTGGAATATTCGGAGCGATTGGGTAATAATGGGGACGAATCATGGGCGGATGCCTTTGAAGCTCGTTTGCGCCTTAATCCTGACAAATTCGCGTTGCTCCAATTATTGGATCGGATCGATAGCCTGCCTTCGAGCTTTCTGCCGATTTTGGCTCGCTTCGTCAAAAAGGCGGACCTAAACCATGAGGGGGATATACTGTTAGAGACCCTTCACACACGCACAGCAAACTCTAGGGACACACCCGGGATGATGGGCGGGCGAAACCTTGACTTTGAAGAGATTGGGCACCGATTAGTTTCATATTTGAATCAAGATGTTCTTGCTGATTATCTTGTTCGTCTTGTGCAGGCGACGGATAGCCAAGAGATCTTGAGTGTGGTGCCGAAAATTGCGGCAGGTTGCAGGTCGGCCAGTGCATTGGGACACTTTCGTTTGCTGTTATCGACAGCGCGCGAAGCAAATCCCACACTAAAGGAACAGATGTTCCATGCTCTGGCACGATGGGCCACTCGCATATCCCTCAATGAAAAAAATTCTGTCATCAATCTTTATGACAGCGAAATTGCAATGGACCCTCTGGGTGCGTTGATTCACGCTGATAGCAAGGGCCCAAGGCATGTTACTCGCTTCAATTGCTTACGCCCCAAAATAGGGGAGCTAAACCGCCGCAACTCACTTGCTGAGCGTCAATCGAACATGGCAGAGATAGTTGTTGATTTCTTCTGGTGGGCGGTTGGGGCCCGCCGGTATGGCGGTATTGAAACGGTCAAAGAAGCTCTAATTCAGGTGAAGCTTAGTCCGTGGTTGAGCACATTAATGCGGTCATTAGTCGATTCAACGAGGCAGTTGGCCCCTGTGTTACCGCATGATCCAGAGGCAGCTTTAGAAATCCTTCGCGACCAGATTCGAATGATTGAATTTCCTGAGGTGGATGCGCCTGACGACGACTACTTCCAGAGTCGAGGCGGCAGGCGAGCATTGGTAAATATCGTTCATGAAATATGCTGTATTGCACAATCCAAAACGGCAAATTTTAAGGCGAAGACCAACCAAATATGTTGGCTATTCGATTTACCTTCTATGTGGCTAGATACTACACTTGCCGCTTTCAGTGAGATACAGGATCACTGGTTATCACCCGAAGCCTGCGATCAGGTTCACTCTTTTGTAATCCAGAGCATGAGTTATGTTGATTATTATAGCTCTCGCGCGACTCGATCGGGGACGACTTCGGTCATTATGGCCCGCAACAACTCCATGGAGCACGCCCATTTTTGGCTCCATGAGTGGGCGCAAAACACCATTGCTCATGGTGATCACAAAGACATGCCCCTTATTGAGGCGTTGGATTGTGCTACCTTATTAACTTCAAAGCGAGAAGCGCCAGAAGAACAAGACTTGAAACGAATATTGAAGCTTGCCACTCCGGCGTCCACTGTTCTCAAATACACGGATGGCAAAGAGACGCGTGTTATCTCATCATCTTTCGTTGCAGCACTCTCTCTTGCTGACCCCACTCTCATATGGTTGCGTCGTTATCATGCTTGGCTATTATCGAATCAGGAATATTATCGGGCTGACCAAGCATTACTTGCGTTCCTTCAAAATGCGGATTTGTCTAGTTCAGCAAATTTCACAGTCGCAACGACAATTTCATCAGACGAAGAAAGAACCATTCTCAGGCAAAGGATAGATGATAAAGATAAGCGTGCTGAAGAAGCGCTAAACTCGATTGAATCAGTATTTGGATTCAGCCCGATTGCACCATCCGTAGAATCGCCCACTAAGGAAACTGTAGAGCACGGCGGAAGGAAGGTGGATAACACTCTTCCGGACTATTCAATATGGCTTCCATCTGAGCTGCTAACCATCATAGAGGATCGATCGGAAGATGAATACAGCACTAATCGTGTCGATCAAATGGCACAATGGTGTAAACACTGGCTGCAAGTCGTTGATGCCATTGAGGTTTTCGATGCAGTGAGAAGAGTGAAAGCACACAATCCTGAATTGAGAATGGGGCGCACGATGTGGCAGATCGCTGATAGTGCTCCAGATGTAGTTGATCGGTTCGATGCCCTCATCGAATGGATGCGTGATGCATCAGGATGGAGCCGCTATTGGTATGATAAGCGTGAAGCAGAAGAAATTATGATTCATATTGCAACCGTTGCTCCAGACCGCGTCCACGAGTTCATCTTGAAATCTTTAGTTAACGACGCTAGTCAAACGCAAAGACGCCTAGCGGTGGGGATTTTCAGTTGGTATCGGATAGTAGAATTGTTTCTAAAAACCGAAAACATAGCGCAAGCAGAAAGGATTGTGGATCAAATTGTAAAGAGCGCAAAAGAACTGTGCGAAGTTCAAACGTTGCCTGAAGTAGTATGGGAGGGTCAAGATGGAGTTGATTATGGTGACCCATGGATTTTCGCAATCAATAGACTTTCTTCGCCCAATCTAATTTGCCGCGAACGCGCCGCTACAATGATAGGGGTTGAATTGTCAGATCGAAATGAGGATGTTGAGTTGGCGCTAAAGCATTGGCTTGAAAAGCAGAGTGTTCCGACTCTTGCAATGCAAGCGATGCTCCCACTTATAAAAGCTCAGGAGCTGGGGCGCATGTGGACACCGTTTGAATTAAGAAACTTTTTCGATCAGGTGAAGGCGCGATCAATTGGGGCTTGGATAATCGCCAACTTTCTGAATCGAGATGTTGCTGGAAAAATGATGGAATGGGCTGTAGTGGGCTCACCCGAAACCCCACTTGATATAGTTCGTGGAACCGCATTCCTGGGAGAATGTAGCTATTATGTTCCATTTGCATTTCGTGATCACGTGCAAAAACTTCCTGAGCCAATCGGCCCTCTCTTTGCCGATTGTTGGCGACAAGAGTTTGCTAATATTTGGGGCGAAGAACCAGATAGACGTGTCGATGAAGGCTTGCGCACTTGGCGCAGCCTCGATTCCAGGGAGAGAGGTCATATCGGGGCTGAACCGCGCATTACTGAGGCTTGCCGTTCGGGTTTTGATAGAGCAGTAGCTTGGGCGGTCGCTTCGGACTTCATGACGAGCGATCAAGCTATTCGATGGTGTCGAAGAAACATTCCCGTGGATGTTGAACTGTGGAAAATCCAACCTCAACCTATGCCAACATGGTGGCCAAGTGTTGAACCTATTAAAGAAGATGGGCTAGCTGAGGTTCCCCAAGTGCTTTGGAATTTGGTCGACGAGTGGTTCAATCACAACAATCCGTTAAACTCGCAAACTGAATGGGTCATTGGCGGGTTGAAAGGATGTGTCGATGCAGGATCAATGAGATTTGGAATAAACGTATATCCTGCATTGCAGCAGCGGATCACTGGCATAATCCCCGATGATGAATTAGTTGTGAAAGCTGCTTCTGGTGATCTTCAGGGTATATGGTGTCAAAGTCTGCACTGTTGCGATAGCGCAATACAGAGCCGAGGAAGCACCGCAAAATTTCACATTAAAGAGTGCGCAGCCAAAGTGGACGGCTGGGCAATTTTGCCCGTTACAACATGGCTTGAGCCAAGTGCGATTCAAACTTGGCAAGCTTGGCGTAAATTCACCCTTCCTAGGACCATGCTTAATTGGTTTAGTCCAAAATCGTGCGAAGTTCGCGCAGAGGGCAATGAAATGCATACGATTTTGAATGGCCGTGTGATAGCTAAGTGGTCAGATTGGACCGCAGGAATTGAGGAATGGGTTGACTTTGATAACGGCATCAATCGAGCCGGGGACTCTATTCTAATCAGGCGGGATTTATTACAGTCGTTGTTGGAGATATTTGATGGCCACTGGATGTGGGCGACTACAATTACAGTGCACATTTCGAACCGCTATGGAGCAGACAAAAAGGCTCGCTTTCATCGCGTTTATGGAGGCAGCAACGTGATTATGCCGAGCTGATTTCCTGCGGCCCAAATTCTTGATCATCTTGATAAACTTTTGGGAAAGTGACATCTGGATGCACCTAATTGACAGTATTGGATGAGTGACAGGCTCCATATGTGGAAGGAGTCTTTTGCGGGTTGTCGGCTCTGCATTCGGTGGTTGATAAGGTGAATGGATTGGATTGTCGACCCAATCGAATATCCAAAAATTATAGGCCCTGAGTTCGCTCATGATCTGCAGGGTGTCTCCGGGGAAATTGAAGTCGATCGCTGTGCGAAGGTCCAGTGTTCAATCAAAATCTCCATCGCGGGCCGCTGATGATCGACAGAGACATAAAAAAACCCTGCCGGATGGCAGAGAATTGGAGCGGGTGACGCGATTCGAACGCGCGACATCTTCCTTGGCAAGGAAGTGCTCTACCACTGAGCTACACCCGCACTGCAAATGGTTTGCTTGCGGGTGAGGATTCTGCCGCATTATGTGAACGATTCAAGTCGAAAATAGGAAAATCTTTGCTAGGCTGCTTTTTCACGCATGAACAAGCTCGAAGAAATCATCGCCTACAAACACACCGAGGTGCAGCGTCTGCTGCCGAGAATGGAAAAATTGCGCGCTGCGGCGGCGCTCCGAAATGATCACCGCTCGCTCTATGATGCGCTGCGGGCGGATGAGACGAGGCTGGGGTTGATTGCCGAGGTGAAGAAGGCGTCGCCATCGGCGGGGGTGATTCAGGCGGATTTTGATTACCTGACGATTGCGCGCAGCTACGAAAAGGGCGGGGCGACGGCGCTGTCGGTGTTGACCGATGAGAAATATTTTCAGGGTCGGCTGGATTACATGACGACGATTCGTCGTGAGGTGTCGATTCCGGTGCTGCGCAAGGACTTCATGGTGCATGAGGCGCAGATTTATGAAGCGGTGGTGGCGGGGGCGGATGCGATTCTGCTGATCGTGGCGGCGCTGGACCAGGCGACGCTGGTGCATTTGATGGATGTTGCTTACACATTCCAGATGGATGTGCTGGTGGAGGTGCACAATTTGGAGGAGTTGGAGCGGGCGTTGGACACGGACGTGAGGATTTTGGGGATCAACAACCGGAACTTGAAGGCTTTTACGGTGGATCTGGCAACGACGGAGGAACTGGCGGAGGAGGTTCCGGAGGATGTGGTGCTGGTGAGTGAGAGCGGAATCAAGTCGGTGGCGGATGCGGTGCGTCTGGCGGCATGTGGGGCGGATGCGCTGTTGGTAGGGGAAACGCTGATGCGGCATGAGCATCCGATTGAAATGGCGCGGGCGCTGCGGGTGGAGAAGCAGTTGATGCTGGAGTGAGGGGGGGAAGTCGGAAGTCGGAAGTCGGAAGTCGGAAGTCGGAAGTCGGAAGTCGGAAGTCGGAAGTCGGAAGTCGGAAGTCGGAAGTTGGTTTGAAGCGCCGGTCAGGTGAGGGGGCGTCATCAACCACGAAATGGTTGCCTAATGCGGCGCTGAGTCACGAGGTGTTTCCATGGTCCGACAGTGCTGCGGTGACGATGGGAAAACCATGGGTAGAAGCCCGTGGATAAGGATGAGGTTTCCTTTCGGGCAGCGTGATTTGGGAGATCGGCCGGATTCGGAGGCGGTGGGTGGCGAGCGTGACGGGGGAGGGAAGTGGGTCTCCTTACGTCGGCTGCTACTTTTGATTGGGATAAAAAATTGGTTGCAAGGTTTGAAGGGTGTGGCAGACTTGGCGGCTCTATGGCTAAGACCTGCTGGATTGAACGTAACAAGCGCAAGCAAAAAACTGTCGACAAATATGCCAAGCTCCGTGCCGAGCTTAAGGCTAAAGGTGATTACATGGGTTTGACCCTGTTGCCACGTGACGCCAGCCCTACCCGCTTGGTAAACCGTTGCCGTGTTTCCGGTCGCCGCCGCGCTTTCATCCGCCGCTTCGAGATGTCACGTCTCACCTTCCGCGAAATGGCCTCCCAAGGGCTGATTCCAGGGGTTACGAAGTCGAGCTGGTAATTCGCTGACGAGCGGCATCGCCTTCCCGCGTTGCAACGATTTTTTGGCTTTGCGAAGGTGCTGCCATGCGGCACCTTCTTTTTGTTTGTGAGCGTTTCCTGACTGCTTCTTCTGTCTGTTCCGTTTGAGTGTTGCTCGCTGAGCGATCATGCCGACTTATCAATACATCGCTGAAGATCCAGAGAAGGGCTGCCTTCGCTGCAAGCGGGGTTTTGATCTGCGCCGTCCGATCAGTCGTCCGCCGCTGACGGTGTGTCCTTTGTGCAAGGCACCGGTCAAAAAACTCATTTCCCAAGTAAATACTCCCCGAGTCACTAAACCCACTTCCATCTCAGACGCCAAGAGCGCCGGTTTTACGGTGCTGGAAAAGCGATGTGATGGCTCTTATGAAAGACTTTAAGCAAGGCTCACCGAGGTCGTTTTTTCCCAGCCCCCCATGATCGACCTCCCTTTAGTTACCCATTCAGTGCTGCCAGCGATGTTGGCGGCCATGGACACCACTTTGGTGCGCGAATGGAATTTTTCGACCAATGA
Organism: Phragmitibacter flavus; assembly: GCF_005780165.1. Classification (NCBI taxonomy): domain Bacteria; kingdom Pseudomonadati; phylum Verrucomicrobiota; class Verrucomicrobiia; order Verrucomicrobiales; family Verrucomicrobiaceae; genus Phragmitibacter; species Phragmitibacter flavus. Next base: position 140,105 of record NZ_VAUV01000003.1, on the reverse strand, counting down.
CGTGCTCTGGCGGGTGGGATTGGTGACGTTTTTGGTTTTGCTGAACGGATTTTTCGTGGCGGCAGAGTTCGCCATTGTGAAGGTGCGTGAGAGTCAGTTGCATGAGGCGGCTGAGGAGGGGAATGTGCGGGCAAAGTTTGCACAGACGGTGACGAAGCACATGGATGCTTATTTATCGGCGACGCAGCTGGGCATCACGCTGGCAAGCATCGGTTTGGGGATGGCGGCGGAGCCATTGTTGGCACAGATGATCCAGCCTTGGTTGTTTTCGGTGGGCATGACCAGTGACGCCGCCGTGCAGGGAACCGCATTTGGCGTGGCGTTTACGATCATTACCTTTCTGCATGTGGTGCTGGGGGAACTGACGCCGAAGTCGCTGGCGATTCGGAAGGCGTTTGCCACGACGATGTGGGTGTGTGCGCCTTTGCATGTGTTTTTGGTGGTGCTGAAACCGGCAATTTTTGTATTGAACGGCACGGCGAACTGGCTGTTGCGGGCGGTGTTCCGGCTGGACCCGGTGAGCGAGGGGGAGCGGGTGCATTCGGAGGAGGAATTGCGGCACCTGGTTTCAGAGAGTCAGCGTTCGGAAGAGGTGACGGAGACGGAGAAGAGCATCGTGTTGAATGCGCTGTCACTAAATGACCGTTACGTGCGGGATTTGATGACACCGCGGCGGAATGTGATTTCGCTGGATGTGGATGAGCCGTTTGAGGTGAACTTGAAGCTGGCCTTGGATTCACAGCACACACGGTTTCCGTTAGTTGAAGGGCATCTCGACAAGAGCATTGGGTTGATCCACATCAAGGACCTCTTGAAGCTGGTTCATCAGGGTGGCAAGAGCACGGCGGACTTGCGTCAGATCAAACGTGAACTGCTGCTGGTGCCTGAGATGATGTCGATCGACAAGTTACTGCGCTATTTCCAGCAGAAGCATGCGCACATGGCGCTGGCGGTGGATGAGTATGGTAGCGGGGTGGGGATTGTGACGCTGGACAACGTGGTCGAAGAGATCGTGGGCGATATCAATGATGAGTTCGACATCGTGGAGAAACCGAAGTTTAACCGGTTGAGCGAAAGCGAGTTTGAGGTGGAGGGTTCGCTGAATCTTTATGAGCTGAACGAGCTTTGCGATCTTGAACTGGAGAGCGATGAGGTGACCACGATTGGTGGTTACGTGACCCATGTGCTGGGGCACTTCCCTGAGCTAGGTGAGACCTTGATGATTGGTCAGTATGAGGTGACGACGACGGGGGTGGAAGCCCGTCGCGTGGTTTCACTGTTGTTCAAGCGGGTGGAGTTGTCCGATGAAGTCGTCGAGAGCGATGAGGTGGTGAAGAACGAGCGGTAGATTGACACGCGCGTTCGACGGTGAAGCGGGCATGAGCGTCCGCGCTTCTCTTTAAAATTTAATGAGCCAGGTAACGCTCGGCTTCCAAGGCAGCGGCGCAGCCTTGACCGGCAGCCGTGATGGCCTGGCGGTAAACGTGGTCGGCGACGTCACCAGCGGCGAAGAGGCCGGGGATGTTGGTCTGGGTGCCTTTGGTTTGCAGGATGTAACCGTTCTCATCCAGGGTGACCTGGCCGTTGAGGAATTTGGTGTTGGGGACGTGGCCGATGGCGACGAATACGCATTTTAATTCGAGTTCGCTTTCTTCTCCGGTGACGAGGTTTTGAATTTTGGCGGCGCGGACTTCGCCTTTTTCATCCGTGAGGTATTCGGTGACGGTGCTGTTCCAGATCGGTTTGATCTTGGGATTGGCGAGGGCGCGGTCGGCCATGATCTTGCTGGCGCGCAGTTCGTCGCGACGGTGGATCAGATACACGGTGCTGGCGAAGCGGGTGAGGAAGGTGGCTTCTTCGGCGGCGGAGTCGCCACCGCCAATGACGGCGACGGGGACGTTGCGGTAGAAGGCTCCGTCACAAGTGGCGCAACTGGTGAGGCCGCGTCCGATGAGGGATTTTTCGTTGGGGAGTCCGAGGTGACGCGGAGAGGCACCGGTGGCGACGATGACGGTTTTCGACTGGATGACTTTGCCGCCTTCAAGAGTGATGTCGAAATGTCCGGCGTCGGTTTTGGTGACGGCTTCGACCTGGGCGTATTCGATGCGCGCGCCGAATTTTTCGGACTGTGACTGCATTTTCATCATGAGTTCAGGGCCCATGATGCCTTCGGGAAAGCCGGGGAAGTTTTCGACTTCGGTGGTGGTGGTCAGCTGGCCGCCGGGTTGGGTGCCGGAAAGAAGGAGGGGGCTGAGGTTGGCGCGGGCGGTGTAGATGGCGGCGGTGTAGCCGGCGCAGCCGGTGCCGATGATGAGGACGTTTTCCATAAAGGGTGGGTGAAATTGGTGGGGGTATGGGTGACTTTGTAGTGGCTGCGGATGCGGCGGGTTGCAAGTGCGGGATGCAGCAAGTTGGTTTGTCCGGTGGTTTGGTGGTGTGGGTAATGATGGATTACGCTTGATGGGAGTGGGGGGATGTTTGGGGAATGTTCGCGGTTGAGGGAGAAGGGAATCCGTGAAAGGTTGAACGGATGTTTACCGGAATTGTTGAAGTGACTGGCAGGGTGGAGAGCCTGATGTTTCGCGAGGGTGGGGCGCGGCTGGTGTTGAAGGTGGGGCCGATGGCGGGGGAGTTGAGCCTGGGGGAAAGTGTGGCCTGCAATGGGTGTTGTCTGACGGTGACGGATTTTGATGGGGCGGCGGGGACGGCGGCGTTTGATTTGTTGATTGAGACGTTGCGGGTGACGAGTTTGGGGGAGTTGAAGGAGGGGAGTTTGGTGAATCTGGAGAGGTCGTTGCGGATTGGAGACCGGTTGAGCGGACATTTTGTGCAGGGTCATGTCGACACCACGGCGGAGGTGCTAGTGCTGGAAAAGGTGAGGGAGGATCACCAGTTCACAGTGGAGTTGCCGCAGGCGTGGGCGGCGCTGGTGGTGCACAAGGGGTCGATCTGTGTCGATGGGATGAGTTTGACGATTGCCCAGTTGGAGGAAGATCGGATGACGTTTTGGATCACGCCGCACACCTTTGCGGTGACGAATCTGGCGGCGCTTTCGGAGGGCGGCATGGTGAATTTGGAGTTCGATATGCTGGCGAAGCACATGCAGCGGCTCGTGTCCTTGGGGCGCTGACACCATTTGGCGCTCTGACTCAAGGTTGCGAGGAGCGCACGAAGAGCACGTTGCGGATTCGCAGGCGCGGGACGGTGGGGTTGCCGTTTTGCAGGGTCAGGGTTTGGTCGGCGATCGGGGAGTCGATGACGAGATTGCCAAGTTTGAAGATGCGGAAGACGTCGTCTCCTCCAGTCACGAGGTCGGGTTTGAGGTGGCTGATGAGTTGGTAAGTGCCGACGGTCAACATGATGGGTTCATCGGCGGTGAGAGCTTCAGCGGCGAAGACGAGCAGAACATCGTATTTTCCGGGAGGAAGTTTGGTGACGTTCCAGGCGATGCTGCCAAGGGGCAGGGCGTTGCGGGCTTCAGGAGTGACGGCGACGGGGGAGATGGCTTCGGAGGCCTGGAGGGAGAGGGTGGGTCTGGCGCGGTCGCGGTCGCGGTCGGTGCCAGGGAGTGCGGGGGGGTCGATTTTGCGTGGAACGTCGGTGGGCAGGATGCCGGTGGTGGCAATGAGTTGGCGGATTTTTTGGGCTTCCCGGGTGACCTGGGCGAGATGGTCGGGGTTTGGCAGTCGCGATTGGAGGGTCTCAAGTTTGCGGAGGTAATCCTTCAGAATAGGGGTGTGGATTTCGCGGAGTTTGAGCTGGTAGGTGGCTTCGGCTTGCTGGAGTCGCGAGCTGATGTCTTCCGTTTGCTGGGCACGGGCGGGGAGACTGGCAAAGAGGAGGATGACCAGGGTGAACGCGGGGAAATGGGAGATGGTCATGAAACGGAAAAAGGAGGGTTTCATGGGAGGGCGGTGGGCGGATCGCTGAAGGCCCAGGCCCCTGGCGGGGTGGGGCGGGCGCGGGCGGTGGATTCGCGTTCTTTTAAGGCGCCATGGCAGGGGTCTGGAATGACGAGGCGGCTGTCGCGGCGGGGTTTTGGAAGCGGGGTGATGGCGGCAAGGCCGTTGTCGACCAAGATGCCGGCATAATCGCCGAGATGAGGGACATAGATGGTGACGCGGAGGGTGCCATCGCGGTCTTTCTGGCCGTTGGTGAGGAGACGCAGGGGTTTGTTGGCGAGGGCGGTAGCGGTGAATTCACGGGCCTGTTTGCCGATGGCGAGGGCGTTTTCGGGATTGATGTGGAAGTAAGCGGCATAGTGCTGGAGTTCGCCAGCGGCTTCGTCGGTGGGCGGGGGACAGGTGACGGTTTTGAGTCGGACGGGAATTTGTTTGCCCTGGTGTTGGATGAGGAAGCGGTCGCCGGTGTTGGAGGCGTGGTTGACAAAGGTGACGTCGGTCCATTCTTCTTCAGCATCTTCGAAAAGGCTGATGGCGGCGCGGGTGCGCGCTGGGGCGAGGGGGCGTTCAAGCCACTTGGTGGTGCGGTCGAGTTCGGCCTGGAGTTCGGCGATGGAGTCAATTTGCTGAAGGGAGGTGGCTTCAGCAAGGCGCGTTTGGAGGGCCTGGAGATAACTGGTGATGATGGGGGTGGCGATGGTTTTGTATTTTTGCTGGTAAACGCTGCGGAGCGTGTTGACGGGGTCGGATGGGGTGTCCAGCGCGAGGGTAGTGGTGTTGCTGGGAGCGGAGGGGGTCAGGCGGATTTCCTTGAGTTGCATGACGCCGCCGTCGCCATTGGCGCGGGTGATGCGCACGGAAAAGCTGGCGGTGGTGCGGGTGAGTTGAAACGGGGGGGAGAGCTGCAAGGTGTTGTGAGTGGTCCAGGCGCCCGTGTCGGCGACGATGGCGGTGCGGCGGTTTAGGGCGGCTCCGGCGAGATTGCTGGCTTCGAAAAATTCAAATTCGCCACCGGTTCGAGGATTGTAAGTGGGAATGTAGCGGGCGGGTGGATCGCCCGTGGAGGCGACACCGTAGGTGACAATGATGTCGTAGCTGCCGGGGGTGATTTTGGTGACGTCCCAGGTGGCGCTGTTGCCGGCGGCACGCCAGGGGCCGAGGGAGTCGCTGGCGGTGTCGTAGTTGACGGCTCCGACGAGGCGGGCCTGCGAGGGTTTGAGGACGATGGTATTGGTGAGCGAGGCGAGCGACTGAACTTGCGCGAGGGCGGTGCGGCGCTGCTGGGCGTTGTGGGCTTGTTCGTAGTCGCCACTGGCGGCGGCTTCCTGCTCGATGGCAGCGAGGGCCTTGATGTATTGCTCGGTGAGGGTCGTGGAGGCGGTGAGGGTTTGTTGCTGGACCTGCTGACGGAGCAGTCGGAGTTCGCTGGGCTCGGGGGGGGGCGGGGGCGTGGGTGCGGCGTCCTGGCTGTAGGCCAGAGTTGCGAACAGAAAGGAGAGGAAAATCGGACGCAGGAAAGTCACCTTGAGGAGGTTTATACCAGATTGGAGGAACAGGGGCAACGGATTGAATGGATGCCGCAAAAGTTCAAAGGGCGCTGGGTTGCAGGGTGAGGCTGATGATGTGGAGTTGCTGGTCGGCCGAAATGGAAAGGGGAGAGAGAATGAGGGGGCCGCTGCCATTGCTGATGCGCAAGGTGCCCACTTTCTTGCTGGTGGGTTGGTTGTCGGTGGATTCCAGGGCCACAGGGAGATGGTAGAGGGTTTCTTTGAGCTGGATGACGGGGGGAGTGCTGCTGGGATTGAGGGAGTAACGAAGCAGGATTTCGTAGCCGCCGGGTGGGAGGTTGGGAAGGGTCCAGGTGGCGCTGGATTCGGTCGTGGTCCAACCGCTGAGGCGGTTGTTGTTGGCGGGATCGAGGGTGAGCTGGTTGAGCTGGGCGACGCTGTTCTCCAGGGGAATGGATTGGGGGAGGTCGACGGCAGCGTGGGCGATGACGGGTGGGTTGAGCAGATGTTGCTGGGTTTGGGCAATTTCCTGTTCGAGCAGGATTCGCTGGTCGCGAGCGTGGATGGCTTCGCGGTAGTCGCCGCCAGAGGCGAGCTGTTTTTCGAGGGAGTAGAGAGCTTCGCGCTGTGCCTGTTTTTCCGGGAGGAGGGCGGTGAAGAGGGCGTGGCGCAGTTTTTGTTTCAGTTGCGGGAGGCTTTCACGGGTAGTCGGCGGTTCTTGGGAGGCGAGGGGGAGAATGACCAATGAGCAAATCCCAATGACCAAGGAAATGAGCAAGCACGAATGAATGTCTCTGCGGCGTGGTTTGGTGGGAATGATGAGATGAGGTCTTGTCTTGGTCATTGGTCACTGGGATTTGGTCATTCCTGCGCAGCGTTAAATACGTTTGCTGAGGATGGCTTCAATCTCCAAGTCAAGGTCGGCGCGGCAGATGTCGGCCTGCTGGTAGGTGATTTGATCGGCCAGCCAGGGGGCTTCTTCCTTGAACCAGTCCTGGATGAGGGGGAGCATTTCGGGGTGGCGGAGGTAGCAACGGAGGTCTTGCAGGGTGAGTTGGGCTTTTTGTGCGGCTTTTTCGCTTTGGAGGATGGCGGTCATGCCCATGCGTTCGAGCATGATGTGGATGTTGCGCATGGTGGTGCGGAACTGCTGGTGCCAGTCGCCTTCGCCGACGCTGAGGTGGCCTTCGATGCTGGCGGTGCCGCTAAGGTAGCCTTGAATTTCGCCTTTTTGATCCGGAACAAGGACGGCGCGGGCGAAGCTGGGCGGGCGGGGGCCGTAGTCGCTGGGGTAGTGGTAGGCGGGGATTTGTGAGGGGTTTTCGAGGTAAACGGGCTGGGTTTTTCCGGCGATGAAGATGAGGATGATGGCGGGGCTGGAGATGCCGACGGCGGAGGCGGCGGGCATGAAGGCACGGAGGTCGCGACCAAAGAGTTGCTCGAAAGCCATCCAGCGTCCGATGTTGAACTGACGGTAGTTCTCGAGGCCTTGTTTGACGGCATTGATGTCGGGCACGTAGTTCCAGACCCGATGGAGGTGCATTTTGCGGTCGGCGCAGGTGCTCAGGAGCTGATGATAGGCCTGGCGGGTGGGTTCTTCGAGGCGGCCGTGAGCGGGGACGATGATGGTGCCGACCAGTTCCTCGTCGGTTTCAAGCAGCATGAGGGTTTCGTTCTCGACAATGCGGGCGCCGGGCATCGGGCAGCTCTCGGCGTTTTGGCGTCCTGCGAGGAGGGGGATGGGGAGATTGAGGATGCAGGTGTTGCCCTCACGGAGGAGTCCGGGGGAGGGGGCATCAAACTGAATGAGGAGAAAAGGATCGTCCTTGGTGAGGGCGGGCATGGTTTGATATGGCAATGGGTTGGGTGATGTCAAATTTTTGAAGGGCGGATTGGATTGGACGGCGGGGGGCGGCTGTTTATTCTCTGGTCATGGCGTTATGGAAGAAGTTGTTGCTCGCGGGCCTGTTGCTGGCGGTGGTGGTAGGGGCAGGGTTGTCGCGCTTGCGGCTGGAGACGGACATTCTTGCGACCTTGCCGGCGGAGCTGCCGGAGGTTGGGGGATTGAAGCTGCTGCGCGATGCGTTTGACGGGGGCGATGATTTGGTGATTGGACTGGAGTTTGCGGATGCAGGTTTGGCGGAGGAGTCGATGGGGAGATTGGGGCTGCATTTGCAGACAATGAAGGGGGTGGAGCGGGTGCGCTCGGCGGGGACGTTTGAGAATCCGGAGCAGGCGGGTGCGTTGCTGGCGTGGTCGCTGCAAAATGGCAGTGTGGAGCGGTTGGGCGCGGTGAGGGAACGAATCGAAGGGGAGAAGGTCGGGCTGTATTTGCAGGAGGTGCTGGAGCGGCTGGCGGGTTCGCCTGATCCGGCGGAGGTGCAGCGTTGGTCGTATGATCCACTGGGGCTGCTGGAGGGATTGAAGATGGAGGAGATGGCGTCGATGGAGGACAGTGGATTTGTGTTGGCGTCGGCGGATGGGGCGTTTCGGGTAATGTTTGTCGCTGCAGAGGGGGGTGTGACCGGATACAAGGAAGCGGGAGCGTGGCTGGAGGGGATCAAGGTCGAGGTGGCGGAGTGGTTGAAGAGGGAAGGGGTGGAGGCAGAGGTGTTTTACACGGGCGAACCGGCGTTCATGGCGGAAACGGGATCGGGCATTGAGAAAGACATGCGCGGGACGATTGGGGCAACGGAGGTGCTGATCACGTTGTTGTTTTGGGTCATGTTCAGGAGATTGGTGCCGTTGTTGTGGATTCAGCTGCTGCTGGTGGTGGTGATGTTGCTGACGTTGAGTCTGGCGAGTTTGGTGTTGGGGCGCTTGTCGGTGATGAGTTTGGGGTTTGCGGCGATTGTTTTGGGGATTGTAGTCGATTATGCGGTGCTGATTTTGCAGAAATCGCGCGATCACCCCGAGATGGGCGCAAGGGATTTGCGAAGATTGGCGGCACCGGGCATTGTGGCGGGGGCGGGGACGACTTCGGTGGTGTTTTTGTCCTTGCTGTTCAGCGGGTTGCCTGGGCTCGGAGAACTGGGGATCATGGTGGCTTTGGGAGTGGTGACGGGACTGTTGGTGATGGTGCTGGTGATGCCTGAGCTGGTGGCGGGTCGGGAAAAGGGGAGGGGCGTGAAGGATTTTGGTTCGCAGAAGGTGCGCCATGGGATGGCGGGAATTGTCACTTGCCTGTTGGTGACGGGGGTGACGGGGGTGCTGATGTGGAAGGGGATTCCGGGTTATGCGACCGGAGCGGAGGCGCTTCGGCCAACGCAGAGCGATGCGATGTCGGGCTGGGAGGTGGTCCAGCAACGACTGGGCAAGGAGGATCGGGCGAGCGTGCCATTGCTGGTTTCGGGGACGGTGGAATCGATTCGTTCGAGGGCGGAGGAGACGGTGGCGTTGCTGGACGGGTTGAAAGGGGAGGGGGTTTTGGTGGGGCATGGGGTGCCGTCAGTTTTGTTGCCGGACTTGCAGGCGCAGGAAGGGAACCGGTCGGCCATTGAATGGCTGGTGGGTGAGCGGGAGCGGCTGAAGGCGTCGGTGTTGGAGGCGGGATTTACGGAAGAGTCGTTGGCGCTGTTTGATCAGGTGACCGCAGGATGGGAGAGGGATTTGAAGGGGGTGTGGCCGCAGAGGATGGCGGTCGGAGCGGCGGCGGAAGTGGTGGGCAAGGTGATCGCGCCGACGGAGGATGGGGTGGTGATGTTGGGGTCGGTGACGGTGGAGGGAGAACCGGGGAAACCGGACATGCGGCGTCTGGCGGAGGTGTCAGAGCGGCTGAAGGCGAAAGGGTTTGTGCATCTGACAGGATGGGAAAGTCTGGGAACGGCGCTGGCGGGGTTGGTAAAGCGGGATTTCCTGCGCATGACGCTGCCGCTGGCGGCACTGCTGGCGGTAATGCTTTGGATCACGTTTCGCAACTGGCGCGACATGGTGTTGTCGGTGGCGGTTTTGGGATTGGGGATTGCCGGGTTGATGGCCACGATGGCGTTGATGGGCGTGTCGTGGAATCTGGCGAGTCTGGCGGCGTTGCCGTTGCTGATGGGCACGGGGATTGATTATGGGATTCACATCATGCTGTCGATGGCGCATGAGAAGGACGATGTGAGAAAGGTGCAATCAACGACGGGGAAGGCGGTGTTTTTCTCTGGGATGACGACGGTGATTGGCTTTGGCAGCCTGGTATTCGCGGGGAATGCGGGGATCGCCAGTCTGGGACTGGCTTGCTGCGTGGGGACGCTGTGGATTTTGGCGCTGGTGCTTGGCCTGCTGCCTTACTGGAGGGCGTGGCTGGGAAGGTTGGGAGGTTGAAATTTTCTGAGAGGGGCTTGGTGTTTCGTTATCATGATCGATGCTGCGGAAGTGAAACACATGAGTGTCGGTGAGCGCCTGGAGGCGATGGAGCTTCTTTGGGATTCGCTGGTGCCATCGGTCAATGAAGCAGGCTCGCCAGCTTGGCATGGGGGGAGTTCTTCAAGCGAGGCGTGCTGAAGTGGAAGCAGGAAATGCAAAGTTCCTGTCAATGGACGAATTGAGGCAGCGACTGGGGCGGCTCGGCTCATGATTCGTGTAGTGATTTTGGAGTCGGCGGCGGCTGACTTGGAGATGGCGAGGGATTTTTATGACGCCCAAGAAACCGGAGTAGGGGAGTATTTTTTGAGTTCCGTTTTGGCCCAGATTGAAAGCCTCGAGCAACTGCATGGGATTCACCTGGAACAATTCGGATTCCATCGAATGCTGGTGAGCAAGTTTCCGTTTGGTGGCTATTACGAAGGAAACGGGTGATGAGGTAAGAGTGTATGCAGTGTTGGATCTGAGGAGGTCGCCATCCTGGATACGCAAAGAGCTGGGGGGCCGATAATGGATGAGGCGAAGTAAAACTTCGCGGTCCCTTCACTGGGGGCGCTGACGATGGCGGGTGAGGGCGATGGAACCGATGGCGAGAATAAGGAGCAGGGCTCGGGTGGGTTCGGGGACGGCACCGAATTCGCGGAAGCGGATGTAGTCGATTTCGTAGTCAATGTCGGCGGCGCTCCCGATGTCGATGCGGAAGTTTTGAAGGGTGCCGGTCCAGTTGGTTTCGGCGGACATGTCGACAAGATAAATGTGCCACTGGTCGTCGGTGGCGGTGACTCGGATGCTGTTGGTTTCGTTGTAGGAGGGGGTGATGCTGGTGCCCCAGAAGAACTGGAGTCCAGTGTTTGGCTCGGTCTTAAGGCGGATCTCGACGAATTTGTAGATGCTGGTGTCGAGGTTCAGGGACGCCGCGGTCTGAATGTAGGTATCGACGTGGGTGGTGGTGCCTTTGAGGGAACTGCCTTCGACGCGGTAGTTGCTGCTGCGGGTGTTGGCGTTGAACCAGGTTTGGTAGGTGGTGAGTCCGGTTTCGTTGACGTCGAATTCAAAGCCGACGACGCGACCGAGATCGACCATGATGTAGTCGATATCGTAGGTGGCTTCGGTGCCGGTGTTGGTGTTGGGGTCCCATCGGACGCCGCCATTGGTGGCGGTGTTGATGTTGGGGTGCTGGGGGTTGCGCCAGGCTTGGCGGTGCTCGGTGAAGGCGGTGGTGGTGCTGCCGAGGTTGACGGTGGTGTCACCATGTTCGACGCGGGGCCAGATGTCAGAGGAGCCACTGGCGTTGGAGCGGACCCGGACTCGGACGTTGGTGTAATACTGGACGTTGTAGGGAGCAGTGTTGAAGTAGACTTTTCCGTCGGAGGTGGTGGTGGGGACGGTGTAGCTGTGGTAGCCGTCGGTAGTGGGTGCCCAACTGGGAACTGGAGTTGGGCTGTTGCTGGTGGTGGAGCTGTGAGGCTGATCCGTGGTGTTGAAATCTTTGAGGATGAGGGTGAGGTCGCCGGGATTGATGGTGTCAATGCGCACGATGGCACCGGCGGCGTGGAGGTCGAGAAGTCCGCTGATGCCGAGGATGGCAAGGGTGAGCAGGACGTGGAGTTTCATCGCGGACAGTGTTGCGTGAAGTTTTGGGTCAGGCAAGGTTTTTTGGGTTTGGTGAGCCGGTTAGGGTGTGCGTTTTTGTTGAGCGGGGCGGACGTGGATTTGGGTGGTGGCGGTGAGGTCGGAGTCGGGCAGGTGGAGCGTGAGGGTGTGGGTGCCGGGTTCGAGATGGGCGTGGGTGAGGCCGTTGGGGGTTTGGGTGATTTTCAGGGTGGGTGAGGTCCAGGTGGGGGTTTGTTGGTTGGAACGGAGCAGGAGCTGGCGGCCTTGGTCGGGGAGGTCGGGATCGAGGACAAAGGTGCTGCCGTTGGTGGGGGTGAGGATGCGGGGTGGGGGATTGAGATTGGGACGGATGGCGAGGAGATCGCGTTGCCAGGTGTCGGTGGTTTGGAGCCAAGCGGTGTATTCGGGGGAGAGGTAGGCGCGGTTGGTGGTGGATTCGTAGTCGGCTGCGGTGGCGGTGGGAGGGAGGGTTTTGGGGAGGAAAAGTTCTTGTTGGGTCAGGCTAGGAGTGAGGTTTGAGGGGATGATTTTGCCGTTGCGGGGGTCGATGGTGTGGGTGAGGAGCTCGGATGGTGTGGTGAACCAGGTGGTGCCGCGGGTGCGATGGAGGTGAAGGAAGAGATCGCGGAAAATGGGGCCGGCTCCGGTGACGCCGCTGACTTGGTTCATGGGGGTGTTGTCGAAGTTGCCGGCCCAGACTCCGACGGTGTATTCGGGGGTGAAGCCGAGGGTCCAGTTGTCGCGGTAGTCGGTGCTGGTGCCGGTTTTGACGGCGCAGGGAAAGGGGAGGCGGATGACGGAGCGAGGGCCGAAAGTTTGCTGGCGGGCGTTGTTGTCGGCGAGGATGTCGGCGATCAAGAAACAAGCTTCGGGATTTGCTGCGGAGCCGCGAAGCGAAATTTGAGATTTAAGATTTGAGTTGGGGTTTGGAGTGAGGGTCCAGGGTTGGTGTTGGCCGAGGCGGGCGAGGGTGGCGTAGGCGTTGGTGAGTTCGAGGAGCCGGACGGGGGCATTGCCGATGGTGAGGCCGAGTCCGTAGTGGCTGGGTTTTTCGGTGAGGGTGGTGAGGCCGAGGTTTTGGAGGGTGGTGTATAGAATGGATTCGCCGCCGATTTGCTGAAGAAGGCGCACGGCGGGGATGTTGAGGGAATTGCCGAGGGCGTGACGGAGGGTGACGGGGCCGTGGTTCTTGCGGTCGTAGTTTTCGGGTCGGTAGAGGCCGGTTTCGGTGGCGTATTCAATCGGGAGATCGGGAATGATGGTGGCGGGGGTGAATCCGTTTTCGAGGGCGAGGAGGTAGGTGAAAGGTTTGAGGGCAGAGCCGGGCGAGTGAGGGGACCAGGCACCGTTGATCTGGCCGTCGGGACTATTGAAGAAGTCGCGGGAACCGGCGAGGGCGAGGACATGGCCGGTCTGGTTTTCGATGATAACGGCGGCGGCCTGGGTGACGTTTTTGTGGGTGAGGCGGTTGAGGTGTTGGGTGAGGGTGGTTTCGACTTTTTGCTGGAGGGAGCGGTCGATGGTGGTGGGGATGGAATTGGAGATTTCAGATTTCAGATTTGAAATTAATGAGGTGGCGTGGGGGGCGGAGAAGTGGGCGCTGTGGCGATGGAGGGTGAGAGGTTCGTTTTGGGCGAGGTGCAGGGCTTCCTCGGTGAGCCAACCGTGTTGATGCATGAGGCAGAGGATGCGCTTCTGCCGGGCTTGGACGGCGGGGAGGTTGCGATGGGGATTGAGTCGCGTGGGCGATTGCGGGAGGGCGGCGAGGAAGGCGCACTCGGCGGGGGTGAGGTCGCGCAGGGGTTTGTTGAGGTAGCTTTCGGCGGCGGAATGGATGCCGGTGAGGAGATTGCCGAAGGAGACGCGGTTGAAGTAAGCGGTGAGGATGTCCTGTTTGCTCCAGGTGAGTTCAAGATGACGGGCCTGGAGGGCTTCGCGGATTTTTTGGAGGTAGGTGCGGGGGGCTTTGGGACTGGTGGTTTTGATGAGTTGCTGGGTGAGCGTGGAGGCACCGGAGGTGATGCGGTTTTGGGAGAGGTTGTCTTTGGCGGCGCGAAGGATGGCGAGGAGGTCGATGCCGCCGTGGGAGAAGAAACGTTGATCTTCAGCGGCGAGGAGCGCGTGAATGAGGGGCTCGGGGAGATCGGTGTAGGTGACGGGCGTGGTGATGCGCTGTCCGTCAGCGGCGAGCAGTTGACGGAGGGGTTTGCCGTCGCTGGCGAAGTAGGTGGGGGAGAGGGGTTGGGGGGCAAGGAGGGTTTTAGGGAGGGGGATGGCGAGGGGGAGGAGATACCATGCGGCGAGGGGGAGGAGGAGGGCAATAAAGAAAAGTGCCCTCGCGCGTGTCAGTTTAGGGATGACGGGGCGGGAGGGCATGAGATTGGGCGAGTTGGTGACGATGGTCACTGAGGTTCTCGGCAAGATGCCGAGAACGACACGCAGGATGCGTGTGCTCCCCACTGAAAACTACTTTTTGACGACGTTTTCCTTGGTGGAGGGGAGGGTGCTGATGAGATTGATGGCGCTGAGGGCGTAGTGGTCGGGCTCATACATGGCTTCGATCTTGGCAGGAGGGGCGATGACGTCGCCTTCGGCAATCACGCGGGCCAGGTATTTGAGCTGGAACTTGCCGAGGGTGCTCCAGTCGTTGGTGAAGAACAGGGCTTTGTCGTGACGCAGTTCGCGGTGGTCCGTATACCATTCGTTGTCGACTTCTTCGGCGTCGCCTTTGGCGTTTTGGGTTTCAAACTCGGGGTTGATGGGTTCGAAAACGCTGGGGAGATTGTCTTCGATGGCGAGGTAACGGTTGGCACGATGGACGTCGATTTCGAGGGTGGTGACGACCATGTCGCCGACGCGCAGGTTCTCGGCAGGTTCGAGGATGCCGCTGGTGGTGAGGCGTTGATAGCTGCGTCTGATGGTGAAACCTTTGCTGACGGGCTGGAAGGTTTTGGGTTCGGGCCAGGACTGGATTTCAAGTCGGCCGCGAAGGGTTTTGCCTTCGGGAATGGCGATGGTGAGGGCGGGGGATTTTTTGCTCAGGTCGCGATCAAGGTTGAAGGTGCTGAGGTAGCCGGGCAGGGTGTGGTCGGCCTTTTCGCCGTTGTAGGTGAGGGCGAGGGTGAGGGGTTCGTCGACTTTGGGGACGCGCTCGTTGGTGGAGAGGCCGAGGAGAATCCAGGCGTTGCTGAAGGTGGTGCCCCAGTGGCCATTGGTTTTGCGGGATTTGTAGAGGTCCTCGGTGAGGAGTTCGGCTTGTTTGGTGAGGCCGAGGTGGGCGCTGGCGATGAGTTGCAGACCTTTGACGGTTTGGTCGCCGAGCCAATAGCGTTCCCAGGGATTTTTCGGTTTGGGTGCGGGTTTGAGGAGTTCGCTGATTTGTGCGGCGGGGGCATCGGTCAGACACATGGCGAGGGCCAGGAAGGCACGCGAGGTGTCGGGGAGTTTGTTGCGACGGGTGTAGAGGGTGGTTTGATAGGCAGGCTGGGGTTTGCCGGCTTTTGCCAATGTGTAGAGGGCGAGGGCGGCGTCGTTGAGAGGCTGGGCTTCGGGGGTGTTGGCGAGGTCGAGGTCGCGCAACTGGTCGCTCAGCCAGGTGGTGAGCTGGTCGATGCTCTGTTGGGGGATGACGATGCCATATTCTTTGGCTTTGATGAGGGCGAAGCCACCGTAGGCGCTGGCCCAGAGTTCGGGGGTTTCACCGCCGGGCCAGTAGGCGAGGCCACCGGTTTCGGTCTGCATGGTCAGGAGACGTTCGACGCCGCGTTGGATGGCGGTGCGGGCTTTGTCTTTTTGCAGCAACTCAGGGAAGAGGGGTTCGTATTTGCTGAGGGCCAGCCAGGGAAGGACGCGGCTGGTGGTTTGCTCGACGCAACCGTAAGGATATTGAAGCACGTATTCGAGGGCGTCGCGGGCTTCGGTGATGCGCGACTGACTGAGGTTGAGGCGCAGTTTGCCTTCGGCTTCGAGGAGTTGGGGATTGATTTTTTTGGTGAGGTCGCCGCCGTTTTTGCTGGTGAGGGTGACGTAGTGGACTTCACGCAGGGCGGGAGCGGGATGAGTGACTTCGAAGGTGGACATCATCGAGTCGGCAAGGGGTTTGTCGCCGTTCCATTCGGTGGTTTTGGCGGACCATTGCCAGCTGGCGGTGCCGGTTTTGGTGAAGCGGACGGGGAAGGAGACGGCGGTGGTCTGGTTGGGTTCGAGGGTGATGAGGCGACGTTCGCTGCGATGGTCGGCGGCGATTTGACGGTCGGTTTTCTGGCTGATCAGGATGAAGGGGCGGCCTTCAGTGATGAGTTCGGTGGTGTCGTTGAGCTTGAGTTCAACTTCGACCTGACCGCGATGCGGGGTGGTGTTGTGGACGATGGCTTTGACGAGGAGTTCGTCGTCGCGATGGGCGAAGCGCGGAACAGCGGGTTCGACCATGAGGGGTTTGTTGATGGTGAAAGAGGATTCGGCGGAGCCAAAGCGGTCGGCACCATGCACGGCGACGGCCATGATGCGGTAGCGGGTGAGGTTGTCGGGGACTTTGAAGGTGTGGGTGAGTTTGCCTTCGGCGTCGGTGATGAGATTGGCCTGCCAGAGGGCGGTGGCGACAAAGTTTTTGCGAAGGAAGTCGTCGGCGCTGGTTTCATCGCCGCCGCCGCCAATGATGATGCCCTTGTTGCCACGGTAGCGGGATTTGAGGGACTCGGGAATGAGGGCGTCGATGGTGGTGTGGTTGGAGATCGCGAGGGGGACTTCGGGATTGAATTCGGCGAAGGGATCGGGAGTGGTGTAGCCCATCAGGCTGAGGACGCCTTCATCGACGGCGTAGAGGGTGACTTCGGCATTGGAAACGGGTTTTTGCGCGGCGTCTTTAATGGTGGCGGCGATGGTGAGTTCGCCGGCGGGAAGGATGGGGTTTTGGGAGGGTTGGAGGTCGATGACGAGTTTTTTCTGGACGGATTCGACCTTGATTTCGCAGTAGCCGACCTTGTATTCGGGCATGGGATCGGTTTGCGGACTGGCGTTGGCGCCGCGAATGAGGATGACGGAAACGAAGGCGTTGGGGGCGTCGATTTCTTCGGCTTTGATGGTGATGACGGGGTTGGCCGGTGAGATGTCGGCGAGGAAGTGGCGGTGCACGCGGTTGCGTTCAACGCTGACGAGGGCTTTGCCGCTGAGGGGAGTTTTTACGACGATGGTGATGTCTTCGCCGGGTTTGACGGAGGTTTTGTCGGGCTGAAGGGTGATGCGGGTGCCTTCGTCCCATGACCATGGGTAGCTGTCGCCGCCGAGGGTGTAGAAGGCGATGCGGCTAAGCACGGTTTTGCCTTTGGGGTCGACGGCGGTGGCGGTGAGGAAGTAGGTGCCGCCGGATTTGGGGGTGAAGTCGAGGACGGCGGTGGCGGGTTGTTGATTGACGCTGTTGAGGGTGATGGTGGATTGGTGTTCCTCGATCAGGGTGCTTTGGTTTTTGGTGGTGACGGCACCGCCGGCGGCTTCGACGCGGACGGTGTTCCATTGCTGGCGTTCGATTTTGATTTCGACGGGCACCGCGTTAGTAAAGGGGGTGCCTTGGGGGGTGATGGCGACGAAGTCGAACTGAAACGGTTTGTTGGCGGTGGCATACCAGCTGGAGGTGCGGGAGCCGATGATGAAGTCGGCACCAGGAAGCTGGAACTGGGTTTCCTTGGTGATGGTCTGCTGGTTCACATCCACGACTTCGGCGTAGAGGCTGACGGTTTGGGGAAGGGAGGCGCGGTGGTCGGGGACGGTGGGCAGGTTGATGTCGGCTTTGCCTTCGTCGCTGATGACGATTTCGCCGTAAGCACTCCAGTTTTCGGGATCTTCGGAGTTCTCGCTGTCTTCTTCGGTGGCAGTTTCGTCGTCGGTGTCCTGTCCGTAATTCCAGAATTCGGCGACGTCGCCAAAGTGGTAGGCGGACCAGGCGGCGGGAGGGGAGTAGTGGCTGTCGAGGCTGGCGCTCCAGTTGACGGTGGCTTTGCTGAGCGGTTTGCCCATGTAATAATTGGCGCTCAGGGGAATGGTGATGCGGTCGGGCTCAACTTGGTGATTGGCACCGTCGACGAGGACTTCGAAGCTGTTGGGTTTGTATTCGTCGACGCGGAGGTCGAGGTAAGCGGAGTAAGGTTCGTCTTCGCTTCCTTCAGCTTTGGGGAAGACGATGCGGGCGGAATACCAGCCGACGGAGGATTCTGGCAGCGTGAGGGTGTGGGACCAGGTGCCATTGGGGCTGAAGGTGATGGGTTGATGGACGATCTCGCGGTTGCGGGGATCGTTGATGACGAGGGTGGCGGTAAGCGGTTTTTTGCTCAGGGAAAGCGTGTCGCCGCTGCGCTGACGAGTGATGGCCTTGAGGTGGGCGGTGTCGCCGGGTTTGTAGACGGGTCGGTCGGAAAAGAGCACGGTTTGCTGGGTGGGGGTCCAGGGATTGTTCCAGCCAACGTTGATGCCATGACCCCAGAGGCCGATGCGGGTTTCGTAGTTATCGATGTTGATCGCGGTGGCGTCATCGCCGTTGCGAGCGAGCACCCAGCCGGCGTTTTTGCCGGGGCTGATGGCGATGCCGCTGGCGTCGGTGGAAATGTGGTTGAGGAAGGCGCGGTCGCTGTCCATGAAGGTGAGCTGGACATTGGGGAGTGGCTGGCCGGTTTTGTAGGAGAAGGCGTAGACGAGGGTTTCCTTGTGGTTGTCTTTGAGAAGCAGGCCGATGTCGGTGAATTCGACGATGGCACGGCTGACGATGGTGCCTGCGGGAGCGCCATCCTGGGGGGTGGCGGTCATTTCGATGAAAACGGGCGCGGCGGGGGTTTCGCCGAGGATGTCGCTCCATTTGAGGTGATGGAGAGTGGCTTTTTCGAGGGGTTGGGGGTTGGGGAGGTCGGATTGGTAGACAGTGGTGCCGGGAAATTCTTCAAACGGCGTGTCGTTGATGCTGGCGGTGGCGACTTCGGGTTTGGCGTGGGGTTTGTAGGCTTCGTTGTAAAGGGCGCGGGCCTGGATGAGTTCGCCTTGAGAGAGCTTTTTGACGCGGATGTTGAGGTTCTGGTAGTTGGCGGCGTAGATGTCGAGAATGCCGTTGCCGTGGGCCTGCTGGGCGCTGGATTCGGCGGTGGTGGAGAGGAAAACGGGGCTCGCGCTGAAGGTGACGGTTTCCTTGGTGGGCGCTTCGAGGGTGAGGTCATCGGAGCCGGGGAGGCCTTCGGTGATGGTGACGTCGTAGGGGGTGTTGAGTTGGAAGTCGCCGGCGATGACGAGACGGGAGTAATTGGCGCGGACGCTCATGTTGGCGACGGCGGGCGTGATGTTGACGAAGCTGGCAAGGCGGGCGCTGTTTTCGTCGGTGGTAAGGTCGCTGCGGTTGAGCGCTTTGGTGAAGGTGACGATGACTTCGTGGGGGCTGTCGAAGTGGTTCTCGGTGGTGATTTCCTTGATGGCGAGGGGAAGGACGGTGCCCCAGGGTTGGGGGTCGTGAGGGGTGATGGAGGCGTTGCCGTCGACGTTGGCGATCGCGGGAACGATGTGGAGAGTCCAGGTATCGCCGATGGGGAGAGGTTCAGCGGCGGTGACGACGATGGCGTTGTCACGCTGAGGGGCGTCCTTGGCCTTATCTTTGTTGATGACGGGGGTGGTTCCGGCGGCGAGTTCGGCCCAGGTGGGAACGAGGGTGGGATTGTAGTGTTTTTGGAAGTCCTTGAAGGTGGCAGGGCGGACGGTGGCGGGGACGCGTTGGGTTTCGGTTTTGTCGGCGAAGTAGAAGTATTTCGCGAGGTTGGTGGGGTCGACGGGGTCGTTGAACTGGATGAGGTAGTAGGGATCGCGGCGGGCGGAGTTGCCGTAGACGAAGGGGTAGTCGCGCTCGATGTCGGCGATTTTGAAGGGGGTGGTGGCGTGTTCGCCGAGGTCCAGGGCCGGGACGGGTTTGCCGGTGGCGTCCTTGAGTTTGGGGGCGAGGGCGAATTGGTAGATGAGGCCGATGTCAGGGGTTTTGGTGAAATGGAACTGACCGCCGCGGGTGCTGGTCCATTTGAATTCGCCGGGGACGGGTGGCTCGATGGCGAGGGGGGAGGTTTTGGCGGTTTCACCGACCTGATCTTCGGGGATCATGGGTTCGTCGAAGCGCAGTTCGAGGGTGCTGGTGGGCAGCAGTTCTTCGGTGGAGAGAATCAGTTCGGCGGCGGGCGCGGGGCTCGCCAAGAAGAGGAGGCACAAGGGGACAATGAGGAGGTGGGACGCTTTCATGACGGACGGGATGTCTCGCGACGTTGATTTAAGGACGATTTTGGTGGGAATCGTGACGTTGCTTGACCGTATCATGTGGACGACGCGCGTGCTGTGACTTTCTTTGAAATTTTTTCGACGCAGGGATTCTGAATCTGAGGGTTGAGGCGGCGGGATGGTTGGGATAGGGGTGCCGATGCGAGTCTGTGTTTATTGCGGGTCAAATTTTGGATCGAAGCCGGTGTTTCGTGAGGTGGCGGAAGAGGTGGGCGGTTTGCTGGCGGGTCGTGGGCTGGGACTGGTTTACGGAGGGGGCAGTGTGGGATTGATGGGGACGGTGGCGGATGCGACGCTGGCAGGTAACGGGGAAGTGATCGGAGTGATTCCGCACAAATTGGTGGAACTGGAGAAGGAGCATCGTGGATTGACGAAGCTGATCGAGGTGGAGACGATGCATGAGCGCAAGCGGTTGATGATGGATCATGCGGATGGGTTTTTGGTGTTGCCGGGCGGGTATGGCACGCTGGAGGAGTTGTTTGAGGTGGTGGCGTGGCTGCAGTTGGGGTTTCACACGAAGCCGGTGTGCCTTTTGAATGTGGAGGGTTATTATGATCCGATGCTGGTGATGCTGGACCGGATGGTGGAGGGCGGACTTTTATTGCCGGAGCATCGGGCGTTGATGAATGTCGCGGCGACGGCGGTGGAGGCGGTGGATTTGTTGGAGGAATTGATGGGAGAGGGTGGCGGCAAAAGGGAGAAGGTGGGCAAGTGGTTGTAGAACGAACTGCCATTGCGTTTCTCAGGCGTGCAGCTTAAGGTTTGTTCCAACATGAAAAACAAGGGCCTCGGATGTCTGGTGGTGCTGCTGGTATTTATTTTACTGGTGAGTATGGGCGTGAACTTTTTGCAGTTTGCTTCGGCGGCTGGATTGGGGGGATCGACTCCTGGGTTTGTCATGCCAAAAGAGAAGTTCAGCGAAAAGTTGGAGAAGGAGGGGGAGTTCAATACCAAGGACAAGATTGTGCAGCTTGATCTGGATGGGATCATCACCAGCTCCAGCGAGGACGGGATGTTTGGCAGCGCGGGATTGACGCCAGGGGCGGTGCGACGGGCGCTGGATCAGGCGGTGGCGG
The DNA here is from genome assembly GCF_005780165.1 of Phragmitibacter flavus. Classification (NCBI taxonomy): domain Bacteria; kingdom Pseudomonadati; phylum Verrucomicrobiota; class Verrucomicrobiia; order Verrucomicrobiales; family Verrucomicrobiaceae; genus Phragmitibacter; species Phragmitibacter flavus. The sequence continues at coordinate 119,372 of NZ_VAUV01000003.1, read as the reverse complement.
ATGTCTCGGTGAAGGCGATCGTGTTGAAGGTGAATACGCCCGGGGGTGAGGTGACGGCTTCCGATACGATTTATCATGCGGTGAAGGAGGCGGCAAAGGTGAAGCCGGTGGTGGTGTATATGGATTCGATGGCGACGTCGGGCGGTTACTACCTTAGCTGCGGAGCGACGCGGGTGGTGGCGAATGAGACGACGTTGACGGGGAGCATTGGCGTCATTATTCAGACGTTGAACTACAGTCAGGCGTTTGGAAAAGTGGGGCTGGAGAGTCTGACTTTTGTGAGTGGCAATTTTAAGGATTCGCTGAGTGGATCGAGGCCGATGCGCGATGACGAAAAAGCCTATGTGCAGAATCTGGTGATGCAGATGTATGACAAGTTTGTGGGGATCGTGGCGGAGGCGCGCAAGGTGGATGTGAATGTATTGAAGAGCACGGTGGCGGACGGTCGGGTGGTGACGGGCAAGGAGGCGCTGGAGAGCAAGCTGGTGGATGAACTGGGATACATTGAGGACGCGTATCGGGTGGCGAAGGAACTGGGGCAGGCTCCTGATGCAATGGTGGTGAGGTATGAGAGTTCGCCGTCGTTCCTGCAGATTTTCGGTGGGTTGGGATCGGCGCAGGCGCGGGGACAATCTAATACCATCACCCTGGATGTGAGCGAACGGCTGTTGCCGAGGTTGGAGGCAGGACGGATGTATCTGCTGCCTTCGCACATGGCTCCTTAATGTGGAGAGTGGTGTTGTCTGTTTGAGTTGAATTTATTGTCCCAGACTGCTGGGTTGACTGACTTATGTCGCCGGAACTGACCCAGGCTGTTTTGTTGGATGTGCTGCTGATCGCGGCGCTGGCACTGTCGATGGCGCTGGTGATCTACACGTGGGTCGGGGTGCGCACGGGTATCAGTTGGATCGGGGATGGCAATGTGCTGGCGAGGCCTTATGGGATTCCGGATGCGGCGGTGGCGCTGGGATTGGTGGCGTTGTTTGGCTGGATGGTTTCGGCTTCGGCGAGGGGGCCGGAAGAGACGATGGAGATGGAATCGTTTGCGATAGGGATGTTTGTGGGGTCGATGTTTTTCCTGCTGCTGGGGCTGATGCTGGTGGCTTACATGTCGGTGTTGCGGGGGATGAATCCGACGGAGATGTTTGGGCTGCGGTCGATTTCGGTGAAGTCGGCGTTTGGTCTGGCGGCGGTTTGGATAGTAGGCGTGGTGGTGGTGATGGCGTTGATCGTGGCGGCGGTGTATGCAGTGGCACTGGGGGGACAGCTGCCGGATGAGAGTCCGCAGGAGGTGGTGGAAATGTTCCGCAAAATGGACGGCTGGATGATGCGCGGGTTGGTGGTGATTGCAGCAGTTCTGGTGGCACCGTTGACGGAGGAATTGATTTTTCGGGGGTTTCTTTACGGGGTGACGAAGCGGTTCACGGAGCGCTGGTTTGCGGTGTTGCTGACGGCGTTGTTGTTTGCGACGGTGCACAATCATGTGGGCAGTTTGCTGCCGCTGTTTTTGTTGGGAGTGGGGTTTGCGGTGGCTTATGAAGCGACGGGAAGTTTGCTGGTGCCGATCTTCATGCACATGATTTTTAACGGGTTCAATGTGGTGCGAATGATCATGATGGGAGGGGAATGAGGGGCTTTGGATTTATGATATATGATTTATGATTTGAAATTGAGGTATGACGAGTGAGACGGTGATGGAAATTGGTGAGGATGCGTTGATAGGGCGCGTGACGGACGGTTTGTGGACAGGTGACGGAGTGGTGATCGGGCCGGGGGATGATTGCGCGGTGGTGAAGGCGTCAGGGAGTGATTGGTGGAACTTGTTGAAGACCGACGCGGTGGTGGAGGGGGTGCATTTTTTGCAGGAGACGGATTCCGAAAAAGTGGGCTGGAAGGCGATGGCGCGGGTGGTGAGTGATATTGGAGCGATGGGAGGGGCACCGTTGTTTGCGTTGGTGACTCTGATGGTGCCGAAGACTTGCGAGGTGGCTTATGTCGAGGGGCTTTATGCGGGGTTGAAGCGATGCGCGGAGCGTTTTGGCGTGAGTGTGGTGGGTGGCGAGACGACGAGTGGTCCGGTAGTGATGATTTCGGTGGCGCTGACCGGACGGGTGAGGCCGCGATTTTGTGTGCGCCGGGATGGAGCGAAGGCGGGGGATGCCATTTATGTGACGGGTCGGCTGGGGGGATCGATTCGCGGTCATCATTTGACTTTTGAGCCGAGAGCGGAGCAGGGTCGGTGGCTGGCGGAGAACTTCAAACCGCATGCGATGATGGATTTGAGCGATGGGCTGGCGAAAGATTTGCCGAGGATGGGACGGGTATCGGGCGGATTGGGATGTGTGCTTGACGAAGAGCGGTTGCCGGTGAACGAAGGGTGTTCGGTGGACGAAGCATTGAATGACGGGGAGGACTACGAGCTGCTGCTTGCAGTGTCGCCGCGTAGGCAGATGCGGCTTGAGGAGGCCTGGCGGGAACGGTTTCCGGAATTGGAGCTGACTTGTATCGGCAAGTTTTTTAAGGGGACAGACAAGATGCCGCTTGAGAAATCATCGGGAGGTTGGGATCATTTCAGCTCATGATTTTTCGTTCGGTTGAAGAGACGGTTGCGTGGGGCGAGTCGCTGGCGGGTTCGCTGGTGGCGGGGGAGGTGGTGGCGCTGGTGGGAAATTTGGGGGCGGGGAAAACGCATGCCGTGAAGGGGATCGTGGCGGGGATGGGATCAAAGGCGCAGGTGAGCAGTCCGACTTTTACCTTGGTGCATGAGTATGATGACGGGCGGCTGCCGGTGTTCCATTTTGATTTTTATCGTCTGGATCAGCCAGGCGAGGTGATCGGCATTGGTTGGGACGATTATCTGGATGCCGGCGGCGTGGTGGTGGTGGAGTGGGCGGACCGGTTTGCGGATTTGCTGCCGGAGGGGACAAAGTGGTTTGAGTTTTCGATCCGTGAAGATGGCAGTCGCGAAGTGGTGGTCGGCACAAGGAAAGAGGGATGACGCCGGAGTGTTAATGGGGTATGGCAGGGGGACTTTTTATGGGAATGGGATCTTGTGTTTTAGCGATGGATACTTCCACGGCGCGTGGCGAAGTGGCGGTGGTGCGCGGTGGTGAGACGCTGCTGGTGGCAGGTTTTGAATCGGAGCGATCGCACAACGCGCAGATGTTTTCGCCGTTGAGAGAAGCGTTGGAGGCGGCAGGCGATGATCTGGGGTTGATCGTGGTGGGAACGGGACCCGGCTCTTACACGGGGGTGCGAATTGGCATTGCGGCAGCGCAGGGATTGGCCTGGTCGCGCGGGGTGCCGGTGGTGGGGATTTCCAGTTTGCTGGCCCCGGTGTCGGGCTCGGACAAGGCAAGTTTTGTGATGTGCGGCGATGCGCGGCGGGGTCTCTTTTACTGGGCGAGGGTGGTGGATGGAGCGATGGTGGGCGAAATTGAGTCGGTGCCGGAGGCTGAGTTTCGGGCGAAGCGGGCTGAGTTGAGCGAGGTGCCTTGGTTCAGTTTTGAAAGCAAGGTGCCCGGCGGTCTTGAGGGGGTAGAGTTGGCGAGACCGTCAGCTTTGTCGTTGGCGAGGCTGGGGCGGAAGTTGGGTGAGGGGGAGAAGGGGAGGTTGACGGCGCAGGTGCTGGAGCCTGTGTATTTAAGTGCGCCTTTTGTGACGGCGAAGAAAGTGTCTTAGCGCCGTCGGAGGTTACTGCGACCTGCGAACACAAAAAAGGCACGGCGGATATCCACCGTGCCTTCAAAATATCCATGGATGGACGACTAGGCCCAGAGAGGACTTGGATATTCGCCGTTGTCGGTGAGCTGTTTGATGCTCTCGACCACCACGTTTTTGTCTTCGGGATAGGTAATACCAAACCATGAACTGGTGGTTTCAAGCACTTCGACTTCGGCTTGACCGGATTGGATCAGTGCGTCGACCACTTTGGGAATGTAGCTCTCGGATTTGGGGTCTTCACCGTGTTGCTTGAGGAAGTCTTCAAAGGCGATATGAAGCTGGGGGAAAAGGTCGGTGGTAAAACCCCAGAAGTTCATGCTGACGAGTTCGTCGCCGGAAAGTTCGACCGGATTTTGCGGATCTTCCTGGTTGCTCGCACCGGTGGGGGTTTTGAAGATTTTGGTCATTTCAGTGACCGTGGTGAGTTTGCCGTCTTTGCTGGTGCAGACGCCACGGGACACGCTGCCGTGTTCGGAAAGGGTTTTTCTCAGCTGAAAGCCAACCATGGAGTATTGCGTCTTGCCGTCCTTGGGATGGAGCGTGCCGAGATTGGCGGCGAGTTTCGCAAAGGCGTCGCGACCGTAAAAATCGTCGGCGTTGATCATGGCAAAAGGGCCGTCGATTTTTGATTCGGCGGCGAGCACGGCCTGGGTGGTTCCCCAAGGTTTGACGCGGCCTTCGGGGACGGTGAAGCCAGCAGGAAGGTCGTCGAGGCTTTGGAAGGCGTATTCGACCGTGACTTTTTGGTCGAATTTGCTGCCGACTTTGCTCTTGAATTCTTCTTCGAAGTCACGCCGGATCACAAACACGACTTTTTTGAAACCACCGCGCAGGGCGTCGAACACAGAATAGTCCAGCACGGTTTCGCCGTGGGGTCCCATGGGATCAAGTTGTTTGAGGCCGCCGTATCGGCTGCCCATTCCGGCTGCGAGGATGAGTAGGGTTGGTTCGCTCATGAAGAGATGCTTTTCGTTACTTTTACTGATTCGGGATGGTGGACGGTAGACGGCCTGTTGCAAGGGGCAAATGGCTTTGCCGACAGATTGATTTCGGATGGGAAGTGAATTCAGGCCTTGTGTGAATGGGCTTTGTGCTTTTGGTCAGAGGGATGAAATCCATTTCGGAATGTCGGCTTTATGGGATTGTGGACGCAGGTTATGTGCGCTTGGAGGACATGGTGATGATGGGGCGGAAGTTGGTCGAAGGCGGGGTGGATGTTTTACAGCTTCGTGCCAAGGGGGTTGAACTCGCTGACGTAGAACGGATTGGGGGGGAGTTGCTGAAGGTGACGCGCGATGGTGGGGTGCCTTTGGTGATCAACGATCATCCTTCCGTGGCAGCCTCGGTAGGCAGTGACGGGGTTCATGTGGGTCAGGAGGATGGGGATCTGGCCGAGGTGCGCCGCGTGGTGGGGGGGAATTGTTTTGTGGGAAGGTCGACGCACAGCGTGGCTCAGGCAAGGGCGGCGATGGAGGAAAAAGCGGACTACATTGGCTTTGGACCCCTGTATGCCACGGGAACCAAACCTGATTATGTGCCGATTGGCCTTGGCGACATCGCCGAAGTGGAGGGTTTTGCCGAGGTGCCGGTGTTTTGTATTGGTGGGGTGAATTTGCAGACGCTGCCCGAGGTGCTGGCAGCGGGGGCCAGGCGGGTGGTGATTGTGTCCGCGTTGTTACAGGCGGAAGATGTGGGTCGGGCGGTGAAGCAGGTGAACGAAGCGTTGCGTCAGTCTTGAGCTTTGATTGGCAAGGCTGCACGAGAGCGGCCCGCGTTTGCAGGGGAACTCATAAACCACAGATGGACACCGATGAACAAAGATGGCTGCCTGGTCAGGGAGTCACCGTTGGTTGCAAGGCCGTGAGAATCCGCCGTGGAGGGTTCCACGGAAATCCATCTGGGCCACAACTGGTCAGTAACTTTTCGCGAAGATGACGCGGCGATGGCTGGGTTTTCCCGTGAGAAAGCAGGCACCTTCTTCGGCGTATTGATCCCCTTTCGGAATGCATCGGATGGTGACTTTGAGCTCTTTTTGAAGGCGCTCCTCGTCCTCGCTGGTTCCGGCCCAGTTGACCAGGGCAAATCCGCCGCTGATCTCTCCTTTGCTTTCGTTGTCCCCTGAGGTGCCGAAAAACGCGCGAAAATCGGCTTCGTTGTCGATCTTTTTGGTGTTGGAGTCGCGAAGCGCGGTCGCGCGTTGCAGGAGGACGCTCTGGATTTCATCCAAAATGTCGTCGGCGCGGCGAATGAATTCTTCCTTGCCGATGAATTCTTTTTCCTTGGGTCCTTTGTCGCGACGTGCCACGGCAACGCTGCGGTTGGTGATGTCGCGTGGACCAATCTCGACGCGAAGAGGCACGCCTTTTTTGATCCAATCCCAATTTTTGGCACCGCCAGCCATGTCGCGCTTGTCAACGTGGACCCGAAGGGGCTCGCCCATGTATTGAATGGTGCGCAAGGTCTTGGCGAGCGCGTCGCAGGCGTCGATGACGGCTTCGCGGCTGTCAGGCTTTGGCGTCACCGGAAGGATCACGATTTGCGTAGGAGAGATACGTGGGGGCAAAATAACACCGTCGTCATCGCCGTGGGTCATGATCAACGTGCCGATCATGCGCGTGCTGACTCCCCAGCTGGTGGTCCAGGCAAAATGGCGTTGGTTGTCGCGTCCGAGGAACTCAATGTTGGCGGCTTTTGAGAAGTTTTGCCCCAGAAAATGCGAAGTCCCCGCTTGGATCGCCTTCCGGTCCTGGACCATGGCTTCGACGGTCAGCGTGTTCAAGGCGCCTGGAAAGCGTTCGCGCTCGCTTTTTTCGCCAGGAATGACCGGGATGGCGAGGTGATTGCGCATGAAATCTTCGTAGACGTCGTGCATCAGAGCCGCTTCAGCGATTGCCTCTTCCGCTGTTTCGTGAGCGGTATGCCCTTCCTGCCAGAGAAACTCGGCGGTCCGCAGAAACAGACGGGGACGCATCTCCCAGCGCATCACATTCGCCCATTGATTGATGAGCAGGGGGAGATCACGATAGCTCTCCACCCAGCGGGCAAACGCCGCGCCGATGATGGTCTCGGAGGTGGGCCGGATGACAAAAGGTTCCGCCAATTCGCCTGTGGGGATCATTTTGACCGTGCCATCCGCCTGTTTCACCGCTTCAAGCCGGTGATGGGTGACCACTGCGCATTCCGTAGCAAATCCTTCCGCATGCTGGGCTTCTTTTTCGAGGTAGCTGAGCGGAATCAGCAGGGGAAAATAGGCATTTTGATGCCCGGTGGCCTTAAATTTGATGTCGAGCTGCTTCTGCATGTTCTCCCAGAGCCCGTAGCCCCAGGGTTTGATGACCATGCACCCGCGAACTTCGGAGTTCTCCGCCAAATCGGCCGCCCGGACCACTTGTTGATACCATTCAGGGAAGTCTTCAGCGCGAGTAGGGGAGATGGCAGCAGTGCTCATGGGAGGAAAGAATTGGCCTGCTAGTATCGCAGTTCATCGGACAACTGCAATTGATCAGATAGCGTCAGTGCTTTTTCACTCAAACAACAGATGGCTTACACCACGACGTCGTAAGAGCAAAGAGATGTTGCTAGTGTTTACAATGTAAACACTATCGACCCGATTGTGATTTGGTGGCTGATCGTGCGCTCAACTGTGACAGAACGCAGATCGGTATTTACGATGTCGAGTCCGAGGAGCCCTCGTTTTTTGCACGCAAGGTTGTCGGTCAGGTTTGGACACCGGTGTCGAAACGCAATAGAGAATGCCCATACAGCGGCGCTTCCCTAGGAGGTTTTATTGATGAAGATGTGTAACACGGTTGAAGCGGCGCAACGATTTCCTTCGTCTGCAGTATCAGCTCCGCAAAACTCTACAGTCTGTTGAGCATCAACTTTACGGCACCAAAAAAGCCGATGAAGAATAATTGTATTGACCAAGTAGGTGAAAATACATTGTAATCAGAAAATAAGGATTTTATATCAATTTCGAAACTTAAATACTCAGAAACCAGTCCACCCAGCTTCCACATCTCTATGAACACACCTGAAATCGGAAAGCCAAAACGTCGGCGGCGTGGTATTGCGCTAGTGACTGTGATTTCCATGTTGGTCATCCTGACGGTGCTAGCAGTGGCCATCCTCTCAATCTCGGACACGGAGCGGCGATCTTCAGTAAAGTATGCGGATGGTGAGTTTGCCAAAAACTTGTCCGACACCGCCATCAACGTTGCAATGGGTCAGATTTGGGAGGGTTCGCGGCAAGAGGTTGGAGCCGGGGATGCGACTATTTGGGCATCCCAACCGGGTGCGATTAGGAAATACAGCAACAACGGTGCTTTCTTGAAAGGATTCAAGCTATACAGCGACGACATGATGGTGGAGGTCGCTTCCGAGCAAAACATGACAACCGATCATCCGGATACTGCATGGATGCAAAAACCGGGTAAGTGGGTGGATTTGAATGAACCGGTCATTCGGCCAGATAGAAATGCTGATGGAGAGGCGGAAGTGGTGTTTCCGATTATTGACCCGAGGGCATTCGTGCGCAGTGAGCGAACGACGACCGGCACCAGTATTCCAGACAGCTCTAATATTGAAGGCTTCAGCTACGAAACCAGAGTCAACACAACGACTGTCGATTGGGTGGTGGATGCGACCAGTGTGACGGATGTAAATGCCCGACTGCCAATGCCTGTCCAATGGCTTTACATGCTTAAGGATGGCACCCTGGGGCATGTGACCGAAGCAACTGGAACCGGTGCCTACACATTTGTTGGCGCGGGTGGAGTGACGGCTACAGCGACAAATCCCATCGTCGGTCGAATCGCATTTTGGACAGATGACGAAACGTCCAAACTTAACATCAACACGGCTGGTGAGCCAACTTTCTGGGCCCCGCCAATTTCTTATCATGACAGGGATTATCAGTGGGCGGTCTACCAGCCTACCCGGTTCGAGTATCAACGTTATCCCGGACATCCGGCCACGGTGGCTCTGAGCACGGTGCTGTTTCCGAATAAGGACATGAATTCATACGGGAAAACTGGAACGGCGCTCAGCGATATTCTTGATCGCAAGGAGCGGATTTATGACATCATGCCAAAAATCAACAGCGGCGGCTCTAAAGGTGCCACCGTTCCATTTTGGGCGCTAAGTGATCCCAAATATGATGGGACTAGAATGTATCGGGTGGACGTTTCGCAATCCCTCAACGAGCGCCTGTATGCGTCTGTTGATGAATTGCTTTTCTCTGAGCAGGTGGCCGGGGCCGAGAGGCTTACGCAGGACTCCACGCCCGGAGCTCCTGTCAGGCTTTTTGGTGATCATACCATTGAGGCGAGGTCACTTGAGCGTATGCGCTTCTTCTTGACGGCGCACAGTCGGGCACCTGAGACAACCATCTTCGGCACCCCGCGAGTAGCCATGTGGCCTGTGGCGAATGAACGCACCATTGGACCCATGCGTGGCAATGCCGCCGAATATCGGACCGTATTTGACAACCTGGTGGCTTTCTGTGGGACTCTCCAGTCATCCAGAGGCACTGAAAACAGCTATTTCTTCCGTCGAGGCGACGCAACAAGCGCCGTCAATGATGTCAGGGATATACCTCGCAACCAAAGACTGCTGAATTACCTATACGGACTGATGGACCGGGATTTTCCGAGTGGGGGCCAGGCAGCGGCGAGTTTCACGGATAAATATAGAAATGGTGATGCGGCGCAAATCCTCACCCAAATCTTTGACTACATCAGATGCACCAATTTGTATGATGGAGCGCTTGCGCCGAGCAAGGATGAGCTGATCGAACCGGGTTCACCTTATCGGATGAATGGACTGTCAGCGAGGCAGATTCTTGATCGGCGCGACCAGTTGCTACCGCAAACCAAAACCTACACCTCTACGCGAGCCAGCAACAATCTCGACCTGAACTACTCTGATGGCGGTGTTACGCAGCCAACCCTTAGAGAACAGGTCAGTTATACTGCATTGCCGGGTCACGGTCAGGTGGTTCCAATTGAAACAACGATTGGAGGACACTCCAGCAGAGGGTTCGGTCGCTTTCCGACCATATCCGAAGTAGGCCTGCACTTTATCTGCACTGCTGACGGATCCATAGATGAGGGGAGTTGGCGCATACGAAACGCTGATGGCTCCAAAAGCACGCAAGATGCGGATATCAGCGGAGGTCGCACGGCAACTAAAATCACCAACCGGGGATTGCCTACAAATGGAGCCCATGCCGAGCCGGAAATGGTGCCTGAACCAGTTCCACCAGCCGCGAATCCAAATGCCACCATGATTGACCGTTGGTATTCGAATTTCCCTCCTTATCCTGCTCCAAGTCAATATGGAACTCAGGCCGGCGTTCCGGTTAATGATCCGCGCCACTACAGCAAACATCCTGGATACAAACCCCAGAACTGGAACATGACGTTAACCCGAAACCTGCCGCTGTCGCCTGGTCGCAAGCGGGTGCAGGCCATGCTGAGTTTTGAGCTGACTGTTCCAGCTAGCGGCTATCCTGGGATTTTTCCAGACATGAGCATTTCCATTACTGGCATGACCAGCTTCCAGATCCGTGGAACTGCAGGATTCCCGGTGCAGTTGTTCAACACACCCGGCCTCACCACCAAAAGAACATGGCGGGCACCTGCATCGCTGTTTCAGGGAACCACTCACAATCGTGAGGCTGGCGGCAGCGTAGGTCCGGCCGCCCTGACTCAAAACAGGCATGTGATCCGTTCGGGAGATATGCCGGATGATCCAAGCTATGACGCATCGGTGTCATCCTCGGGCAAAACTTATGATGGTGCCTCCAACTATGACCTGGTCAGCAACTATTTTACCATCGTCGGGGATACCATGCAGTTCACTGGTGGACCAATAACGGTCAACGTCTATGCAGGGCGCGACTTGAGTGACGAAAACATTGTGCAAACTTTCGAGATCCGATTCCCCAACGCCCAATTGCCCACCCCAGAGCTTGTCGTTCTTTCGTCTCCCCGGGAGGAGTGGACCACTGGCAGTCAGCTCAATATTCAAGAGCGCATTGAGGCACCACGTTGGTGGTCATTTCACTATGGTGGAGCGATCGGTCGCATGGCGCACAATCCGGCCAGCCCTTGGACCGGACAATTGCCCAATCCCGGAGAGCCCCTGGTTATACCAGCAGCCAACTCCTCAGCCGACCTCTACACGCAGGCCGGGGTGGAACTTGGGAGAACACTTGGGCGATTCTTTACCAAGGGAAGCGGCCACGGTGCACGCCGGGGGATTCCGAGATTTGACACCATCACCTGGGCGCACACGGCCAATGGCACGGTCTACCCTACCGATTCATCCATCCAGTATGGCCAATTTTGCGCTCCACTTAGGAGCCCGGCAGCGAGGACGGGGGGGGCTGGCGGCAGTGGCTACCTTAATCCTAACGTGCAAGGCCCGTTTGGTCAGGACGTTGTCATGAGCATGGTTCCAAAGCATGGGGATATCCGCCTGATTGCAGCCAAGAAGTTCGTTCCTGCGGATGATTGGGAACTTCATCCCGGTGTCGGCAAGCAGAAGAGTTATTCGATCAATGGAACCAATGAAACCTTGCCCGTCTACAATGCTCACAGTTTCATGAGATATGTCTCCGACTATGAAACTGGGATTGACCTGAATGATTTTGGACTTGCGCCTTCTACCATCAATTACAACCGCCAATTGGTTTATGGTGCCCGCTATCGCAGTTCAGCAAGACCGGACCTGCCAGCGACTTCGTTGGTGGACCTTGCGAGACGTTACGGCGATTTTGACAATGGCGTCCCCAGTCTGCGTGATGGCGCGTGGATCAACAAGCCTGATGAAGGCAACACGGGCATGGACACCAAGGCTTCCACCACCGGTGCGGGCGGACTGGTTCGTGCACCGACTGCCTACTATGATGAAATGTGGCGTGGTCAAGAGTCTGGGGAATCCTTCATGTCTCCAAATCGGATGGTGTCTTCACCCGGTATGTTCGGCTCGCTCTCAACTGGCGTCAAAGCGGGCGATCCGTGGAGAACCCTGTTGTTTAGACCTTACGTTCCACCTGTTCTGTCTGGTGGTGGTGCGGCGGCCAGTCATCCTGGGTCTCCCAACTACGGAGGCAGTGGGGCCAATACCAACACGGCTCACACTCCTTTCAAAGGAATTAACCCGGCAGATCATTACATCATGGATTTGTTCTGGATGCCAGTGGTGGAACCCTATGCCATCAGCGAACCGTTCTCGACTGCAGGAAAGGTGAACATCAACTACCAGATGGTTCCCTTCAATTCCTACATCCGACGGGCGACTGGTATGCATGCGGTGCTGAAAGGGGAGGAGCTTCAGGCATTTCCAACGGCCAACGCGACCAACATTCAGGTCAAGCCGGATGGCAACCAGTATGTGGCTTTTGGAAATGGCTATGGCCAGTATTACCAGCAGGCAAAGTGGAGCGATTTGGATGCCCGAAGCACTACCGCCTACTACACGCATGCGGCACCCAAAAAACGCTTCTGGCACCGGAATATCGACATCGATTCGAAGGCGGCCGGAGCGTTTTCTGCAAACACATCGACGCTTGGACAGTTGGACGACCGGTTTAACTTCTCTACGGCATTGCCAGCTGGCGCAAGAGGTCTTCTGCGCTCGGCAAGTCAGGTCGCAGAGTTGCACTTGGTCCCGAAAAAGGTTGAGGGAACACACCCCGCTTCTTCGGTGAACGCTGCCGCTACGCCGCCAGCTAGCGATGGAAGCGACAACATGGTTGGAGGCAACTACAGCTACCGGTCCATGGGGCTCTTTTGGGAGGCCCGCTCCCTCACGGGCGACAACGTCCGAGAAAGACCCTACGCCAATATCTACGCCAAAATCACCACGAAGAGCAATACTTTCAGAGTGCATTACCGGGCGCAATCCATTCGAAAAGCGCGATCGGGTGAAGCCAATGAATTCAATCCGAACGTCGACCTCGTAAACAGTGAGTATCGCGGGTCCGCCTTGATTGAGCGTCGAATTGATCCAGAAGATCCGCGGCTGCCGGACTATGCGACTGCCGGAAACCCTCCTCCTCTGGATGATTTCTACAACTTCCGCGTTCTTGAGAACAAGCGTTTCGCTCCTTAACCCCTAATATTTGAACATGAAATTGAAGACTCTATCAACGATGGCCACAAGTGCCTTTCGCCTTAGCTCGAAGGGATTTAGCCTCGCGGAGGTTGCCATCGCAGTTGCGATTGCGGCTACCGGATTGGTTACCTTGCTGGGCATTATCCCGGCAGGGTTGGACTCCGTTCGCGGCGCAGGAGAAACCACTTCGTCTGCCCGAATCGCCAGCCAGGTGATTGGGGAGATTCAGCTGTCGGACTGGGGATCGAAGTCCGGGGAGGGGGCGTCCGCCCGGTGGAGCAATCTGGAAACAATGATCGACAAAAGATGGTTTTATGACGACCAGGCCAATCCGATCAGTTCAGTGGGAGGCAGTTCTTCAGCCATGCAATATCGATTGGCTTACGTTGTAAGAGTGCGACCCGCCGTTTCACCGCAGGTCTATTTGCCGGGTGCCGCTTCTGCGAACGAGAACATGAAGGCCGTATTGGTCGATGTCGCCATCTCTCCGAAAGCAACATTTGACTTCGCCAATCCACAGTCTTACCGGACCTACCCCGCTGTTTTGACCCGGCAATTCTCGAAAGGCTAATTCACCTGCCATGACCAAACACCATCATACGTCCAGGGGATTTACCTTGGTTGAGTTACTTGTTTCGATGACAATCCTAAGCATCCTTATGCTACTGGTTGCGTCGATTGTTTCGGAGGTGCAGCGTGCATGGTCACAGACTTCTGCCAAGGTGTCGCAATTCCGCGAAGCTCGGCGCGCATTTGATGTGCTCAAAAACAATCTTGGTCAGGCGACGTTAAATCCCTATCTTCGATATCGATTCAACAACCCCTCCAATCCTTTTTCTCCATTCGATGCCGCTGGAGAAGAGCTGGAAGGGGCAAACCGGAATCCGCTCAAATACATTCGCTACTCGGAACTGCAATTCATTTCCGGTCCGGCGGGTCAGGTGTTTTCGGGAGCAGTGCCTGATATTGCTGGGCATGCAGTGTTTTTTCAAGCCCCTCTGGGCTATTCAGGGGAATATGTCAATCTGCCTACGGCGTTAAACGGGCGTGGCTATTTTGTGCAATTCGGCGACGATATCGCATTCAGGCCACCTTTCATTGCTGGAAGAATACCGCCCAAGCATCGGTTCAGGCTGATGGAGTATGCCCCTCCCACTGAGGTGAATACGATTTATGACAAAGCGGCCGGAGCAGAAATCGCTGACTGGTATGCCAACTATACCGAATGGAGCAAGCCGGTGGCCGACAACGTCATGATGTTGGTGTTGTCCCCGAAGCGCCCGGTCATCGTGGGAAGCACCGAAGATTCGCGGGACATCGCTCCCAACTATTTCTATGACAGCGCCGCCGAGTTGGGGGGACCGGGTGAGGAACAGGATGCACAGTCTCATGAACTGCCGCCCGAGATTGAGATTGTGATGGTTGTCATTGATGAGGGGTCGGCCCAACGTCTGGCCGACAAGTTTGGTTCGGCCAAACCATTCACTTACACCGGCTTCAACGCTGCATCCGACACCGAATTCCGTGCCGATCTTGATGCTCTCGAGCAGGCTCTTGTGGACGCCAAAGTCAACTTTCGCATTTTTTCGGCCACCGTGTCGATGCGCAATTCTAAATGGAGCAGCTAACGTGAACGATACCCCACTTCATTCCCCAATCCTACATTGCCAGCAAGCCATTCTCGGTGGCATTCCCGCTTCTTCGTTTGTGGCGAGATTCCGACGTGGCTTCACTCTCGTGGAAATGTTGGTGGTCATTGTGATCATCGCCTTGTTGATGGCCATTGTGACCCCGTCCTTTTATTCGGCGATCATGGCAACAAGATTGACATCGTCTGGTGGCCAGTTGGTGGGCATGCTGTCGAATGCACAACAAATTGCAACTTCAGAAGGTTGCACCGTGGAGGTGCGCTTTTACAAATACAACAATGATGAATTCGATCCCGGCGCAGATCCGCGGTTTCGATCTGTCTTGCTTCTACGGCATTTCGAACAGGGTGCTCCGAACCCTGATCCAAATCCAGCCAATCAAGGCAAACCTTTGACCGCTCCGATGGCATTGGTATTAGGCGAGGTTTTGAACTTGTCACAAGACTTGGTCCTGAGCGAGAACAACGAAATGTCGACTTTTCTGGCCAATCTTGCAGATGGCAATTCTACAGTCGGCACCAAAGTGTCCAATGCATCGGGCTTGTCAGACTACACTTTCCGGCCCGGCAGTTCGTTCAAATCCTTTATCTTCCGACCCGAGGGCACCAACTTGAATCCAGCCCCTCCGAACAAATGGTTTGTCACCTTGGTGGTTGCTTCCGACGAAGAGGAAGGGCTGACTCCAGACGAAGTGAAAAACTTCTATTGTGTCCAGGTTGACCCCTCCACCGGCCGGATCACCAGTTACCGTCCGTAATCTTCTTTTTTTACTTTTGTATTTTATCAATACACCCCTTGTAATTTTGTCCGGGCACAACGGAATCTTGATTGTCTGATCAGGATTGGGGATAATCTCTTTTAATATAATGAAAACGCTCCGCTTTCTCTTCTCGTTCATCAGTCTTCTTTTGGCTGCGCAAGCTTTTGGACAAAATGGAACCTGGAACAAAACGACCGGAACCGACCCATACGATTGGTTGGCGGCAGGCAACTGGAATGGATCAGTTCCGAACGGAATCACGTCGATTGCCAACATGAACGTTGATATCCAGAACAACATTACGGTCAACCTGACCGGTAACATTAACCTTGATCAATGGACGCTCGGAGATTCGAGTGGAACCTCAAGTTACTTGATTCAATCCAGCGGGGGCACTTTCGCCATCACCTTCAATAATACGAGTGCATCGGAAGCGCTGTTGCGCAAGAACGGCAGTGGCACCGACACTGTAGGCACTCAGGTGATCATCAATGATGGTTTGATTCTCGATGTTGCCGGAGGAACACTGATTCTTTCTGGTGGACTCACGATGAATGGAAATGGAGTTCAACCGGATGCAGAAACGGTCACCAAGAACGGTGGCGGCACTTTGACTGTATCGGGAAACACTCTTCTTAACGCAGGGGCGAACTATCTTCATGCGAACGGCACTACCAACTTTGATGGCGCCTACAATCGATACCTTGGAACGGCGACGACTCAAGGAGGCTCTACATTGAATTTTGCTGGCGGCTACAATTACTTCGCTCATGGCAGTGGGATCGGGTCTAATTCGCTCGAATTTCGTGGAGCGACTACCAACATTGGTGGCACGACAGGAACCACTCGGACAGCTATTGCAGGATCAATACTGCAAACAGGAGGAACGGTCAACATTGGCCGTGACGGTGGAATATCGAATACAACGCTTTACGGAAATTTGCTGAACAAGGGCAATGGCACTCTGAGACTCCAGTTTGGCAACGCAGCCGGGACCACGACGGTCTTGGGAGGTGCAGCTGTCACGGCCAATGCAGGAACGCTTACAGCGGGCGGAAATACCTTCACTGCCAGCGGGATTGCTGGCGGTTCTCTCTACGCAGGCATGCGGGTTTATGGCCCGGGAATCGCAGACAATACTGTGATCACGGCTTATAACAGCGGGACCGGGCAAGTCACTCTAAGCAACCCTGTTGCAGCTGGCTTCACCCAATCAGGCGTTCCTCTGATGTTTGCCGAAGGCGTGAACTCGGGGTTGACCGCTTCTGCTCCTGCTAACAATTCCAACATCATTTCCGTTAGCAGTTCAGCAAATTTTAACGTGGGCGATACGATCACAGGCGTTGGAATCCCCAAAGGGGTGCGAATCGCTGAGATCATCAACGGAACCTCTGTTCGGCTGGAAACCAATGTCACCGTCGCCAGCGGTGCACAGCTGCAAACCTACCGACCAGGCACTCTGACCTTTGGTTCAAGCAGTTTGGGAACCGCAGGTTCAACCGTCGAATTCCTTCGCGGAGCCTCGTCACAGGGCACCGCAGGCGGTCAGGTGTTGTTTGATCCTTCGTTGAACCTGGTGTTGGAAGAGCGGGCGTTTGTCAACATCACGGACAATGCCGGCACCATTCAGGACTTTACTTTCAATTCCCTCAACAGCAGCTCGAACACCACGCAAAACACCATTGGATCGGTCATAACCACGGAGGGTAGTCCCTTCATCTGGTTCAGCGCGGGCCAGACGGGACTTGCGACTGGCTCCTATGTGACCGGACCTGGGATTCCCCCAGGTGCCCGCATCATCAGCGTGAACGGGAATACTGCCTTGTTGGATGTTGCCGCCACGGCATCAGTCACGTCTCCGGGCGTGGCCATGCAGGTGACCCAGTATGGAACCATCAGGTCTGAATCTGGAAACGCGACATTGACGGTTGGTAACTACGGCGCCGTCAATGATGTGTTTGATGGGCGACTTGATTTTGGCGGCTCCGGTGGCAATTCTCGGGTCATCAAGGTGGGGTCAAATACTTTGACCCTGTCGGGAATTCAGGATAATGGCGGATCTCGTGTAGAGGTGCAGGAAGGCACGCTTGAACTGGCCAAGGTGAGCAATGCCTACGTCCATGCCATTGGATCGGTGTTGATCATTGGAGATTCAGACGCAGCCATCGAAACCGTGAAACTCGGGGGAAGCTTTGCGCTGCCATCCGTGAAGTGGTCGAATTACAATGACCAAATTTTCAGAAGCGCCGCCGTCACGGTCAATTCTACGGGGTTCTTGGACTTGAATGGATTCACAGAAGGGTTTGGTGTTCTCCAAGACACTGATTCCATCGGGGGCTTCGTCGGCAACAGCAATGCGCAAGCCGCCACGGTCATCGTCGGTGAAGGTAGCGATACCTCGGGCACCTTTCGGGGGGTGATTCGCGATGGTTCACCCACCAGCGCAGGTGGCGGCATGGTGAGTTTTGTGAAATCAGGCGGAGGCACCCAAACTCTCCAAGGGAACAACACCTTCACCGGGACGACGGCGGTAACACGGGGAACGGTGACGCTGAGTGGTGCCAATGGTGCATTGTCCGGCACTTCAGCAGTTCGTGTCACCAACTCGACCTTGTTTCTCAACAACAGCGTGGCCGGCGGAGGGGCTAATAGCAACAGAGTCAACGACAGTGCTCAAATGATCCTGCGAAACGGCACGTTTACGGTGACCAACAACAATGATTTGGGGACCAATATTCTCGAAAATGTCGGAGCATTCGTTTCTGAAGGAGGCCACAACATTATTCGTATCCAGCATGATCAGGGTGTTAACAACCGGGTAAGAATCAATTTCGATAGTTATACTTGGCAAAATGGAGGCATGGTTTCCATTGTCGAAAACAATGGCGACTCGACGAATAACCGGGGATTTTCCGGAGGTTACAATTCCAATGGATTTGTGAATTACCTTTCTCCTGACCAGGCCCTTTCCCAGGTAACGGTTACCAATGTGCCTACATCGTTTCTAATCGGAGGTGCGGGCGCGACAGGTTCAGCGGACATTAACATTCTAATGGGCGCGTTTGGTGGTCACTATGCCAACCAGACCCGTGAGTTTATGACGGTGCAGACGGTGGCAGGAGTGCATTACATCAGACCACTGCAACTTTCTGAGTATACCCGTTTGACGAGTGTTCAGGATGTCAACACCTCCAATGTCATGACTTCCATGAATGATGTGGCGCGCCATGACTTCAATAATGCACGGATCAATGCGAATCTTGCCTACAACAGCTTGCGCATGCATGGTGCCACAAGAACGGTGATTCGGGACGATAAGGTTTTGAAGATCGGCGACGGGGCGAGTGCCATCGGCTACAATCCGGAAGGACATGTTGGCGCAGGGATGTTGAACCTTATTGATTGGGGCACATCGATGTATGGTGGTTATCTGGATTTTGGCAATCGCGAGGCCGTTATTCGTGGGCAGGGTGCCACCATCATTCAATCCAGCATTGTTGGCAACCATGCCACTCATGGCCTGACCAAGTCTGGAGGCGGCCACCTGGATTTGTGGGGAAACAATACTTATTCAGGAGAGACTTACGTCACACAGGGTGGCATCCGGGCATTCAACAGCAATGCATTGGGCCTCAATGGTGTGGGTAATGAGATTCGCCTTGTGACCAGTGGCTATGACGGAGATACCCTGGTGCTTGGTAACGGCGTCATTGTCGGCAGCCAGAGCGATTCAACCCAACGGAAAGACGTGATTCTGGAGTTCGACGCACGCCTCAGTGCATTTGATCAGAACAACGTGCTCAATGGCGACGTTTTCGTCGGAAGCGGAACTCAAGGAGGTCAGAACATTACCAGTTATCTGCGCACCAGACGCAATTCTGCAATGCTGACAATCAATGGAGACATCGTCAACGATCAAAGCGAAACCCCCATTACAGCGACGTTCAACGGTGGCTCCGGACGGGTGCTGGCGCTCATTGGCGACCAGATGAACGATGGCATTGTCACCATCAGTGGATCTCTTGCCGACAAGAAAGTCGGCAATGATACAGCTGCGGCAACCTATGAGTATGAGAAACTCAACATCATGGTGAGAGGCAGCAGTGGTGATGCCGGGCGTTCCTCGCCCATCATGGATTTCCACGTGAATGTTCAGGACGCGACCAATTTGACGGGCAGTCTTGACCTCCGCAGCGGGTTCTTCCGCCTGCAAGGTGACTACGGCACCGGAATCCTCAGCAATCCTACGGCACAGGGAGGCGTGATCAACATGACGATGAGGCTGCGTGACAACGACAATGACTTTGTCAATCAGGTGGCCGTGTTTTCGATGACCAACAACAATGCGGATCCTTTCGCGACACCGACGGTTTACAATGTCAACAACATTTCCTGGGCGGACGGAAACAACGGTTATTCGGCCACCTCTTACGGAATTCTGGCCAACGAGGGTGTTGGCAAAGTGGTCATCGGTAATGGTTATGGCTCGTTGGATATGAACCCTACCGCTGACATCGCTTACGGTGGAAGCTTTAGCTTCAACTATGCGAATCCGCCTGTGTTGCCCGGTGATCCTGGCGAGCCTGATCCTCCAGCCCCCCCCCCACTTCCTCCCCAAAACGGAACAGTGATCTCATTTGGTCAAGGTGGCGGCTTTGACGAAGGCTCCGCGTTCTCCAACCTCGCAATCGGCATGCTGGTTGAGGGGGCAGGGGTGCCTGCCGGGACGTTCATCACCGCCATTGGTGCGAATTCGATCACCGTTAGCCAGGCGGTGAGCGTCACCCAGAACACCAACCTGAGCTTTAGCTCGCTTCAGTCCTTCAACCTTGCGAGTGCTACATCTTTGGGCGGCACTCAGACGAATGTTATTACCCTGGATGGTGCGTTCTCACCGGGTTTTGATATCGACAATCTCCGGCCTGGAATGGTCTTGACTGGAACCGGCGTTGCCAACAGCACTTACATTCTGCGCATTGATGCGGAGAACAATCAGATCGTTCTGAACAAGGCAGTCACCGGCAACCCTACCAACATCATTTTTAATGATTCGATCCCCAATAGCACGACAACCCAGCGGTATGCTGATGCAAGGCTGTATTCTGTTGAGGGCGGGGAACTTGAATTGCGCCTTCGCCTCCTGGACGATGGTGGATTTGGATTGGAAAACGAAGTGGGTGCGGTTACCAAAGTCGGTCGTGGCGATGTGCGTCTTACTGGGGCCGTCGGGTTGAGTGGAGAGCTGGATGGGGGCGTAAACCTTCATGGTGGCACACTGATTCTTGATTACTCGGTCAATTCGGGTCGCAAGATTACCAGCGGTGACAACCATGAGGCACCGCTGACGCTGGCGGGTGGTGATATCCATTTGGTTGGCAACGCTACCGTGAACGCAGTGGAACAGCTGCGAGGGCTGATGATCATGCGTGCGGGTGATTCGCAGGTGCGGGTCTCAAGCGCAGGAGTATCGACGACGACGTTGAGCCTTGGACCTCCCTCCAACCTGATCAACAATATCACGATGTTGCCAGTTCGCTATGCGGGGTCGACGATGTCGTTCTGGCGTGACCTTGCGGCTGGGGGCTCAGCGGTCATCACTTTGGAGGTCCCGGACATCTATACGGGCTCGGTGATCCTTCCTTGGGCCACCTATGTGGACGGAGACCCGAGTTCCGCGTTTTACGGGAAGGTGGTCGATTTCGCCTATGTGACAAGAGCCAATTCGCCCAGCGATGCATTGGGCATTTCTGCGGCAGCGGAGGAAGGGTTGTTCACGATTGGAAACAACCTGGATTTTGTGAATGATTCGATTGCAGATCCCGAGCTTCTCTATCCTTGGAAGCTAGGTTATCTGGCGGAGGGGCCTGAAGAGGATTTCTTTGGCAGTCCTGGGTCGGGTTTTTACGGAACTATCGCCCCTGAGCCGGGGGCTACGGTCATTGACCTTCGCGCGATTCTGTTCAATCAGGACAATGACAACCAAAACGGTGATGATTTCATCGGCAACGGCGGAACCAGGGTGGATCCGAATAACGTGATGAAAATTGCGGACGGCAGCATCATGACGCTGCGCACCGAAGGTTTTGAAGCCAGGGGCTCTGCAGGAGCACTTGGTGGGGCCATCTTGATCTCGGCCACGGTGGGAAACACCCACAAGACCATCCAAGGGGGCGCGATCAGTTCGGCACTCGAGACGTTTTACTTCGATCCTGACATCACCAAGGCTCTGGTGCGGACCAATGATTTGATCATCCACAACTACGCCGATGCTCCAAACTTCGTCGATCAAAGTGCTGGTGGCGGCATCTTCACTCTTGATACCAATATTGTGGACAATCCCTACGCTCCTGGCGTGAGATTGAACCTGGTGCACAGCGGAACCGGATGGACGCGGATGGTTCGCGCTACTGCCAGTGGCCCAGGCTATGGCTACACGGGCAGCACCTTCTTCAATGGCGGCACTCTTTGGGTAAGTGATCCCAACAAACTTGGGGCCAATCCTGGTTCATTTGATTCAGACAACTTCTACTTCACTGGTGGTCGCTTGCGCATTGGTGACATGACGCAACTGGACGGAACGACGCTCATTGAGGCTGCTGCCAACAACATCACGTTGAATGCGTTCCGTGGGATTACCATCGGTGGTGATGGTGCTTTCATCGATATTGTGAAAGCGTCGACCACTTTCACCATCAACAACCTGATTGCTGCCGAGGTGCATGCGCCTACTTTCGCTGGTGGTATTGTGCGGAAAAGCAACCTTGGTGTGGGTGACCTGACCAAGGAAGGTCTTGGCACGTTGGTGATCACCAACAAGCTGAACACTTACAGTGGACGGACCGAAGTGACCGCTGGAACTCTGCAGGTGAACATCGGAGATCCGATTGCCAACCAGGCCAACAGCAATCCTGTTGCCAAGCGTGCTGCCGACAATGAGGAAGCCAATTTGGCGGGAACGCTGGGATCGAGCTTTTCCTACATTGACGGCACCTTTGTCGATGCGGGCGCTCAACTGCGATTCCAGATCACGGGGAACACCACAGCTGACATTGTTGGGAAGAAATTCCAGAACGGCACTGGCGAGTGGATAACCTTGGATGGGGGCACACTCGGCACCACGGCTGCGCATACTGGTGGTTCGTTGCAAGGGATGATTCGAGTTCGTAAGGACAGTTTTGTTGACGTGGTTGGCACGGGGGTTCTTCGCTTCAACAGCGAGGCGGGCATGATGACCAGTGAAGGGGCCACTGCAGGACAGGGCGCACTCACCAAAGTGGGCACGGGGACTCTCGAACTGTGGGAAAACAACACCGAGTTCAAAGGCAACTGGAACGTCAATGCGGGTCGCATCGTGGGTATTTCGCAAGGCAATCCGTTCGGCACCGGAACGACGATGACCTTGGGTGATGCGGTCGGCACGGCACCTTCAGCAACTGCCGAGGCGTTCCTCAGCAGTCGTCAGGCTCGCACGGTGATGATTGAAGAAGTGGCAGCTTCCAGCACCGCATCAGGAAATCAGATCAATGTTTTGAAGGGCGATACCACCGGGCTCTATCCAGGCATGTTGATCAGCATCAATGGAACCAACTACCGCATTGCTCAGGTGCCAAATGCCACCACCTTCAACGTGACGGGGAACTTTCCAGCGAACACGGTGATCAGTGGGCCGGTCACCGTGGTCCATACGGCTGAGCTGCCACTCCATTACAATGTGGTTCAAAATTTGGTGATCAACCAGGAGGCGGTAGGAGCAGCCGGCCAGCAAACGAAAAAGATTGGAGCCCGGAATCACGAAGTGTTGGCCAACTCAGGGATGAACTGGGATCAATACAATTATGACGGTTCCATCACATTGAATGATGACTTGATTGTGAGCTATTATGATGATGTGGCGAACTTGGGGATTGGTCATAACGCAGTTGGAACCACGGTTCCACTAATTGGTCGGGATCAAGTGATTGCTCTGAACGGAAACATCATTGCCACAAACGGGAATGACCTTATCACGGAGATTCTTTACAACGGTGACGTTGTTGAGCAGGCATTGAACAAGCGTTTGAGGGTGTATTTCGAGATCAACGGCGCGAACAATTCCCAGTGGAACAGTGATCTGATCATCGGCAATGGTGCTGCAGCAAATGCAGACCTCGACAAGACCCATCATGTTAGATTGGGTGGGACCGGCACTCCGATCACAGCAGCGACGGATGTGATCATGACCAGCAACAGCATCTTCCAGATTGGCGGCATGAATGTTACCATCGGAAACTTGATGGTTGACGTCGCTGGCGTTGCCGCAGGCACCGGAGCCAACACAGGGAGGCAGCAGATTATCGTTGAGAATTCGTCAGACAAAGGCGAGGGCACTCTCCGTGTTACCCAGAGAGACAACGAAGATTGGGATGTCCAGTTCCGCAATGGCACCACTGATGCTCATTACATTACCAACGTGAACAACACCCAAGCTGGGGACGGCGGCAGTGGAGATGGAACGGGCTTCCGGGATAGAAGGCTCAACTTGATCAAGGATGGTGCGGCCACGGCGGTGCTGACCCAGGACAATGAATACACCGGTTCAACAGTGGTCGACAATGGACGTCTTCAAGTGGGTCGGGGTGGTTCGGCGTCGACGCGTGCGGTGGGTGATACGGGAATGGGCGGTGTTGGGCAGAGGGGCACTACGGTGAACTCTGGCGGTCGCATCGGTGGAACGGGAACGATCCAGGGGGTGGCAAATGTCACCACACACGTGGTTCGTGGGGTGATTGAACCCGGTGATTACACGGATGGCACCACGAGTGGCATCGGAACGCTGGCAGTGGTGGGGAATCTGGATGCCAAGGGCGGGACCTTCAGCATGCAGGCCAACCAAGCTTCCAATGCTGCGCCTGACGCTACTTTGTCGATCTACCGCGACTTCACCATACTGGCCCCTTCAGCCATTCAAGATTACAACAATTATGTGAATACGACGACCGCGACATGGGAAGGCCTGGCGACCAGCACCAGTCGGAGAGATCACGATCTGTTGGCCATTTCTGGCTCGTTTGAGGTCGACAGCAGCACGGTCTTCAGGCTGAATGGAAATGCTGGGACCTTTGTTGCGGGTCAGGTATTTGACTTGGTTGACTGGACCATGGCATCGATCGGCGATTTGAATTACTCCGGGATTTTGGAATTTGGATCGGCACGTCTCTACTCAGGTGGAATGACGGGCAGCTTCGATCTTCCGCAGCTCTCGGAAGGATTGCTTTGGGATCTCCAGAAATTGGAAAGCAACGGTATTCTTCTGATTACCAGTGGATATGCCGTCATTCCTGAACCAAGTCGCGCATTGCTGCTTTGTGCAGGATTGGCTGGATTGCTGATGCGTCGCCGCCGTCGGAAAGTTGCTGCTGGCGTTTGATTTGATGATGACGAGGGTGGTTCTCCGAATCGAAAGCGGAGGACCAATTTTTCGGTGCATTTTTCAAAGAATCGCTTGCCAATGGGGCTGGGTGAATATACTAACAGGCCCTGAACGATTTGATTTCAGATTCCCGAGTAGCTCAGCGGTAGAGCGGGTGGCTGTTAACCACTAGGTCGTAGGTTCGAACCCTACCTCGGGAGCCAATTTTTCTATTGATTGAAAGGCATGCGGGTTTTACCCCGACACTGCGATTGTGATATGACATTTTCCCAGGTTTACAAGGATTCAGCCTGGAAGCAAAGCCCTCTGATGCAACGTGTGGCATCGCTTCTTGAGCCCAAGACGGGTGCTGAACTCCAGAGGATGGCGCAGGAGTCGCAGGCACTAACGCGACGCAATTTTGGTCGGACGATGCGGATGTTTGCGCCGCTTTATGTGTCCAACGAATGCGTGAACAACTGTCAGTATTGCGGGTTTTCCCGGGACAATCCGATCTTTCGGGTGACGTTGACGGTGGATCAGGTGGTGAGGGAGGCGCGGCATCTGGCGGATCAGGGATTCCGCAACATCCTGTTGGTGGCGGGTGAGCATCCGAGGTTTGTCTCGGAGGGGTATTTGGAAGAGTGCTTGGAGGCGATTCGAGAATTTGTTCCGACGATCGGAATCGAGGTGGGGCCGATGGAAACGCCCGAGTATGAGTTGATGGTGCGGGCGGGGTGTGAAGGATTGGTGGTGTATCAGGAGACCTATGTGCGTGATGTGTATGCGAAGATGCATACGGCTGGGCCGAAGAAGGATTTTGACTGGCGCCTGGATTGTCCGGAACGGGGATATGCGGCGGGTTTCAGGCGCATTGGGCTGGGGGCGTTGTTTGGTCTGGCCGATTGGCGGGAGGAGGCGCTGGCGTTGGCCGGTCATCTTGAGCATTTGTATAAACACTGCTGGAAGGCTTCGTTTACGGTGGCGTTTCCGCGGCTGCGACCTGCTGCTGGTGGCTTTCAGCCAATGACGGGTTTTACGGATGCACAGTTGTTGCAGACCATGTGCGCTTTCAGGATCGCTTTTCCAGAAGTGGGAATGGTGATGAGCACGAGGGAGTCAGCGAAGCTGAGGGATGCTCTGGCACCGTTAGGCGTGACGGTGATGAGTGCGGGAAGTCACACCGAGCCGGGAGGATATACGGGGCAGGGGAAGGATGATCTCCATTTGACGGTGAAAGGGCGGCGGGTGGAGCTTGAGCGACGTTCTTCCTGTGATCAGGCGGAGGGACAATTCGGCATTGCTGATTTGCGCAGCCCTGACGAAGTCTCCAAAGCGTTGATGGCTCAGGGGTTGGATCCGGTCTGGAAAGATTGGGATGCGTCGATCTTGCAGGAAGAATCTTTGGTGGAAGTGGGATGATGATGCTGGTGTTCGTCAATGGTTCGAAGCGCGAGGTGGCGGAGGCGCTCAGCCTACCTGGTCTGCTTGATGAGCTTGATTTGTCGGGCAAGCCGGTGGTGGTGGAATTGAACGAGGTGGCGCTATTGCCTAGGGAGTATGGGGCGACGATTTTGGCCGAGGGTGATCGGGTGGAGATTGTTCAAATCACGGCGGGGGGATAGGGGGAAAGGATAAAGGATAAGGGATAAAGGATAAAGAATTCGGCGGAAAGGGTTTTGGTGGCTTTCTCGATAGGGAGGAGCTAGAGTTTTTTCATGAGCTTGTTTGAAGATCTTGGGAAAAAACTGCTGGGTGGAATGCTTTCTGGTAAGGAAGGCGGTGGTGGTGGGGATCTGATCTCGGTGGTGATGCAGTTGTTGCAGGACTCGGGGCGTATGCAGGGACTTTTGCTGAGGTTTCAGCAAGCGGGTTTTGGGGCGGAGGTTCAATCATGGATCGGCAACGGCTCCAATCTGCCGTTGAATGGCGAACAGGTGCAAAAGGCTTTGGGGGCGATTCTTCCCCAACTCGCGCAACAGACGGGCTTTAATGAAGACTTGCTGGCCAAGGGGGTGGCGAAGTTGCTGCCGGGTTTGGTGAACGACCTATCACCAGATGGCGAACATGTGGAAGAGGGCGATCTGACCGGTCATCTGCAAAAGATCCTCGGTGGGGGCCTCGGGCGATTGTTTAGTTGAGGTGCTTAGGATAGGCGGCTTTGCCGCAGCTGGCCTTTTTGATTGGCCTGCCAGTAGTCGTTGGAACTGACTTCCAGGGCGGTCAGCCAGCCGTTGCCGCAGGCCCAGGTGTCGATGCACACGGTGTGACCAAGGTTGAGGACCTCACCGGATTTTTGTGAGGTGTGGCCGCAGATCATACGGCGACCAGAAACATGGGGGAGTTGCTTGCCGAGGTGCTGCCAGTAGAGGGATTCCTCGGTTTGTTGGTCGAGAGGAAGCTCGGGGTTCACGTTGGCATGAACAAAGAAATCGGATTGAAGCTCGTGGTAGGGCAGGGTGGCATTCAAAAAACTCCAGTGGGATTCGGAAATGCAGGAAAGTGGAGGAGCAGTGTAGGAGGCGAGGGTGGCGTCGCCGCCGTTGGCGATCCACAGCTGTAGGGTGTGAGGATCGTGGCGGCTGTCGAGCATCATGACCTCGTGGTTGCCGCGAAGGGGGATGAGCTGGGTGCGGGTGGCGAGGGCGAGCAGGTAGTCGACGACGCCTGCGGAGTCGGCACCACGATCGACGTAGTCGCCGAGGGTGATGACGAGATCTCCTGGACCAAACTGCAGGTGTTCGTCCAGGATCTGAAGAGCGGTGAGACAACCGTGGATGTCACCGATGGCGAAGGTGCGATTCATGCCGTCGGGTCGGTGGGGTGCAAGCGGACTCAGTTTTTGATTTCATCGCCGGTGCGAGCGTTGGTGATGATGTAGTGCTCGCGGTTGAAGCTGGCATCGGTGCGGAACGTCATGCGGGCCTGGTATTTGCGTTCGAGGTCGACGAGGATCTGGTCGTCGCTGGTGCGCAGACGCTGCATGACATCGGGATGGATGGTGACGACGAGGTCGCGGTCGGTCTCGCCAATGCGTTGAAGCACGGAGCTGAGGCGACGCTGGATTTCCACACTCATGGTGAGCGGGGTTTTGATCTGTCCGTGTCCAGCGCAATGCGGGCAGGGTTCGTAAAGGGCGTCGGAAAGGCTTTCGTGCAGGCGCTGACGGGTCATCTCCATGAGGCCGAACTGGGAGAGCGGCAGGACCTGGGTCTTGGCCTTGTCGCGCCGGGTGTGGTCGACCATGGTTTTGTAGACGGCCTGCTGGTCGCGGCGCTGTTTCATGTCGATGAAGTCGACGACCACGAGTCCGCCCATGTTGCGGAGGCGGAGCTGACGGGCGACTTCGGCGGCGGCTTCGAGGTTGGTTTCGAGGATGACCTTGTCGTCGTTGGCGGACTTGCCTTTGTTGCGTCCGGTGTTGACGTCGATGGAGATGAGGGCTTCGGTTTGGTCGATGACGATGTAGCCGCCGCATTTGAGCCAGACTTCGCGATAGAACGCGGAGTCGATCTGGCGCTGAACGTTGTAGCGGTCGAAGATGGAACCGGGGCCGGTGAAGTGGGTGATGCGACGAAGAGCGCGCCGGGAGATGGGGGCGACGATTTCCTTCATGCGTTGCACGACGGCGATGTCATCGCAGGCAATTTCGTCGATTTCATCGGTGAGGAAGTCGCGGACGGTGCGTTCGAAGACATCGGGTTCTTCAAAGCAGCAGATGGGGACTTGTTTGCTGTCGCGGCGTTCGACGATTTCGTTCCACTGTTCAACGAGGATGGAAAGGTCGCGAATGATGTGACGGGCGCGTTTGCCGGCGGCTTCGGTGCGCATGATGATGCCCATGCCTTCGGGCAGGTGCAATTTTTCGACGATTTTGCGCAGGCGGGCGCGCTCTTTGGGATCGTCGATCTTGCGGGAGATGCCGCAGGAATCGTTTTGGGGCATCAGCACCAGGAGACGTCCGGCGAGGGAGATGTTGGTGGTGACACGCGGGCCTTTGTTGCCGACGGGACCTTTGGTGATCTGGACGAGGATTTCAGCGCCGATCGGGTAGAGGCTCGGGATGTCCTTGGCGGTGATGGTTTTGGATTTTTTTCGGTTGGAGCCGCCGCGATCAATCTCCTCCATGGCCTGGGCGTTCAAGGCTTCGGGGATGGCATCCCAGAAGTGGAGGAAGGCGTTTTTCTCAAGGCCGATGTCGACGAACATGGCCTTGAGGCCCTGCTCGATGTTTTTGATGCGGCCTTTGTAAACGCTGCCGACGAGGTGGGTGGTGCCCACGCGTTCGATCGAGTATTCTTCGAGGGCACCGTTCTCGAGGAGGGCGACGCGGTTTTCGAGTCTTTCACAGTTGATGACAATGCGGGTGCCGCTGGTGATGTCTTTTTGTCCGGTGAAGAATTCCTTAATTTTTTTCACAATTGCGAGAGCCATGGTTGAAAAGGGTCACTTGAGTTAGTTGAGATTCGTGGGAAGCCGGCATCATCGAGATACTGACTGGGGATGGGTATTTTTGAGAAGGATAGAGCAACCATCACCTGCCCAGCATGCGCTTGAAGAAGTTGGCGCGGCGTGGTGGTGGTTGGCGGTTTTTGACAGCGGCGGAGCCTTCAGCATCGGCTTCTTCGCGGATTTTGACTTTGGGTTTGGAAACTTGCGTATCCCGGGCGCGGGTGGGGCGGGGGGGCTCGTCTTCGTTGATGGTGCCGGTGTCTTCGTCTTCGGTGCCGGGAAGGGTGATGGCGGGGAGACCGTCGTAGGAAACGGCCATGATCTGATCGAAGCTGCCGACGACTTCAGGAACGGCGGCGAGTTGGATGGTGTAGCCGGTGTCGAGGGCGAGGGCTTGTTCGAGCACGCGCTTGGCGATGGGCGCGGCGGTTCCGCCTCCCGAATGTCCGCCCTGAACGAAAATGCAGGCGGCGTATTTGGGGTTGTTGTAGGGGGCGAAGGTGATGAAGAGAGTGTGGTTGTCTTTTTTGCCGTTGGGGGCCCAGTTCTGGGCGGTTCCGGTTTTGCCAGCGACTTCGACATTTTCAATGCGCGCGGAGCGGGCGGTGCCACCGGTTTCATTGACGACCTTCCACATGCCTTTGCGGATGAGCTCGATTTTCGCGGGGGTCATGCCGTGATCGATGAAGTTGCCGCGGATTTCAGGTTTTTGTTCGCGGACGAGTTCGGTGCCGTCCATGATTTTGCGAAGAAGGTGGGGTCGGTAGGCGATGCCGCCGTTGGCAGTGGCAGCGGAGACGCCGGCCATCTGCAGGGGGCTGGCGAGGACTTGACCCTGGCCGATGGAGGTGTTGGCGGTGTAGCCGTTGCTCCAGCGTTCCCTGGGTCGGTTGGCGCGCAGCCAGCCGGGGCTGGGAAGGATGCCAGGGTCTTCTTCGAGAAGCTCGATGCCGGTTCGTTCACCGAGGCCGAACATTTTACCGGCTTTTTCGATGTTTTCGATGCCGGCGTTGTTGCCGTAGAGGTAGAAGTAGCAGTTGCAGGAACGCATGATGGCGTCGGTGAGGCCGAGCGTGCCATGGGCACCGCCTTTGGAGGCGATCCAGCATTTCATGGCCTTGCTGCCATAGGTGACGCTGCCGCCGCAGTTGAGGCGGTCGTTCTGGTTGCCCGCAAGAATGCCTGCGAAGGCAATCATGACCTTGTAGGTCGAGCCGGGGGCGTAGGTGTTGACGGCGCGGTTGAAGAGGGGGTTGGCGGTGTTGCTGGTGTAGTCGCGAAAATCTTCGCGGGAAATGGAGGGGATGAACTTGTTGGGGTTGTAGGACGGCACCGAGGCCATGGCGATCACGTCGCCATTGTTGGGGTCGAGCACGACGATGGAGCCGCGGCCGATGGCGGGGGTGCTCTCGCGAAGGGCGCGTTCGGCGATATACTGGATGCGGGCGTCGATGGCCAGGTAGAGATCGCTGCCTTTGCGGGGTTCGGTGTATTCGAGGGCTTTGACGATACGGCCTTTTTCGTTTTGCAGCATGGTGCGCACGCCGGGTCGACCGCGCAGTTCGGTGTCGAAGGTTTTTTCAATGCCTGCGACGCCGAAGTCATCGGGAACGTAGAAATCCCATTCGCTGCGTTCTTCATCGGGGACTTTTTGTTCGTCGGGCTGGCTGACATAGCCGAGGACGTGGCAGGCGAGGGAGTCGTAGATGTATTGTCGGACGGCGCGTTCGGTGACGCTAACGCCGGGGAGGCCGAGACGGTGTTCGGCAAACTGGCTGAATTCTTCGAAGGAGAGGTCGCTGCAGTAGACCCATGGGACGACGCCACGGTTGGTGCGGTAGTGGACGCGCAGGCTATTGGCGTTGTATTCGCGGGCGATGCCGAGGTTGTTCAGGCTGGCGATGACGACTTCGTCAACGACGGCCTTGATGTCGAGTTCGTCTTTTTCGCGGATGATGCCGCGCTCGGGGTAGCGATATTTGTAGAGGGGAAGGGAACGGCGCTGATCTTTGGGCAGCAACTTGTTCTGCTCGGCGAGCATTTCCTTGTAAGCGGCGACGAGGGCGTAGAGGTTGATCTGGACCTCGAAGGAGGATTTGTTGCGGACCAGGGGAATGCCGTTGCGATCTTTGATCTCGCCGCGGAAACCGGGAACGCGGGCGCGCAGGGTTTTGGTGCCGGGAACCTTGTGTTTGAACTCTTCGTGTCGTTCCACACTGAGGTTCCACAGGCGTTGGGAGACCGCGCCGAAGCCCATGAGGAGGACCAGCGTGAAGAGATAGAGACGGAATCGATATTTAACTACCATGGTAGCGATAGACGAGGCCTTCGTGCTTCACTTCGTAGTTAAACAGGTTGGCCAGGATGTGCAGGACAAAAAGGATGATGGGGGAAACCAGCATGGCGAGCAGCGAGCAGGTGATCAGCTTGGTCCACAAGCCGGGATGGAATTCGAAACTTCCCCTTAAAAATGACATAAATAAGAATTCTACCAGAAGCCAGGTGAAGGTGGCAATGCCGACCATGAATACCGGGAACTCCCAGCGTCCGCGTTTGAAGAGGGGGCGGATGCCTTGCATGAGGGCTCCGGCGATGGCGAAGAGGACGATGGAGTAGCCGACGCGAAGGTTGCCCATGCCGGAGCGGGCTTCGTCGATGTCGGAGTTGCCGAGTTCGTCCATCTGGCTCATCTGGACGGTGATTTTTTCGGGAGGATGGGGGAGATTGCGGGCATCCCACACGAGGCCGGTGGCCAGGGCGAGGATGAGCATCATGGGAAAGGAGACGCTGAGGGAGGCGCAGAAGAAAAACACGGCGGGAAGCAGCAGGCGCGCCTGATTGGCAAAGTCGATGACGGGCATGAACTCCTGAATGCCGAAGGAGATGGTCAGCAATACCAGGACGCTGAAGTTGAAGAACAGGTTCATGAGACGGCTGCTGGCTGGCTTGCGGATTTATTCGGCGACGGGAATGGCCGACGGCACGCTGGAGGGCATGCTGTCAACGTGCACGACGAAGACGTCCTCGAGAAGGTTGAAATTGACGGCGGAGTCGACGATCGCTTCACCCGACACGTCTTTGGCCTGGAAGCTTTTCACCTTGCCGAGAAGGAGTTGGGGAGGAAAAACGCCGCCGTCGCCGGTGGAGTAGACGTTGGTGCCTGGGGTGACGGTGAGGGTGGGGTCAAGAAAACGCAGGTAGAGGTTGGGGCGGGATTCGAAGTCTCCCCGTTCGCCGCTGAGGATGCCCTTGAACTGGGTGCCTTCGATGCGCGCGGCGACGCGGCATTCTTCGTCGGTGAGGAGGATGACTTCGGCCGTGTGGGCGGCGATTTTGCCGGTTTTGCCGACGAGGCCGATGTCGGTGATGACGGGGCTGTCGGTGACCAGTCCGTCGAGGGCACCTTTGTCGATGACGAGGGTGCTCCACCAGTTGGAGGCGGAGCGGCGCAGGACGCGGGCGGCGGTGAGTTTGTATTCGCTTTGCTGGCGGTAGTTCAGCATGGCGCGGAACTTGTTGTTCTCCTGCAGCACCTGGTTGTATTTTTGGGCGATGATGCGCAGCCCTTCCGCTTCCTGGCGGAGGTTGTTGTATTCGCGCTGGAGTTGCGCGGGGTCTGAAGGGGTGTTGGTGGCGCTTTTGAACTGTTCCTCAGCAAGGGCGCTGCCGCGGATGAACGGCGAGAGGAAGTTCATGACGCTGGTTTGAATGGCGCGGGTCTGCGGGGTCTTGAGGGTGAAGACGGCTGCAACCGCAGCCAGGAATAACAGCAGGGCGATGATGTTGCCTTTTTTCATGGAATGCGATGGCGATCAGCACATGGTTGGCACGAGGCGGGCGGGCGGATGTTCATGAACATGGGGCATGAAGTTAGGACCAATCAATGTCTGCCTGGAGGAGATGAACCGGAAAAGGTCACTGAACCAACTGGCTCAGTTGTCCATGGTGCTGACCTTGCGCAGGAACTCGATCTCGCTGAGCACGCGACCGCAACCTTCGCCGACGGCGCTGAGTGGATCGTCAGCCACGTGGACGGGGAGGGCGGTTTCTTCCTGCAACAGCTTGTCGAGGCCGCGCAGGAGGGCGCCACCACCGGCGAGCATGATGCCGCGGTCGACCAGGTCAGCAGAGAGCTCGGGCGGGCAGCGCTCCAGGGTGGTGCGAACGGCGTCGATGATGGTGTTGAGCGGCTCCAGCATGGCTTCGCGGACTTCCTGGCTGGTGATGGTGATGGTTTTGGGGAGGCCGGCGACCATGTCGCGACCTTTGACGTCCATGGTGGTCTCTTTACCGAGGGGATAGGCGGAACCGATGCGCAGTTTGATGTCTTCAGCGGTGCGTTCGCCGATCATCAAATTGTAGGCGCGTTTCATGTAGTTGGTGATGGCTTCGTCGAGCTCATCACCGGCAACGCGAACGCTGCGGCTGTAGACGATGCCGCTGAGGGAAATGATGGCGACCTCGGTGGTGCCACCGCCGATGTCGACAATCATGTTGCCAGCGGCTTCCTGAACGGGGAGGCCGACGCCGATGGCGGCTGCCATGGGTTCTTCGATGAGATAAACTTCGCGGGCACCGGCCTGTTCGGCGCTTTCCTTGACGGCGCGTTTTTCGACTTCGGTAATGCCGGAGGGAACGGCGATGACGACGCGGGGACGAACAAAACCACGGCGGTTGTGGACCTTCTGGATGAAGTGGCGAAGCATGGCCTCGGTCACTTTAAAGTCGGCGATGACACCGTCCTTAAGCGGGCGGATGGCAATGATGTTGCCGGGGGTTCTGCCGAGCATCCGCTTGGCATCATCGCCGACGGCGACCACTTCATTGGTGCCTGCCTTGACCGCCACGACGGACGGTTCACGCAGGACAATGCCATGGTCTTTTACGTAGACGAGGGTGTTGGCGGTGCCGAGATCAATTCCAATATCACTGGATGCGAAACCAAAAAAACGACCAAAGAATGACATGTAGGAGAAAGGGGTGAAAAAATGAAAGTTGAAAGGGGTGGTGAAACAATGATGAAAAGGGACTCAACGGAACAACCCCTAAAATCACAGGGTGCCGGATGCCGCCACAAGGCTGCAAACGACTGCGCAGCCAGCTAAAAACCGTGGCAATTTCCCGTCAAGAGAAACTTCGGCATGAGAGCCATCTTATCGTCGGATGAAACCGTGGTGCGGTTTGTTGTCGCTAGACGGCAGAAGGCCAACTTGCAAGCACATTTTGTGCCGAACTTTGGTTTGGGAGGCTGGAGGAAGGCTCAGAGTCTTGAGCCAACGGGAACGAGGGGACCGAGCGCGGCCTTATCAACATGATATTGCCAGCCGTCGGGCGAGAAATCGCCGGTGATCCAGTCAACGGAAGTGGTGGTGATGACTTTCTGGGTGTCTTGAGGAAGGGCGTTGAGTAGGGCGCGACGGCGTGTGTGGTCGAGTTCGCCAAAGACGTCGTCGATCAGGAGAAGGGGAGGTGAGCCGGTGGCCTGTGTAAGGGTGGTAACCTGGGCGAGTTTGAGGGCGAGGCTGAGGCTGCGTTGCTGGCCTTCAGAGGCGAAGGCGCTGGCGGGACGGTCGTTGACGAGCAGCTGGAGGTCGTCGCGATGGATGCCGGCGGCGGTGGTGCGGGTGCGTTCTTCATCGGCGCGGGCGTCGCGGAGCTGCTGGGCGAGGCCGTTGGGATCGAATCCGGGCTGGTATTGGATTTGAGCGATTTCGTGTCCGCCACTGAGGGCAGCGTGGGCAGTGTTGACGTGGGGAGTCAGGGACTCAGCGAGCTGGGCGCGGCATTGGGAGATGAAGTGTCCATGTTCCTCGAGAGCCACGGCGTAGGCATCGGCTTGACGCCAGTTGATGACGGCGTCGCGTTTGAGCAGGTGATTGCGGCTGCGCAGGAGTCTTTCGTAGTGACGCAGGGCGTGTAGGTAGCCTGGATTTAGCTGGGCGGCGGCGAAGTCGAGGTAACGTCGGCGATGTTCAGCGCCGCCACGGACGAGGAGCATGTCGGAGTGGTCCATCCACACCACGCGGGCGCTGCTTTGGAGGTAGTCGGGACTGCGGGTGCAAACGACGTTGTCGACCGCGAGCCGACGGGTGGTGGCGCTTTGGGCAAAACGCAGTTGATGGTCGCCGAGACTGGCTTCCACCAGGCAACTGCGGGTGCCAAATCGGATCAGGTCGGTGCGTGTCGAGGTGCGGGGGGATTGCAGGCGCAGCACGACGCAAAGGGCCTCAAGGAGGGAGGTTTTGCCCTGGGCGTTGTTGCCGACGAGCAGGGTCGTGGCCGGGTGCAAGGCCAGCTTCGCCTCGGCGAAACAGCGGAAATCCCTGACCAGCAATTGGCTCAACATGGCAGCGATGATGAAACGTGATGGCCGCTTGTCCAGCAGGCAATCGTGGGTGGCCGCGCAATGGGCGAAAGAAAACAGGCACGGAACATGCTTTTTTGCCGCATTACTTGTTCTGATATGAAAATTATGGTAGTTGGAATTTCGACTCCTTAATTAAGTTTCCCAAAACAATACCCTTAGCTTATGAGCACTCTCATCTACATCAGCCGCAACTACACCGAATTTGGACCCTTTACTCCCGCCGAGATCCTGGATTTCAACAAGCGCGGTATTTTGGTGGGCAGTGATCATTTAAGGCCCCACGGTGGGGACATCTGGGCATCGGTGGAGGAGTGGATGGCGAAATCGGAGATCATGACGGCGAAGGCAGAAGCCAAGCCGAAGCCGGTGGTTGAGAAAAAGACGCCGACCGCAGCGAAAAAGGCCGTGAAGAAGGCAGCCAAGAAGGCGGCGAAAAAAGCGACCAAGGCAGAGTAACAGCCCCGCCAGCTGAGTGCATTAGCCGGTTGCTTTTCGTCGTGACGTGAGGCATGACTGCAGGCCCGATCATGGCTGCATTTCAAACCGTCAAAGGCTTCCGCGACTTCCTTCCTGAGGATTGTGCGCTTCGTAATTACATCTTCGACCGCTGGCGTGCCGTGGCGCGGGGTTATGGATTTGTGGAATATGAAGGGCCGCTGGTGGAGCCGACCGATCTCTACAAAAAGAAGAGTGGCGACGAGATCACCGGCCAGCTTTTCAATTTCATCACGAAGGGCGAAGAGGACGTTTCATTGCGTCCAGAAGTGACGCCGACACTGGCCCGGTTGGTGGCGGCGAACCAGCGCAATTTTTCGAAGCCGCTGAAGTGGTATCAGATCGGATCTTGCTTCCGCTATGAGAAACCGCAACGGGGCCGCACGCGGGAGTTCATTCAATTCAACGTCGACATCGTGGGCGACACCAACCCCGCCAATGCGGATGCGGAGTTGGTGGCGTTTTCGATTGATACGATGCTGGCCTTTGGATTTGAAGAAGGCGATTTTGTGGTGCGCCTGAGCAACCGCCGTTTGTGGTTGGATTTTCTTTTGGAGAATCAGATTGCGGACGAACACAGCGCGACGTTTTTGCAGATCATCGACAAAATGGAGCGTGCTCCCAAGGACGTGACGGCGAAGCAGCTGGAGGTCATTGGATTGAGCGTTGAGCAGGTGGAGGCGCACATCAAACGTTACCTGGATGGTGAGGCGGTCGAAGCTCCCGATTCCATCTTCGCGGAACTGAAGGCGGACCTGACGGCGCGTGGTTTGTGGAAGTTTGTGAAGATCGATCCGGGCATCGTGCGCGGGTTGGCCTATTACACGGGCACGGTGTTTGAGGTGTTTGACCTCAAACACAATCTCCGCGCCATTGCGGGTGGTGGTCGCTATGACAATCTCGTCGGCCATCTCAGTGATGGAGCGGTGCAGATGAGTTCTTGTGGATTTGCCATGGGCGATGTGGTGTTGACCGAGTTGATCAATCGGCACGAGATCGCCAAAGGAGCGGCGGAGCAATGGAAGCGCCGTCACCAAGCGCCCGAGGTTTATCTGGTGATTGCGGATGACAGCCGCCGCGCGGAGGCATTGGGAATTTTG
The DNA here is from genome assembly GCF_005780165.1 of Phragmitibacter flavus. Classification (NCBI taxonomy): domain Bacteria; kingdom Pseudomonadati; phylum Verrucomicrobiota; class Verrucomicrobiia; order Verrucomicrobiales; family Verrucomicrobiaceae; genus Phragmitibacter; species Phragmitibacter flavus. The sequence continues at coordinate 82,315 of NZ_VAUV01000003.1, read as the reverse complement.
CAGCAGCTGCGCCGCATGGGGATCCGGGTCGATTACGCCTTGAATCCCGCCAAGATCGGCAAGCAGTTTCAAACAGCGGAGAGTTTGAATGCCCGTTTCGCGGTGGTGGTTGGCTCGGAGTATCCGTTGTTGACCGTGAAAACGCTGCGCACTCGTGATCAAATGGAAGTCAGCGCTGAGCAGTTGCCGGACAAGCTTGCAGGGTTGCTTTCCATGCCTGAGTCCGGCCCGTTGATCGCGTAGAGCTTCAGCATTTGGTTGACTGCCTACCTGCGGCGGCGCAGGACAACAGCACCAAGTCCGATCAGCAGCAGCATCATGCGTCCTGGCTCGGGGATGACCACCAAAATGCCGTGGGTGGTGAAGGCGCTCACGTCCCACACCCAGTCGATATTGGAGAGGGTTGGCAGCATGAGGTCGCCATCGCCGAGGCCGCCATTGCGGAAGTTGGTGCCGGGATTGAAGGTGCCGCTGGTGATGAGGGTTGCCCAATCGAGCAGGTTGAAGATGTCACCTCCTCCTGCATTGGCGAGATAGCCATTGTCGATGATCGTGACCACGCCCCCGGCGGTGCCTGAGCCAAGGCTGAGGGTGCCGGTGATGGTGATGTGGTCATGGTTGCCCGGGGCGTTGAAGCTGAGCGTGGGGGCGTAGGTGGAGGCGAACGGAGTGGTCGCGGAACCAGAGGTGGCATCCTTGAGGGTGATGGCTCTTGTCATTGGGTTGATGGAGGCGATGACGGAGCCGCTGACGATGCCGTAGCCGGAGACGGTGTCACCGACATTGAGTCCGGTGACATCGGCCAGGGTGATGGAGTTGAAACCTTCGACGAGGGTGACGTTCTGGGTGGTGGAACCAATGTTGAGTGCCGTGGTGCTGGCTTGCAGGCTGTTGGAGAGCGTGATGGTGTTGGTCGTGGTGTCGATGCCGGTGATGGTGGTGCCTCCGCCGATGCCTTCGCCGGAAACGGATTGACCGACGAACAGTCCGCCATTGCCCGTTCCGCTGCCGGTGATGCCTAGTCCCAAGTTGGCCAGGGTCACGCTGTTGGAACCGACGAGACCAGTTCCGGTTTGGGTCCAGGCCTGACCGTTCCAGCGCTGCTGTTCGGTGACGGAAAGGGTGTTGAAGTAGCTGAGGGCATCGGGGGTGGTGCCAAGGTTGTAGGCATCAACAAAACCACCGGATTTGTGGGTGGCAGAGGTGACACCCAGGGAGATCTGCCCGCCGCTTGCAACGGTGAGATTGACGACACCCGCAGTGGAGGACGGGGAAACGGCACCGGTGGTGACGGCGAGTGGATCGAGTCCGCTGCCGGCGATGGTGCCGAGGGTGAGGTTGCCGTTGCCAGCGCCTGCGGTGTCGCCAGGGGCGATGATGCCGCCGGTGGCGATGGTCATGGTGTTGCCTGCCAAAGGAGCGAGCACGTGGCCGGTGCCCGCGAGAGTGCCGCCATTGTTGACCGTCACGGCACCGCTACCGAGCGTGGATCGGTTGCCCGTCGCATCAGTGCCGACTTGCAGCACGCCGCCATTGATGATGGTGGTGCCGGTGTAGGTGTTGGTGCCGGTGAGGATTTGGGTGCCGGATCCGGTTTTAACGAGGTTGAGCGCGTTGGCGGCATTGGTGATGGTGCCGGCGAAGGTGGCGGAGGTTTCGCTGTTGTTGCCGACGGTGAGGGTGGCGGCGGCTCCGCTGTTGGTGATGAGTCCGCCGTTGGTGGCGTCGTCGCCATTCAACCCGTCAACGGTGAGGCTGTTGCCGTTGAGGTTGAGGGCGGCATTGGCCTTGACGGTGAGGTCGTTGGTGTTGGCACCGAGGGCGGAGCCGTTGCCGGCTCTTACCAATCCAGCGTTGATGATGGTGCCGCCGGAATAGGTGTTGGCGTTGCTGAGGACGAGGACGCCGTTGCCGGATTTGGCCAGGCCGCCGCCACCGGAGACGATGCCGGCGAGGGTCGCGGTGACGTTGGGGCTGCTGACCGAGATGATGCGGTCGATGGCCCCGAGGTTGACGGCCCCGTTGATGGTGAGGTTGTTGCCGGCCTGTTGACCGCCGAAGGTGAAGTCGCCATTGACCACCACGTTGTTGGTAATGGTGCGGGCGGTGGAGTCGGCCAGGATGGTGGTGCCGTTGCCAACGGTGAGGGTGCCGGTGCCGAGGGCGGCATTGTTGCCGACGGTGATGGTGCCTTCTTCGAGGCTGACGCCGGTGTCAAAGGTGTTGGCGGCGCTGAGGGCGAGATTGCCGTTGCCGGTTTTTCTCAAGGCGGCTCCGCCTCCGGCCAGGTTGACCCATCCGCTGGCGCTGTTGGCGATGACGGCGCTGATGAGAAGGTCGGTGGTGACCTTGTTGGGGAGGTTGGTGGTGATGTTGAGCTCGGGGGCGGTGGTGCCGAAGTTCAGCGTGAGGGTGCCGCCGCTGGGGGAGGCGATGGTGGAGACGGTGGTCGGACTGTCGCCAATGGCGGTGATGAGTCCGCTGCCGATGTTGAGGATGGAACTGGCGTTGGCGGCGGAGTTGACGACTGGGTTGGTGCGGCCACCGACGTTGTTAAAGTTGAGGCGGTTGATGGTGTTGGCGGCTCCGACGAAAGTGAGGGTGCTGGATCCGATCAGGGAGACATCGCTGGTGGCGGCAATTTGACCGGCATTGGTGTTCATGGTGACCGTGGCGTTGTTGATGACCAGCGGTCCGGGAATGGTGACGATGCCGGCACCGGCGCTGAGGTTGAGCACACCTGCCGTGACGTAGGTCGTGCCGGTGAAGGTATTGCTGGCCCGTTGGTTGAGGGTAAGAGTGCCGCCACCACTTTTGATGAGGTCGATGTTGCCGACGACCTGGAGGCCCAGGGTGGTGGTGTTCTGGTTGATGAAGAAGTTCAGGTCGCTGCTGCCGGAGGTGATGGTGGATCGCGAAGTTTGGGTCGCGGCTTCGGTGAAGATGAAGGAGTTGTTGTTGTTGGTGATGACGCCGCCGTTGGTGATGGTGAGGGCGGTGCCGGCGCCACTGGCGGTGCCGAAGGTGGCCGTGTTGGCGGCGTTCGGGGCGATACGCCAGAGTCCGACTGCATGGGTGGCGGTGCTGATGGTGCGCGTGGTGCCATCGTTGACGGTCTGGAGCGCGGTGGCGGTGGCGTAGTTGGTGCTTTCGTAATTGGGGAAGCCAGCGCCGGTGTTGCTGAGTTCGCCGACGCCAAGGATCGGATCGTAATAGGCAAAGTTGCTGCCGTTGGCAATGGCCCAGCTGCCCATGACGCCGGTGGATTGTCCGGCGATGAAGATGCGGGGATTGGCGCCTTGGTTGGCCGCGTTGACGCCGCCGAGGGTGCCGGAGCTGTTGCTGGAAAAGTTGACCACGGCGCCAGCGGAACGGGTGAAGGCGCCGGTGTTGAGGGTGGTGGGTGCGGAGGTGCCACCGGAGCCGACCGCGATGGTGTTGTTGCCCACGAGGAGATTGACGGCGCCGATGTCTTCGGTGACAGCTTCGCCGGGTCTTCCGACAACGGAGAGGATGCCGCCGCGGAAGTTGACGCTGGCGCTGTTGTTGAGTCGATCCTGGCTCGCGGAGAAGTTGGTGTTTTCGAGGGTGAGCTGGGCGAGGTTGATAAAAATGGCCGAGGTGCCGGTGAGGGCACCGTCGTCACGTAGCGTCAAATTGCTGCCGTTGAGGTTGGTGGTGCCGGTGTAGGAGTTGGTGCTGGTGAGAATCTGGTTGGCAGCGTTTCCTCCGGTGAGTTTGGACACGTAGAGGTTGATGGCACCGGTGATGGAGCCGCCGAAGGTGGAGGTGGCATTGTCGGAATTGGTGACGAAGAGGTTGGCGGAGGTGCCGCTGTTGATGATGCCGCCACTGCCGGGGGTCGGATCGGAACTGACGAGTCCGCCGATGGCTTGATCAAATCCGTTGAGCTGGACGGTGCCGCCCTGGTTGACGGTAAAGAAGTCGACGATGGCAGCGCTGGCGGAACTGACCGCAGTGAGGGTGTTGTGGCCCGCGTTGAGGCTGAGGGTGCCGCCATTGATGATGGCTTGTCCAGAATCGGTGTTGCTGCCCATGAACACATTTTTGTTGAGGACGAGGGTGCCAGGACCTTCTTTGACGAGGGCGGCGCTTACGTTGGTGCTGATGAGATGACTGTTGGAGATAAGGGTGGCAGCATCCGGAGTGGTGAAACGCAGGGTGGCTCCTGCTGCACTGATGGCTCCACCGTTGAGTCCGGTGTTTCCAGCATTGGCGACAATGGCTCCGCTGCTGATGGTGAGGATGTTGAAATTGCCCAGGGCGTTGTAGCTTTGGACCGCCGGGTTGTTGCCGGGGATGGCTGAACCGCCAGCGGAGGTGATGCCACCGCCGTCATCGAGGCGAAGGCTGTTGATGGTGGTGGTGGTGGTGAAGGTCTGGGCCTCGGTGACGAGGGCGTTGCCAGTATAGGTGGCGGAAAGCGTGGGGCTGACGGCGGCCCAGCTGGCGGGGGGATTGGTGGGAGTGGCGGCAGCTCCTGTGGTGAGCGGGCTGTTGGGCTGGACGGGGAAGGCGGAGTATTCGGTGGCGGCAAGGAGGCGGTAACCGTATCGATCGTAGGTGACAAAACCGGTGCCGGTGGAGTCGGTGGCGGTGAAGTCGGCACGGATGCCGCCGACGATATTGCCCGAGACTCCTGCAGCCGAAGCGACCGCAGTGCCGGTGGCCTGAAGGGTGCCGGTGCCCTGCGACGTCATGCCGTTGTTGATGTAAATGTTGATGCTGTCGGTGCCGGCGAGTGTGCGGCCAAGGGTTTGGTTGCTGCCGACATTGACGTAAAGTGAGCCGCCACCTGCACCGAGCGAATTGAGGGTGATGGTGGCACCACCGTTGCCGAGGGTGTCGTCGAAGTTCCAGGTGGAGGCACCCGAGTTGAGGTTGACGGTGCCGACGCCGGGGTTGGTGGCAAGGCTGAGGGCGGCGGAGCCAATGCCTTCGTTGATGAGGGTGTCACCTTCGATGAAGTTGATGGTCCCGCCCTGCATGTTGATGACGCGCAAGGTGGCGACGTCGTTGGCGATGTCGCCGGGGCCGTTGGCGGAGTCGGTGAGGCGGTATCCACCCAGGCGGTTGGTTTTGTTGTCGGTGCTGTTGTCGAGGGTGAGGGCGGCACCTTGTTTGATGTTGATGGTGGCAAAGCCGAGGCTGCCGTTGGCTCCGTCAACTTTGATAGTGCCTTCCTGGATGTCGAGGGTGCCGACGTTGTTGATGTCTCCCGCACTGGTGAGGGAGGCGATGGCGGCGGCGTTGTCGCCGGAGATGGTCTGGGTGCCGCTGCCGATTTTGGTGACGTTGAGGTTGAAGCCCGAGAGTTCGTTGACGCCGTTGATGAAGTTGGTGAAACGTCCCGAGAAGTTGGCTGTGCTGCTGTTGTCGGCACCGAGGGTGAGAACGGCGGGGTTGCCGTTGTTGCCGTTGCTGTTGATGGCGTAGACGGAATTGGTGACGGTGCCCGCTCCGGCAAGGGAGCCGATGATGGCGTTGCCACCGCGCATGTCGACGGTGGCAGCAGAACTGATGTTGAAGCGCGAGGACGCGATGACAGCGTTGTTGTCCGAAGCGTCTTCGCGCAGGCCGCCGAGAACGAGGGTGCCCTCAGTGATGTTGGTGGCTCCGGTGTAGGTGCTGATGCCGGTGAGGGCGAAGACGCCGTCGCCGGTTTTGTCGATGCCGCCAGGGCCGCTGATCTCGCCATTCACGGCGAGGCCGATCTGGGCGGCGGCGTTGGTGTTAGCGGTCACGTTAACCGTATGCTGGCCGGCAGTGAGTGCAAGGTTGCCCGAGATGTTGGCGATGGTGCTGGTGTTGCTGATGTTGGTCGCGCTGATGTTTCCGGCGAGGGTGAGGATGCCGGTGCCGGTGCGCACGGTGGGGCCGACGCCGTTGGAGTTGCCCGTGTGACCGCCGATGTTCTGGAAGTTGAGGTTGGCGAGGGTTTGGCTGAAGTTGTTGAGGTCGAGACCTGCGATGCCGCTGTGAAGGTTGAGGGTGGCGGCGTTGTTAAGCTGGTCGTTTTGTTCGAAGAAGATGCGACCATTGGCCTGCCTGCCGGAGTCGCCCGCGTTTTCGGTGCCGCCGTTCACGGTGATGTTGAGGCTGTTGGCAATGGCGGGTCCGACGGCGGAGTTCAGGCGCAGATCGGTGGAGTTGATGGTGGTGGTGCCGGTGTAGGTGTTGGTGTTGTTCAGGCGGATGACGGGACCATTTTGAGAGCCGGTGCTGGTGACGAGGTTGACGGCGGACGCAGCGTTGTCGACGATTTGCGCGTTAATGGTGATGACATTGCTGAGGTTGTGGATGAAAAGCTCGTTGGCGGCATTGCCAAGCCCGGAACTGCCATCGAGATTGCCAGCGGTGATTTTGCCGCCTGCCGCGACGCTGGCTCCGATGGTTTTGGCCTGGTTGGCGGTGCTGCCGAGGATGCCGCCGGATTGGACGTAGAGGGTGTCGGCGGGGTTGGCGAACGAAAGGGTGAGGGCGGCGTTGTCGATGCCGATGCTGAAGGAGTTGGCGATGTTGTTGCCTGCGGCGAGGGTGGTGTTGTTGTTGACGCGGACGTTGTTGTTGGCGGCAAAGGCGGCGTTGCCGAAGGCGGGCCGGTTGCCGGAGTTGGCGGCGTTGGCGAAGGTGATGCCGCCGGTGGTTTGGTAGTCGACGATGGCGCGGAAGCCGGACACGGGGTCATACATGACGAAGTCGCCGCCCTGGATGGTGCTGCTGCGGCCGTTGTAGGGGTTGCCGGTGTTGGTGACGGCCCAGCCGCCGACGATGCCATTGTAATTGGTGGGGGCGGTGCCGGTGACTTTCACGTTGCCGTCGTCGCCGAGCACACTGCCGGCAAAATTGACCGTGGCACCGACGTTGCGGGTGAGGCTGGTGATTTGAGTGGTGGCCGAACCGAGGGTGGCGGCGTTGGTGGTGAACTGGCTGGCGCCGCTGTTGAGGGTGACGTTGCCGAGGTTGGCGACAGAGGATTCACCGAGACGGCCGTTGTATTGGAAGCCGCCGCCGTTCATGATGATGTTGGCAGGGGTGACTCCGAGTCGGAAGGAGTCGGACTGGCTGCCGTTGTCATTCCAGATGAGAGCCGCTTGATTGATGGAAACGCTGCTGGTGCCTCGTAGGGCACCAAGGTCCACCATGGTGGTGGCACCGCCGCCGATGGTGGTGGTGCCCGTGTAGGTGTTGGAGTTGCCGATGGTGAAGGTGTCGCGACCGAATCGGTTGAAGTTGATGGTGCCGGTGCCGCTGCTGATGTTGCCATACCAGGTATTGCTGGTGGTGGCGTTGATGCTGAGGGTTTGGGTGCCCGCGACGCTGTTGATGACGGTGCCGCCGGCCAGCGAGCCCTGGTTGCCTGCGGGGGCGATGCTGCTGAAGTTGTTGACGGTGAGGGCGTGGCCGTTCAGGTCGAGGATGCCGGTGCCGTTGACCTGGAGGGTGGGGCCGGTGTTGCTGCCATTGAATAAAGAGGCACCTGCCGGGTTGGTCATGCGATAGTAAATGGCACTGGCGTTGTTGATCTGGAGGGTGCCTTCCTGAATGCGGGTGTTGGTGAGGGTAAAGTTGGAGCCGCCGAGGACGAGGGTGCCTTCGCCCGCTTTGATCATTTCATTAACCCGACCGGTGTTGCTCTGCATGGAGCCGATGCTGGCGTTGATGGTGAGGGTGGTGCTGGCACCATGGGTCCAAAAGTAAAGGTTCTGGGCGGCACCGGTGGTGGAGTTGTTGCCTGCTCCTTCTGCGCCGATGATGCCGGGTCCATTGATGCTGGAACTGGCGGTGGCAAGGATACCGCCGCTTTGGACGTTGAGGTTGCTGCCCTGGAGGAGGTTGATGGATCCGCCAGTGAGTTTGATGGAATTGACGCTGTGGACGGTGTTGACGGTGGCGTTGGCGGCGGAGGTGAAGAGAACATTGGAATTGTTGACCCAGGTGTTGGCGGTTTCGCGTTCGTTGGCGGCGATGGCGCGGACACCCAGCCCGGTGCTGTCGAGGGTGGCGAAATCGACATTGGCGCCGTTGTCAACCAGGGCATAAGCGGCAAGACCCTTGTTTTTGATGCCATTGGCTCCGCCTGCGACAACGTTGGTGTTTTGACCAAACATGGCAAGTGCAGCGCCAGCGGAGCCAGCATTGGAGAGGAGGAGGTTGGTGGATCCATCGGTGCCGACGGCATTCAGGCCGAGGTTTGCGCCTTTGATGAGGATCGTGCCGGCGTTGGCATTGGAGAGGTCGGAGCCACCAGAGCCGCGAGTAGCGGTGAGGGTGACGGAGCCGCCGGTGAGTCCGGTGACGTTGAGGTTGAGGTTGCTGTGCCCCTGTTCGACGTTGATCCCCGCAGTCGTTCCACCCGTGACGCTGGCGCTGAAAGTTTCGGTGACGTCGTTGGTGTTGGTGGCATTGCCGATGATGTTGACGGTGCCACCGCGCAGGATAAGATTTTTGTTGTTGCCGGTGACCCCGTTGTTGATGCGGTTGTTGGTGAAGGTGGTGCTGTTGTCGATGGTGAAGGTGGCACCTTCATCGACTTGAACGCGACCGCCTGCGCCGCTGAGAACGCCTGCGCCATCAAGCACCAGGGAGCCCCAGTTGACGTTGGTTCCGCCGGTGTAGTTATTGGTGCCACGGAGGTAGACGGTGTTGCCGCCGACTTTGGTGAGGGCCTGGTTGCCGCCGACATTGCCGGTGATGATGATGTCACCGCCGGAGGAGAAGGTGTTGGAGCCGATGCCGGACGTGGCGGTGCTGAGGGTGATGTTGCCGCTGACGGTGGCGGTGTTGGCGGTATTGGCGAGCTGCAGCATGTTGCTGCCGGGGGTGACGAGATTGCGGAACGCCACGGAGTTGGAAATGGAACTGTTGATGAGGTTGCCGAGGGTGTTCGCGTTGGGGCCGGTGTTGCTGATCGAGGTGCCGTTGAGGGTGAGGTTTTGAGCGAGGTTGTTACCGCTGAGGTTGAGGGCGGCGTTGGCGCTGATGGTGATCGAACCGGAGCCGAGCGCGCCGGTGGTGCCGCTGTTGAGCAGTCCGTTGTTGAGGATGCCGCGCGTGACGGCAACGGGGCCGAGCATGGTGGCGGTATTGTTGCCGGTGAGCGTGAGGGTGTTGGCCCCGGCTTTGGTGAAAGTGCTGCCAGCTGCCGCGTTGACGGTGCCCGAGAGAATGATGTCACCATAACCAGCGACCTGACTGCTGGAGGCGAGGCTGACGTTGCCGGCGAAAGTGGCGGTGGTGGCCTGGCTGTTGTAGATGGCACCGATTTGGGAGGCGGTCCCGATGCCGTTGATGGTGAGGTTGCGTCCAATGCTGGAGCCGACGCCATAGAGATCAACGGAAGCTCCCGAAGCGACGATGTTGGAGCCGGTCGAGAGGGCGTTGGTTTCACGCAGGACGACGGTGCCCGCGTTGATGTTGAAGGTGCCGGTGAAAGCGCTGCTGTTGTTGAGGGAGAGAGCGCCGATCCCGGTTTTGGTGAGACCGAAATTGTTGTCGTTGATGCCTCCGATGAGGTTGAAGTGGCCGGAGGAGGGGTTGATGATGGCGTTGGCACCATTGATGGTGGTGACGCCGAGAACGCCGAGGAACCCGGTGCCTCCGACACCGGCGGTGCCGAGATCGTTGGTGATGTTAAGCTGTGATCCGGCACCCATGGACAGGGTTTTGACGGTGGAATTGTAGTCGCTGCCGAGTCCCTGAAGCGTGAAAACCGAGGAGGGGTTGAGCACGTAATCGTTGTCGATTTGCGCGGCGTTGTAGTAGTTGTTGGCGACGCTGGCCGGTCCGGTGAAGTAGCTGAGTCTGGAAGGGTCGATGGCCTGCCAGTTGTTGAAGGTGCCGTTGCCTGCGGTATCGGCTCCGGAGTAAAGCAGGCGTCCACCACCGCCCGGAGTGCCGGTGCCGGTGTTGAACTTGAAGGTGATGGCATGCTGGCCTGCGGACAGGAAAATGCTGCCGCGGGCGGTGTCCTGCACACCGTGACCGGAGAAGATGTCGCGTCCGACTTCGACGCCGTCGATGACCAGGGAACTGAAGTCGTCGGACCCCAGAAGGAACTCGTAGATGCCGGCGGTGGTGATGTCGAGGTAACCGTTGTAGACGCCGAGGGTGGAGATGCTGGCATTGGTATGCGGAACCCGATCAAACGAGGCGTCGTTGGGGTTGACGCCGTTGTAGATGCTGGTGGCACCGAGGCCCCAAACGGAGGCAATGTTGAGGCTTCCGGAGGCGACATTGGTCGCGCTTTGCTGCAATCCGCCGGTGACGTTGCCGGGGATGACGCCAGCGACGTTATTCGTTTGCGGCATGATGCTGTAAGTGATGGGGGTGCCGGTGGTGCCGCCGCTTAGGGTGACGGTTTGACCGGCGCCGTAGATGGCGGTGGCGGCGTTGGCGGTCGGGGCCGCGCCCTGGCCGCTGGTGCTGATGGTGGTTCCGTTGGCGAAGGTGTTGGCACCGCCGAGGAAAAGGCTGCCTTGGCCAATGTTGAGGGGCTCGTTGTTGCGGGCGTAGGAGTCCATCAGGATGGTGGTGACTCCGGTGGCGATGTTGAAGGTCTGGAACTGGCCTGCGGTGCGGGCGGTGGAGGCGGGGAGGCTGTTCGAGCCGAGCGTTTCGTCCTGGAATTTGAGGATGGAGTTAATGGTTCCGCTAACGTTGATTTGGGTCACCTGGGGATTGGGGGCCATGGCGATATTCAGAGTGCCCATGGTGATCATGTTGCCGCCCTGGACATCGAGATTCACGAAGCCGAGGGAAGGGTTGACGATGATGTCGTTGCCGAAGACGGCGTCACTGCTGGCGCTGCGAAGGGAGAGGACGCCACCGTTGTAGGTGATGTCGCCGGATCCGAAGGGAGAGCCTGATGAGGCGGCGCTGGTGGGGGTCTGGCCGATGAGGGTGCCGCTGTTAAGGGTGATGCCTCCGGTGAAGGTGTTGATGGTGGAGAGGACAAGGGTGCCGTTGCCATTTTTGACCAGGGCCATGGCGGCGGGGGTGGTGAGGGGGCCGTTGAGGGTGGCGGTCATGTTGAATTCTTCAACAGTGACGGTGGTGGTGGCGTTGTTGAAGGTGGTGCCGTTGTTGAAGGTGATGTTTTGGATGCCTTTGAAGTTGAGGTCACCGCCGAGGACGTTGAGGTTGTTGGCGATGGTGGAGGCGGTGTTGGCAGCGATGTAGGTGCCGCTGGAAACGTTGAGGTTCCCTGCGCCAAGGGGACCGGTGATGACCTGGCTGAGGAACGTGCTGGGGGTGCTGCTGGCGTTCAGCAGAATCCCGCCCTGCTGAAGGTTGAAGTCACCCGTGAAATCGCTTTGGGCGGAAAGCATGAGCAATCCGTTGCCGGTTTTGTTGATGCCAGCGGCGTTGGTGATGGGGGCATTGATGTTGAGGGAGGAGAGCAATTCCTGGACGGCGATGCCGTTGACGGTGACGGCCGAGACGTTGATGTCGCGGGTGGCTCCGGCGAAGTCGATTCTGCCGGTGCCGGTGCGGCTGATGTTGGAGATGGTGTTGGTGCCAACGCTGGTGCTGGCGGCGTTGATGTTGCCGTTGATGGTGAGGTCGCCGTTGCCGAGCATGACGGTGGGGGACTGCCCGCCGGTGTTGTTGAAATTGAGGCTGGCGACGGTTTGGGCGATGACGGTATTGGGGGAGGCGGCGATGCCGGCGGGGGTGCCGGTGAAGTCGAGGCGGGCGGTGCCGTTGAGGGTGACGTTGGAAGTGTTGGCAATTTGACCGGAGCTGTAGGAGAAGACTTCTCCCAATTGTGACATGTTGGTGCCATCGAAAGAGCTGGTGTTTTGCTGGATGCCGCCGGTAATGGTGAGGTCTCCGGGAAGGGCGGTGATGGTGGTGCCGTTGGCTCCGGCAGTGTTGAGGACAATGCGACCGCTGTTGACCCAGGTGCCGCCGGTGTGTTCGTTGTCTCCAGTGATGTAGAGCGTGGACCGGCGAGCGGCGCCGCCATTATGGTTTTGAGAGTTGAGGACCAGGGCGACGGCTCCCCCAGCGTTGTCGGTGATGGTGGCTCCGAGGTTGATGCTGCGGCGCTCGGTGTTGTCGGTGCCTTGGAACGGAAGGTGATGAATGTAAAGATCGCCACCGACGCCTGCGGCCCCGGCGGTCAGGAGTCCGTTGGTGACGTTGAGGCTGACAGGAGTGTCGCTCGACGCGGACGGGCTAAGGGAGAGTCCGCCACTTTGAACGGTGAGGGTGTTGCCACCGAGATCGAAAACGGCGGTTCCTGCGGTGTTGGCGGCTTGATACGAGAGGGCATTCAGGGTGGTGTCGGCGGCCAGGGTGACGCTGTGACCGGCGGCGGTGGCACCGGTTCCGAGCATCTGAATATTTTCACCAGCCTGGGCGGAATTAATTCCGTTGATGGTGGCGTTGCTGTAGTTGGTGCGATGATAACCGGCGTAACCGGCGCTGCTCAAGCGGCCCACGCCACCGGTGCCGGTGTAGCTGGCGAAGTCACGGTCAAACATGGCCCAACCACCGATGAGATTGTTGGAAAGTGTGGGGGCAGTGGCGAAATAAACGTTGGACGCGTTGCCGATGGTTCCATTGATTTGGCCGCCGTCAAAACGCACGGTGCCGTGTTGACCAGCTGCCTGGGTGAGGCTGGCGAATTGAATGTGAGCGGTGTTGATGCCACCTCCGGTTTCGCCGGCGTCGATGACCGACATGCCGGCACCGATGGTGAGATTGCCGACGACTTCAGTGGTGCTGGAGCCCTGGGTGTTGCGGTATTGAAACATGCCCGCGGTGAGGTTGATGTCGGCGGTGTCGTTGATTTTGTCGGTGTCGGGCCGACCGTAGGTTCCGCCGTTTTGGATGAGGAGGGTGGCGTTTTGGATGTCGATTCGGGAGGTGGCGGAGAACTTGGCGTCATCGATCAACTGGGTGCGGCCACCCGTGAGGATGGTGGGGCCGGTGTGGGTGTTATCGCGATAGAGGTTCCAGTCGGAGTAGGAGGCATTGTTTTGGCCGCGTGCGACCGTGATATTGCCGGTGATGACGCCGTCGTAATTGACGGCTGCGGTGCCCATGGTGAGGGTGGCGGCGGTGGCACTGGTGTTGGTGACGGTGGCGTATTCACCGCTGTAGCCGAAGAATTCGGAGCCTTGGGTGAGCAATAAGGCGACGTATTGGTTGTTGCCGTTGAGATCGACGGTGGCGGCTGGTCCGATGAAAAGATTTTGGCCGAAATAGAGGGTGTCTTTGCCCCCGTCAAGAATGAGGGTGCCGGCCTGGATGCTGGTTTCTCCGGTGTAGCTGTTTTGACCGCTGAGGGTGAGGGTCCCGGTTCCGGTTTTGGTCAGTCCTCCGCTGGTGCCTACGATGTTGGCGCTGATGGTGGTGTCTCCGAGGGCGTGGACGATGAGATCGCGGTTGGAGGAAGTGGAAAGGAAGCCGTTGCTGATTTCGGTGCCTGCGCCGGTGATGAGGAGGCCGCCGCTTTCGAGGGTGAGGGTGCTGCCTTGACCGCCGAGGGTGACGTCGGCCCCGGCATCCAATCGGAGGGAGTTGATGAGGAACTGGCCGGTGGCGGTGGCGTCGGTGGCGAGGGTGACATTGGGATTGACGTTGGCGACGTGGCCGACGCTGCCGATGGAGACGAGGGTGGTGGCGGATTCGTTGGCAGCGAGGCCGCGCACGACGTTGGTTCCGGTGGTGGTGGCTGCAGCGGCGGAGTTGGAGGTGCCGAAGGCGACGCCACCCGGGAGGCTGGAGTTTTGGACGAGAATCCAGGGCATGATGGATTTGTTGGTGGTGCCGGTGGCACCGGTTTGGCCGGAGTAGCTGAAACCGCCAGCGGCGTTGCCGCCGACGATGACGCCGACGCCTGCGGCCGCGGCGCTGCCGATGTTGTCGCCGGTGATGGTGAGGGTGGCGAGGTTGGAACGCGAGACGGCTCCCACGGTTCCGGTATTCAGAGTGGCGGAGTGGGTGTCAGACGCGTCGATGTTGATGATGCTCGCGCCGCGATCGAGGTTGAATGCGGCGCTTTGGCCGAGGTTTTCGGAGGTGTTGGCGCTGTTGCCGCCGACGTAGTAGAGGTCGCCGCCGCCGAGGAGGCGAAGGGTGCGGGTGTTGAGGCGGTTTTGATCGCTATCGCTGTCGTCGAGCACCAGACGGGCATTGGCACTGACATCAATACGGCCAGCGAGAACGTCGGCGGCGGCAGGTGCGGCGAAGGTGCCAAGGCCGCTCAATCTCAGTGTGCCCGAAGTGACAAACACGTTGGTGGTGGCAGCGGTGGTCGCACCGGCAGTGCCACCAAAAAAATTGGCGGCGGTGACGTTCCAGGTGCCGTCACCAGCAAAGCGGATGCTGTGTCTGCGGTTGTAGGTGCCCACATTGGTGATGGCGGAGGTGATGTTGCCGACGCCAGTGCCTTCGGCAAGGAAGTGGAGGTTGAAGTTGCGATTGTCGCCATCGGCTGCGGAGTTGTTGTTGAAGGTGACCGCGTTGGTGCCGGAGAGGTTGAGGGTGGCACCGTTGGCGACGCCCGCCACCAGCACGGTGGAAACCTGGTTGTTGCCCAAGGTGGCGGCAAGAGCCACGGTGCCGTTGAGGGTGGTGGTTCCAGCCGTTGCCCGGACGACGCCCAAGCCGTTGAGGCCGCGGTTGGTCTGGTTGCCATTGGTGATGTTGATGTTTTCCGTGATAACTCCCGCGTTGTTGAATTCCAATGAGGCGGCGGTTCCACTGGCTGTGGTGACGCCAGTGGTGCTGCCGAGTGCGGCCTGGCCGGAAACTTGCACGGCTCCCTGACTGATGGTGAGGTTGCCATTCCAGATGCCTGCGGCACCTGCTATGGTGGGAGCGGCATCGGCTAGAATGAGGCGCCCCGCGTCATTTTTCCCGAGATTGTTACCGGCGGCGCTGAAGTCCAGCGCGTTGGCCAGGGTGATGGTGTTTCCGTCAGTAACGTCGAGGCCGACACTGGCGGCGTTGCTACGAATGGTGCGGTTGGTGGTGCCGGAGTAGTTGAAGCGAAGCCCTTGGGTGAGGCTGTTCGCGGTGAGGTTGATCGAGTTGCCGAGGTGTCCAAGGCTGCCTTCGCCATTGGCCTGGAGGATGCCACCGCTCACCGTGATGATGTTGTTGTCGCCAAAAGTGTTGGCGGTGTTGGCCAATACCAGCGTGCCGTTGCCGGACTTGGTGAGACCAAAATTGCCGGCATCGTCATCGACAACTCCGGCGAGAGTGGTGGATGCGACAACGTTGGAGCCTCGACCACCGCCGCCGACGGCGAAGGTGGCGGCACCTGTGAGGATGGTGTCGCCGGTGAATTCGAGGCCGTAGCCGTTGGAGGCGGTGACCGTCAGAGTCTGGGCTCCAATGGTGAAATTGCCGAATTGAAGGTTTTTGTTGAGTGGAGTGATGAATGTCGGGCCTGGCAGGCCCGTGAGGCGGTCGACAAGGATGGTGGTGTTGCCGGTGACGGCCACGTTGTCTCCAAAAATAATGTTTTCCAGAGCCTGGGTGCTGTCGCCATTGGATCTCAGTTCCAGGGTGCCTCCCGATAGAGTGATGTCGTTGACAGCGCTCGAGTTCAAGGCAGCGGGACCGTTAACCCGGAGGACGCCAGCTGAAACGCTCACACCTCCGGTGAAACTGTTGTCTCCAGACAAAACGACCGCGCCGGTTCCTGAACCGGTTTTTGAAATTGACCGGCTGCCACCGGATTCGGTGATTGGTCCCGCGAGGGTAAGGGTGCCGGTGGAGGCATTGTTGAGGGTGAGGTTGTTGTTGAGAACAATGGCGGTCGAAATGAGATCCACCCCGTTGAATCCCGAAGCTTTGTTGATCACCGCGTTGGCCACGCCATTGTTGAAGGTGAGGGCATTCGCTCCGGCGATGGTTAAGGCAATGTTGCCACTGACGCCCATGTTTAACTGACCGATCACTGCTGGAACATCCAGGGTGATGATGGTAGGGGCCGCGATGGGATTAATAATGCTGCTGAAGTTGACGATAGCCTCAGGAGAATTGGGAAAGAAGGGATCGGATGACCATTTGGTCGTATCACTCCAATTTCCGTCTCCGCCGCCATCCCAGGTAAACGTTTGAGCATCCACAGGTCGCAGCAGAGCCATTAAACTCATAACCACGGTGATGGAGCGGCGGCGATGGAATGATGTTTTCATGGATGAGGAAGGGGCAGGAGGTTCCGCACATTGATTGAATGGCGGGTGAATTGTTGGGGGTGGGCAGATAGACCGGAGAGAAAGAATGAACCTTGGAGAGAGGGCCATACAAGCGAACCAGAAGGTTTTTTTCAAGGCAAAGTTTTTATTTCTGTGAAAAGATGCCTTTGGTAATTATACCATTAACTTTGATTAAGGATTAATCTGGACGCGCTAAGCATGCGCTGAACATCCCCATCGATCTCAATCTTGCGAGGAGGAGAGATCGCTCAGGAAATCTACAGGTGGGATGCAGCCAGTCAGGGCTGACGTGAAGGTGCAGCCAAGCCAACAGTTACCGCATAGCTATCGATTACCGTCGGCGGCGGAACAGGAGGGTGGCACAGGCGAGGAGAATGAGAGCAGCGCGGCCAGGTTCCGGGACGGCCTCGCCGACGACGATGAGGGTGCCATGGCTGGAGAATAGTCGGGTGTCCCACATGAGGCCTTCGGTGAGGGTGGGGAGATCGAGATCGCCGATGTCGCCGCCTCCGCGGATGAAGGTTCCGTTGTTGGCCAGCCAGGCGGCATTGTCAGCCGAGCCGGTCCAGTCGATGAGTTTGAAGACATCGCCGGAGATTCCGGTGTAGCCGATGGCGTTGAAGGTGAACTGGGCTCCGCTGGCGAGGGTGATGTCGCCGTTGTCGCCAAGGGTGCCGGTGATGTTGAGGTGGTCCATGCTGCCGGTGGTGATGTCCTGCCAGGCAAGGTTGGTGTTGGCGGCGGTGGTGATGAAGTTGATGTAGTCGGGGGTGTCGAAGGTGAATCCGCCGAAGTCGCTGTTGGTGGTGGCGCTTTGGAGCTGCATGCGGGTGATGGAGCTGGCGGCAGCAGAGAAGTCACCGGCGATGGTGAGGGTGGCGATGCTGGTATCTGCGGTGTCGGCAATGGCACCGGGTTTGAGGGTGGAGCCCGCTTCCAGGATGACGTTGGCAAGCGTTCCGGCACCGGAAAGGGTGGCGCTGGTTTTGACGTAGGTGGTATTGCCTTTCATGACGCCCATCATGGAGAGTTCGCCCGCGTTGACGATGGCGTTGCCGGCGAATTCGCTGTTGCCGGTAAGGTTCCAGGAGCCGACACCGCCCTTGATGATGCCGCCGGTGGTGGTGGTGGCGTTGCTGGCACCGGTGCCGAGAATTTGACCGGCGTAGGTGACGACGCCTGCGGTGGAGTCAAAGTTGGTCGTGAGGGCGCTGCCAGGACCGAGGAGGATTCTGGCGCTGGAATTCGTGCCGCTGATGGCGCCGACGGTTTCGCTGGCATTGCCGTAATCGAGGTCGTAGGTGCCGTTGACGGTGAGGGTGGCGGCGTCGAGAATTTGCTGGTTGTTCAGCTGGCGGACGGTGGCACCGCTGGCGATGTTGAGGGCGGAGCCGCTGATGGTGTTGAGACTGGCGTCTTTACGGAGGTCGAGGCGTCCTTCGTTGACGTTGACGACTCCGGTGAAGAGGTTGGCACGGGTGCCGACAAAAACCATGGAGCCTGCGCCTGTTTTGGTGAATCCGCTGCCGGTGCCGCCGCTGATGGCGTTGCGCATGGTGACGTTGATGATGAAGTCATCTTCGGCACCACCGTCTGCGACGTCGAAGGTGCGGTTGATGTTGGTGGTTCCGGGGCTGAGGTTGAAGAAGGAGTCGGAATCGTTGTCGCCGTTGATGATGGCGGACTGTTCGCTGGCACGGGTGGTAATGTTGCCGTTGAGGGTGAAGTTGGAGACACCGGAGCCGTTGGCGACACGGACTCCACTGCCGGTCATGTCGAGTCCGCCGACGATGAGATGGCCGGTGGCTGCGGTTTCGACGCGGCTGAAGGTGGTGTTGAGATAGAGGGTGCCGAGAATGTCGAGGACGGTGAGGTTGTCGATGAGCAGGCTGTCGTTTTGGGTGACGTTGTTGACGTTGACGTCGCCGGTGATGGTGGTGATGCTGGTGGTTGCCACCGCCGTGCCGCCGGTGTTGGTGCGGAAAAGGCCACCATTGACGGTGAGGGAGGCGAAGGTCTCGGCGTTGCCGCGAAGATTGAAGGTGCCGTTGTTCATGGTGATGCTGGCGGTATCGGCAATCTGATTAGAGGCGAAGGAGGTGAGAATGCCGCCGTTCATGATGATGTTTCCACCGATGGCCTGGGTGCCGGCGGTTTTTTGCAGACGGATGTCGCCGGCGTTGACGATGAGGTCGCCGTTCCAGGTGTTGGCGATGCTGTCGAGGAGGTCGGCGGTGCCGAATTCGAGTGCTCCGGCGTTGTTTTTGATGAGGGTGCCGGTGCCGCTGGTTTCGCCGACGATGGTGGCGGCGGCCTGGTTGCCAGCAGTGCCGTTGCGGGCGATGTCGAGGATGGCGAGGCCGCTGAAGGTGGCACCCTGGGTGAAGCGGGCGTTGTAGTTGGAGGCAGCGGTGCCAGTGTTGATGTTGTTGCGGACCGTGAGGGTGGCGTCGTCGATGGTGAGTTTTTGGAACACCATGGTGTTGGCGGTGATGCTGCTGGTGCCGGTGGCGCGGTCGAGGCTGAGGGTGCTGTTGGCGCGGGTGTTGATGTTGTGGTTGTAGCTGAGGGTGCCGGTGCTGGTGCCGCCGTTGTCGTGGCGAAGGGCAAGGGTGCCACCCTGGAGGAAGATGGTGCTGTTGGCTGCGCCGAGGCCGGTGGTGAGGTTGGTGTGGGTGATGCCACCTTCGTTGAGGTAGAGTCCACCGCTGAAGCTGTTGTTGGGGTTGTTGAGGGTCACGTTGCCGCCACTGGCCTTGACGAAGCTGAGCGGATCGGTGCCGTTGTCGGCGATGAGGGCATTGATGACGAGGGCACCGCCGCCGTTGACCAGATGGACGAAGAGTTCATCAGCAATGCCGTCGCTGGCGATGCCTGCGGTGAGGACGCCGGTGTCGGTGATGTTGGCTCCGATGGTGTGGGTGCCGTTTGCGGTGGTAACCATGATGCCGCCGCTGGTGATCGTGAGGTTGTTGGAGCCGAGGGTGAGGGTGCGGGCGGTGCCGGTGTCGAAGCGGAGGCTTTGAATGGTGCGGGAGCCGGTGAGGGTGGGGCTGATGGTGGTGAGGTTGATGTTTTGGGTGGATAGCCAGCCGGTTTCAGCGCCATTGCTGGCATAGGTGCCTTGGGACAATACACCGCGTTGGAAACCGCCATCGACAGCGGCGTTGTATTGGGCCCAGTCGTTGCCGTTGACGATGCCGCCGCCTAGGAAGGTGGTGGTGGCCTGACCGTTGAAGACAATGCGAGGGCTCACGCCAGTGCCACCGAGGGTGCCGCCGCTTTCAGCGCGGAAGTCGATGGTGGCACCCAGTTGACGGGCGGCGGTGATGGAGTTGGAGAAGCTGAGGACACTGGCGGTGGGGCCATTGGAGCCGAGGGTGGCGCTGGCGTAGAGCTGGCGGATGTCGAGGCTGCCACGGGCGGTGAGGGTTCCGACGGCTTCAGTGCCGCTGCTGATCAAATCGCCGCCCCACATGGTGACGGCGAGGGTGTCGGAGAGGCGGTTGATGTTGAAGCTGCCTTGTGAATTGTCGATGGAGAAGCGGCCGCCTTTGATGACGAGGGAGTCGATGCCGTTCAGGGTGCCAGCTTGCAAGAGCTGGGTGTTGCCGAAGTATTGGGTATAGGTGTTGCTCCAGCCGGTGGCGCCGGTGAGAAAGAGGCTGCCGGCGCCCAGTTTGCTGATGTTGCTGCCGCCCGTCACTTCACGGAAGACCGCGTTGATGCTGGCAGTGCTGAGGTTCAAGATGGCGCTGCCGGCGAAGTTGGCGGTGCCTGCGACTTGGAGCTGTTCGTTGTTGCCTCCGTTGAGGGTAAAGATGGCCTTGTCGGCAACATTGAGGTTGTTGATGCTGAAATAGTGGCCGGCGTTGGCTCCGGCGTTGCGCAATTCCAAGACGGAGTTGGCATTGACATTGAGGTTGAAATTGAAGTCGGCAGTGCTGTTTTCGCGCAGCATGAGTCGGGCATTCGGACCGGCGAGTTCGACGGTGGCACGATTGGTGGCGTTGCCGAGAGAGCCGGCGTTGGAGGCGACCACAAGAGCATTGGCGTTGATGCGGATGGTGCCGGAGATGTCGTTGGGGCTGTTGAGGTAGAGGGCGTTGCCGGAGGCTCCAACGGTGCCGCCGTCGCGACCGTAGATGTTCCAGGTGGAGGCTGAGCCGAGGGTGACACGGTTGTTGAAGGCGAGGTTGGCTCCGTTTACAAAGCTGCCGATGTTTTGGAGGTAGGTGTGGACGGTGCCGTTGAGGTTGACGAGGCCGTTGAAGGCGGTGGTGATGCCGTTGCCATTGGCGATGTAGGTGGAACCGTCGTTGAAGTTGAGCGTGCCGTCGAATTCGGTGGCGGCGAGGGCGAGGGTGGCTCCTTTACCGACGGTGATGGTCTGGCCGGGCTGGCGTCCGCCGATGGCGGTGGCACCGGCGATAAGAATACCGTCCTGGACGTTGATGTCGCCGGTGAAGTCGTAGGTGTTGTTGAGGTTGAGGCGTCCGTCGCCGGTTTTGGTGAGGGTGCCGGTGCCGGAGAACTGGCCGGGGTCGTTGAGGATCATCTGGCTGATGATGGTGGTGGAGGTATGAATTTGGTCGCCGCCTCCAACGTGGATGGTGCCGCCGTCGGTGCCGATGACGAAGGATTTGGTGGTGACGGCGGGGTCGTAGAGTCCGGTGGCAACGGAGAAGGTTCCTCCGTTGATGTTGACGGTGCGTGCCCCAATGGCACCGAGCGCGGTGGGATCTCCGGTAGCGCCCTGGATGGCGAGGGTGCCGTTGTTGATGTTGATGTCGCCGGTAAAGGTGTTGCCGGCGTTGAGGATGAGGGTGCCGGTGCCGTTTTTGGTAAGGCCGCCGGTGCCTGCAAGGATGATGTTGGCATCAAGGGTGCCTTCGTGGATTTGGAAGACGAGTTCGTTGCTGCCGGCGTTGAGGCTGGCAGTGGCTCCGGCGATGCCGAAGGTGGAGCCGGGGGTGCCATCGTAGAGGACGCCGCCGCTGCCGAGGGTGATGCCGAGGGCTTTTTGGGCGAGGCCGAGACCGGTGGTGATTTTTAGGCTGTTGGCATTGACGGCGGTGGTGGTGACGTTTTGCTGGGTGCGGTCGACAAGGAGATTGTCGGCGGTGGTGAGGGTGGGGGTGGGAGCGAGGGTGCCGTTGGCGAGGTTGGTGTCTTCGTAAAGGGTGGTGTAAGTGGCGAGGGCGGTGACGGTGGTGCCATTGACGCTGGCCCAGTCCCGTCCGCCAACCGTGGCGTAGGCTCCGAGGATGCCGTTGGTGTTGGTGGCGGTGGTGGGGAGGTTGCCCGCGGTGGTGAAGTTGACGGTGGCTCCGGCGCTGCGGGAGAGGGTGCCGATGTTGAGGGTGGCGCTGCCGAGGGCGATTTCGGCTCCACCGGCGTTGAGGTTGAGGCCGTTGACGGTTTCGGTGCCGCTGCCGGTGAGGGCGAGATTGCCGCCGTTGAGGTTGAGGGCGGCGGTGTCGGAGAGCTGACTGGAGGCGGTGTCGACTTCGAGGGTGCCGCCTTCGATGGTGGTGGCTCCGGTGAAGGTGCTGGCGGTGGGGCCGGAGAGGGTCCATTTGCCGGAGCCGCGTTTGGTAAGGGTGCCGGTGCCGGTGGCAATGCCGCCAGCGATGCTGCCGTTGCCGGGTCCGGACACGGCGAGGTTGGCATTGGTGGCGCTGATGACGCCGCCGGTGAGGGTCATGAGTCCGTCGATGGAGTGGATGGCGGCGAGGGGATTTTGGGTGTCGGTGACGAGGTTGATGACGCCACTGGCGGTGTTGTTTCCGGAGAGGTTGACGAGAGATCCGCGCTGGCTGGTGTGGCCAATGCCGTGCAGTTCGAGGGATTCGTTGCCGAGATTGGTGTTGCCGGTGAGCTGGAGGGAAGCTCCCCCGAGGACGCGGGTGCCCTGGGCCGTGGTGCCGAGGGTGGTGGAGGTGCGCAGGACGCCAGCGCCGATGTCGGTGATGCCGGTGTAGGTGCTGGGGCCGCTGAGGTAAACGTAGCCACCGCCATCTTTAAGGAGGCTGCCGGTGTTGCCGAGGCCGCCGTCGAGGTAAAGGTGGCCGTCACCGCGAACGAGGAGGTTGCCGGTGCCGGTGAGAGCCTGGGTGAAGCGCAGTTCGGAGCGGGAGAAGATGGGGACCAGGGTGCCTGGGCGGGCGCTGCTGTCGAAGGCAATGCTGCTGGCGTAGGTAGAGAGGGCGGTGTCACCACTGATGGCGACGTTACCGGTAAAAATGTTGGCGCTGCGGTAAGAGAGGAGTGCGGCATTTTTGTCGGCGGCTCCGAAGCCGGAGAGGGTGATGTTTTCAGCGCTGACGAGGCCGGATTCGGCTTCGAGGGTGGCTCCGGCGGCAATGGTGGTGGCTCCGACGGTGCTGCCGAGGCTGCTGTTGTTGCGGATCACCAGGACACCGGCATTGACAGCCACAGCTCCGTCAAACGTGTTTTGGTTGAGGAAGGAGCTGAGCACCATGGTGCCAAGACCCGACTTGGAGATGCCGCCATTGATGATGTTGGGCTGGATGGTGTAGTAGGCGGCGTCGGCGATATTGAAATCGCGGGTGGCACCGTCGAGGTCGACGCGGGCGATGGCGGCGAGTTCGCGACCGGCGGCGACGTTGATGCCGGAGCTGTAACTGTTGGCCATGAAGGGGGAGGTGGCGACGGTGATGTCGGTAAGGAGCCTAACTTCGGCCCCGGCGGAGAAGGTGGCAGGAGCGGAAAGGAGGTTGATGTTTTGGCCGGTGGTTTTGAAGTAGTCGCCGCCAAGAACAAGGGTGGTGAGGTCGGTGAGGGCGTCGCCTTTGACGCTGATGGCGGGGGCACCCTGGAGGAGTTCGGTGTTGTTGAGAGTGAGGATGGCACCAAGGTTGGAGATGCCCTGGACGTCGATGAGTCCGCCGGAGATGGTGGCCTTGTCGATGGTCATGCTGACGCGACCGCTGTTGAGCTGGCCGCCGGTCATGATCAGTTCAGAGACGTAGCCGTCGTAGTCGTTGGTGAAGCCGTTGGTGGTGCCTTCATCGGCCTGACCGAGGTTGCCTGCGATGAGGTAGACTTTGCTGCCGGCGGCGAACTGGTTGCCACGATTGGTGCCTGCCCAGGAGAGGGTGCCGCCGTTGATGATCACATCGCCGGTGATGGCGGTGGTGTTAAGACCTTTGTTGAGGAGGAGTCGGCCACCGCGAAGGACAATGTCGCCGGTGTAGGTGTTGGCGGTGGTGTCGGCGGCACCGGTTCCGAGGATGATGTGTTCGGCAGTGCTGGTGTTATAGGTGGTGCCGGTTTGGGTGAGGGTGAAGCCGCCACTGCCAGTCAGGTTGTTGAAGCGCATCCACGAGTTGCTGTCGGTGGTGACCATGTTGATGGTGGGGGCGTTGCTGATGTCGACGGTTTGGAAAATGGCGTCGTTACTGCTGAACCCGCCGAAGTTGAGGGTGGGGGCACCTTCGCCGGAGGCTGGGGCGGTGAAGTTAAGGGCGGCAAAAGTGACGTTTTTATCGGTGTTGGCACCTGGGTCGGCGTGGGCGGCGGAGGTGTTGTTGTCAAGCAGCAGGGAGCTTCCACTGGCAGCAACCGTGATGGTGCGAGCGCTGGTCATGTTGCCGTTCTGGTTGTTCGTGTTTACCCCAAGAGCGCCGCCAGCCAGGGTGATGTTGCTGGAGAGAGCGTCGATGGCGGTGGTGGAGTTGGCGTAGACGTGAACAAGTCCCGCGTTGATGATGAGGCCGCCGGTGAAGTTGTTGTTGGTGGCGAGGGCGTTGGTGTTGGTGAGGAAAAGGGTGCCGCTGCCGGATTTCACGACGGTGAGTGCGCCGGTGCCGTTGTTGACGAGGCGTGCGCCGATGCTGAGGTTGGCGGTGTTGGTGATGTAGAGGCTGGCAGCGTCGTCGTTAGCAGCCCCTGCGGTGATTTGGCCCTTATCGACGCCGGGGGTGAAATGGTCGATGAAGGCGGGTTGGGTGCTGGAGATGAGTCCGCCGCTTTCGATTCGCAGAAGATTGGCGGCTCCTCCGAGCTTGATGGTGTCGGTGGTGGCAGCCATGGCGGTGGTCAGCTGGAGATTGAGGGAATTGACGGAGGTGGCACCGAGGGTGGTGGTGACGTTGTCGGTTTTTTTGATGTGGTTGCCGGAAACGTAATCGATGGCTGCCACTCCTGAAGTGTAGGCGGTGAAGGCGCTGACGCCGAGGCCGCCGGTGGCGTCGTATTTGGCGAACTCGAGGGTGGTGGCGGTGGGGCTGACCACGGCCCAGCCGCCGAGGAAGGCGGAGTCGGCCTGTCCACCGATGAGGATGCGACCGTTGTTGCCGGCGGTGCCGAGGTTGGTGCCGGTGAAGTTGACGACCGCGTTGGTGGCACGGGTCCAGGTGGTGGCGTTGCCGAGCTGGAGGACAGCGGCACTGCTGTTGGCGGTGGCGTTGAAGGTGTTGTAACCGGCGGCGAGGTTGAGATTTTCGACGGACTGGTTGCTTCCGCCTGCGCCGGAGAGGAGTGAGAGGGTGCCGCCGCGCATGTTGACGTCGAGGTCGGCGTTGAGGCGATTGCCGGTGGCGGTGCCCTCAGCGTTGTCGTCGAGAACAAGACTGCCGTTGATGGAAGTATTGACGGTGCCGGTGCCGCCCAGGCCGAGGCCGATGGCTCCGGAGGGGCCGCGCAGGCTGAGGATGCCCTGGACGAGGTTGAGGTTGGTGACATTGATGCTGTTGAGGGCGTTCATCTGGCTGTTGACGGGGCCAACTTTGGAGAGGGAACGGTCGGCGATGTCTTCGTTGATGGCGCTGTTGAACTGGATGGAACCGTTGTTGGTGAGGCTGCCGTTGTAGCGCGTGGCAATGGTGGCGTTGCCAGTGATGAGAACGTCTCCGGTGAAGGCGGCGCGGTAGCTGTTCTGGGCGTTGATGTCGAAGTATTGGCTGCCGATGGTGAGGTCGCCGAGCTCGATGGTGTTGCCGGCGTTGCTGCCGGATCCGCGGGTGACAGCAAGGCTGGCGGTGCCGCCTTTTTGGGTGGAGGTGAGTTCGAGGTTGACGCCGGTGTAGCCTCCGATGGTTTGATTGTTGCCAGTGCCGTTGTCGCGGAGGTCGAGGGCAGTATTGGTGCCTTTAAATTCGATGGTGGCATTGCCGAGGGCGTTGCCGGTGCCGGGTCCGGAGTCATTGGAGGTGTTGTTTTCAATGCCGGCGGAGTTGTTGAGCACAAATCGACCGTTGAATGTGGTGTTGGTGCTGTCGGCGCGCTGAAAGATGATGCGATGATTGCCGAGGTTGGGATTGCCGCTGCCACTGCCGAGTCCGCCCATCACCTGGATGGTGCCGGAGCCCTGCAGATGGCTGTTGATGATGACGTTGCGGCTGGTGCGACCGTCGATGTAGTCGGCTCCAAGCAAGTTGCCGCCGTTGAGGATCATGGTGGAGGCTGCGGTGGTGGAGCCAAAGCGGTGGCTGGCGCTGCCGA
Source organism: Phragmitibacter flavus (assembly GCF_005780165.1). Classification (NCBI taxonomy): domain Bacteria; kingdom Pseudomonadati; phylum Verrucomicrobiota; class Verrucomicrobiia; order Verrucomicrobiales; family Verrucomicrobiaceae; genus Phragmitibacter; species Phragmitibacter flavus. The sequence goes on along the minus strand of NZ_VAUV01000003.1, from coordinate 56,642 downwards.
CGCCAAGGCTGCCGCCGCTGTTCAGGGTGATGGTATTGAACGACATGCTGAACACCGTGGTGGTGTGGGCGAGACCGAGGACGCCGCCGCTCACGGTGTGGGAAGCGGTGGCCGGGAAGGCATTGGAGGCGGAATTCAGTTCCAGAAAACCCTCCTGCACCAAAGAGCCGCCAGAAAGGTTGAAGTTGGTGGTGGCATTTCCAAACATGAGGAGGCGGCCAATCCCTGCTTTGGTTACGAGGCCAGCACCGCTGACCTGGTTGGCGTCGTCAAACTGGATGGAACCGTTGCGCACATCAAGAATGCCGCCGCCTTCGCCGATGATGATATTTTTGCTGTTGGCGTCAGGATTCATGCCGTAGCCAACAAACTGGAGCCTGGCTCCGTTGGTGAGGGTGAGGGTTTCCGTCGCACCGGCGATGGGTCCGAGAGTGGGGATATCACCGCGGGTGCCGGCGAGACCGCCTGAGCTATGGGCAAGAACGGAGTGGGAAAAAACTTTAATTGTGGTCCCCGCGCCGTCTGCGGTGATGTTGCCGTTGGGAGCAAAGTAGTTGTCGAGAACGACGGTTCCACCGCCACTGAAGCTGAGCGGTCCGGTGACAAAGGCATTGAGATTGACTGTGGTGCCGCTGGCGATGGTGATGTTGGGAGCGGTTACTGGGTTGAGGCTCAGAAGATTGGGAGCACCTGCAACACCGAAATTGATGGTGCCGCCACCACTGAATTCGAGACCGGAATAAGCCCCAAGGCGATTGCCATCCAGATGAATGAACGCGGCGGAAGGAGTGGTGAATTGAAGGGCGTCACCGGTGGCGGGGAGACCGTCGGGAAGCCAGTTGGCAGATGAGGACCAGAGAAAATCCCCTGCTCCGCCGTCCCAGTCAATGTCGGCAGCCCGGGAATTGCTCACTACTCCAAGAACGGCACCCATGACCGAAATGCGGGCCATCCAGGCGAGCAGTGTTTTGGTGGCTATGTTGCGCGAATGCTTCAGTGGAAGATCAATCTCGGATTTTGGCGCCAGGGGGGGAAGTGAGAGCATGATCATGAATTAGGGAAGAGTGGTCGCAGGGTGCGGAAGGTGGGTTTTCGAAAGAAAATCCCCGTGTCACTTGGGGTGACAGCGAGGACGACTTTTTGCGACGATTGAGAGATTGACCTTCAGGTGCCCAAAGGTTCTTCTAAAAATGACGCAACCGCAAAAATACCAATTTCGTTAATTTTTATCCACAAGTTTTTAAATAGAAGGCGAGATTTTTCTCGTGTTCAGTCAATGGCCGCGGCAACGATAAAAAAAACAGGCCACCTTTTGGGTGGCCTGTTTTGCAAGTGGGTCGCAGTAATTGCTCAAGAATTCAAGAACCTGCGGGCTTTTTGATTTCGCTGGTATTGGCGGTTTTGGGGCTGTTGCCGTCGAGGTCGATGAGGTCGGAAAGGATGTAGAGGGATTCAAGTTTGAAAGGTTCAATGCCGAAGGGAAGGAGCTTTTTGTCATCGGCGGCGATGTCTTCGTCCTCCTCATCCTCTTTGGCGGCGAGACGCATGCCGGTGGTGTCCTCCTCGGAGAATTTGGATTCTTCGGTAAGGCCGGGGGCGTCGACGTTGTCGAGGTTCAAGCGGAAGTTGGTGAAGGGCTCGGTTTTGGCATCGGCGAGTTTCTGCACGCGTTCTTTGCGGGCCTCTTTGCGAGTCTCGATGCGCGCTTTGTTTTCGCGGATTTCGCTAAGGCGCTCTTTTTCGTTGAGGCTGACACTGTTTTTGTCGATGCGTTCCTTCAGGCGAAGGGTGTCTTCGGTGATGTATTGGAACTCAGGATTGACGGTGAGGCGCGATTTCACCCGTGTTTCCAGTTCCTTGAAGGGAAGGGGAACTTTGGTGGCGTAGGTGAAGGTGCGGGGTGGGATGGTGTCGTAAGGAAGGGCGTGGGGGAGGGCGTCTTCACCGATTTCCATGACGTCGCGAAGGCTGGGGATGATGATGTCGGGAACGACACCGCGAAGCTGGGTGGAACCACCGGCGATGCGGTAGAATTTTTGAATGGTGACCTTGAGGTGTCCGGCGCGGGGTTTGTTGAGGCTGAACATGCCGAGGCCACTGTTCATGAAACGATCGACGGGGATGATGGTCTGCACGGTGCCTTTGCCGAAGGAGGATTTTTCACCGACGATGACGGCGCGGCGGTAGTCCTGGAGGGCGGCGGCGAAAATTTCACTGGCGGAGGCGCTGGCTTTGTCGGTAAGGACGAGGAGGGGACCTTCATAGACGGGGCGATCGTTTTCGCTGTCGCGCCACTGGATGTTGCCGCGGTAGTCTTTGGACTGGACGACGGGACCTTTGGGAATGAAGAGGCCGGTGAGTTTGATGGCTTCTTCAAGGGAACCACCGCCATCGCCACGAAGGTCGATGATGAGGCCTTCAATTTTTTCGGCCATCAGACGGCGCAGGAGACGTTCGACGTCGGCGGAGCAGCTGACGGTGCCGCCTTCCATGTCGGCGTAGAAGGAGGACAGGTGGATCCAGCCGAGTTTTTTGGTGCGACCGTTGAGGGGAGGGGTGACGATGAGTTCGGCGTTGGCGAGTTTTTCTTTGAGTTCGACTTCGCCACGGATGATGGCGATTTCCTTGTTGATGTCGGGCTCATCGGCGGAGATGACCTTGAGGCGGACGACGGTGCCGTCTTTGCCGCGGATCATCTCAACGATTTTGTTGAGCTTCATGTATTTGATGTCGACGTATTCGCCTTTTTCGCCCTGGGCGACGGCAAGGATTTTGTCTTTCAGTTTGAGCTCGCCTTGTTTGTCAGCAGGGCCACCGACGACGATGCCGTGGATTTCGGCGAGGTTGTCTTCGCTGGACTGGAGGAGGGCACCGATGCCGACGAGGGAATGGTTCATCTGGATCCGGAAGTTGTCCGTTTCCTGAGGGCTCATGTATTCGGTGTGAGGATCGTAGGCGTTGGCGATGCAGGAGAGGAAGAAGTTGGCGATGTCCTCTTTTTCGTTCTCGTCGATTTGCTCAATGAGACGCTCGTAGCGTTTGGCGACGCGTTCTGCAGGAGTTTCCTCTTTTTCGGGAGTGGCCTCTTTGGCTTCCTTGGCGGGTTTTTCGTCGGCTTTTTTGCCTTCGGCGAGGTCTTTTTCAGCTTTGGCTTTTTTCTCCTCGGCTTTTTTGACGCGGGCTTCTTCCTTGGTGATGTCGGAAAGGCGCTCGGAAAGGAGGTCCGCCTCGATGAGGTTCAGCCAGAGTTTGTCGGCTTCGGCTTTGTTGGCAGGCCAGGGAAGTTTGTCACGTTTGATGGTGACGACATCGGTGCTGGCGTAGTCGAACTTGGTTTCCTTCAGCGTTTTGGCGACGAAGTCGATGCGTTCCTGAACGCGCTCGCGGTAGATGTCGTAGATCTCGAACGCGGGATCGATGCTGTTGCTGGTGACGATGTAGTTGTGGAGGGTCTCGGCGTAGTTGGCCTTGAACTTGTCGACGTCTTCCTGGGTGAAGTAGATGCGATTGAAATCGAGCAGGTTGAGGTAGCCATCAAGGACCCGCTGGGACATGCTGGAGTCAAAGGACTGCTGCGAGTAGTGGTGACCTTCCAACATGCGGGCCACGTTCATGGCGATGGAGCCATAATTGGTCTCGGCAGGAGCGGGAGAAGGGGTTGCGCTTAAAAGGGCCAGAATGGCCGCCACGGGAAGAAGCGATGGGGCTTTGCGCATATGCTCGGCAGGTTTGATAGTGAAGATACGTTGCAACGAGTGAGAAAAACGACGGAATTGTCGCTTTTTCGTATTGAATTGTCCAACGCTTTCCGACTCTATGCGAGCTATATGGTTCATATTTCGTGTTTTACGGGTGGGATTGCGCAGACAAATGGTTATCTGGTAGAGTCATCGCAGGGGAACTTTGTGGTGGATGCACCGGAAGGATTTGCGGCGTGGGTGAAGAAAAGCGGGGTGATGTCGGTGGAGGCGTTGCTGCTGACGCATCAGCATTTTGATCATTGCCAGGATGCGGCGGCGGTGCAGAAAGAGTTTGGGGCCAAAGTGTATTCGTTTGCGGAGTTCTCGCGGGAACTGACGCTGGAGTTCTTGATGGGGTTTGTGAGCGGGACGCGGTTTGAGGTGGCGGCCTTTGAAGTGGACGAGATTTTGGAGGGACGTGATGAGATCGAGGTGGCGGGATTGAAGTGGAAGCTGGCGCATGTGCCTGGGCATTCGCTGGACAGCGTGACGTTTTACCAGGGGGAGCTGGGGCTTTGGTTTGGGGGCGATGTGCTGTTTGAGGGCGGGGTCGGGCGGACAGATTTTCCGAACGGAAGTTCCGCGCTGTTGATGGAGGGGATAAAAACCAAGGTGCTGACGCTACCGGATGAGACGCGGGTGTTGCCGGGGCATGGTGGGGAAACGACGGTGGGGGATGAGCGGGTGGGAAATCCGTTTTTGACGGGGTTGTGATTTTACAGCATTGTCGTGAATGACAGATGGTCGTCCCTTGGAAGCGGTCCCCCAAAGGAATTTCCGTTCATTTTAAAGCGGCGGGCAGACATTGCTAAAGCATCCGGCATCGCGCGCGGTAACTTTTTCCTCCGGTAAATAATTTAGCGGGGGTCCCCGAGGCATATTGCACGGGCGAAAATGAAACACGATGGTTTAATTCGAATGATCTTTACGTTCCTTAGAAAACTTTCTCTCGCTAGCAAATATTCTCGACACTCCAATCCAAATCTGATTTCATCGCGGAAATCCCCGATATGGATTAACCTTTTTTTCTTCATGAATCAGGTATCACTCCCTCAAAAAGATAACCAATTCCTGATTCACTTCCGCTCCCGCTGGGTCGCTGCCCTGCAACTCCTTTGCACTTTCTTCTGGACCTTGCAGCCCCTCCCCGTCGTCAATTCCTACCAACACGACTCTAACGGGGATGGGGATCCGGAAGAACACGACAACCCCACTGACCCCAATGACAACTGGTGGGCAATCGACAGCGACGGCGACCAACTCACCAACGCCGAAGAAGTAACCTTCGGTTCCGACCCCTACTCCATCGACTCAGATGGCGATGGATTGACCGACCGCGACGAACGCGACCTTTCCCAGACCAACCCCTGGCAATGGGACAGCAATAACAATGGATTTTCGGATCACGACGAATTTTATCAATGTTATACGGTCAACTACATCGACCTCATCGCTCAGATGTTTTGGTTTTCGAGCTACTACGATGCCGACAACGATGGGGCGCACAATCAGGACGACAGCGACCCAATCAATGCGAGTCTTTGGGATGACTGGAATCGCAATGGAGTGAGTGATGCCACGGATGCGTCAAACGAATACTCGATGCACGACAATGATCTCGACGGCTATCAAAATGGCTCGGACAGTCATCCCGATGACAGTTCCCTTTGGAATGACTGGAACAACAACGGCGTCAACGACGATCAAGAAAACTACACTTACGATTCCGATGGCGATGGTTACGACGACTCTTACGACTCGCACCCTTGGGACTCATCGCTGTGGGATCAATGGGACCTTGATGGCGATGGTGTCCCCGACTCATTCGACAGTCATGTTGGTGACAATCTTTTGTGGAACGACTGGAACTACAACGGGGTCAATGATGATCAAGAAACCAATACTTAAAATTCCGATGGCGATGCCTACGAAGATATCGCCGACTCCCACCCGTATGACTCATCGTTGTGGGACGACTGGAACTACAATGGCATCAACGACAGCACTGAACCTGACACCGATGGCGACGGCATCATCGATTCCAACGACGCCTATCCAACCGACCCCTGGAACAACGCCGACAGCGACAGCGACGGCCTTACCGACCTCCAGGAAATCGGCTTCGGCTCCGTCCAAGGACTTGGCACCGATCCCTACGCCATCGACACCGACAACGACGACCTCACTGACTACGAGGAAGTCATGATCTACAAACTTACCCACCCTACCATAAGTCCCACCAATCCCAAAAGCCTTAGCGGCGTCTACCTCGACTACCAAATGGTTGACGCCACCGACACCGACCTCGACGGCATCCCCGACCGCATTGAACAATGGTATGCTGCCAATGGAGAACCTATGGACTACACCAACCCCGCCGATGGCGGCGGCGACCTCGACGGTGATCGCATCAACAATCGCACCGCTTACGAGCAAGGCTGGAGCCTCATTGCCTACCGTGGCCAATATGATACCGACCTCGACCGCATGACAGATGCTCAGGAAGACTACTGGAGCTCCATCTACCCCGGCAGCTTCAACAAAAATCGATTTGCCGACGCGGTCGAAGACTACGATCAGGACGGCCTCTTCAATTACGAAGAAATCGAACAGAATCTGGATCCCGGCAATCCTTACAGCCGGTTCACAGGCATCACCGACGGCCAGTATGCGGCATGGCAACGTGCCATCGGCACCTCTGGCTACTATGGCTACCTTGACGGCCAACCCATCTCAACACCGCCCTCTCATGGCGAGCAAGCCGATTGGGACGGCGACGGTATTCCCGAGGGCTACGCCGCCTTTGTCAACGATGGTCATACTGTTCCCAACGGTCCCACCCATCCGGTGGATCAAGACAACGATGGCATGAGCAATGAATGGGAGCACCGGCACCAATTCGATCCGCGTGATTCTCGCGATGCCGGGCCGGCGACGGGCTTCGTGGTCGCCACCGAACCCACCGAAGGAAGAAACGAAAGCACCGAATCCGAATGGCAGGCTTATGAACTTGCCGTCTTGGGAGATTTTGACCGGGATGGGTTGAGCAACCTGCGCGAATACCTGCTTGGCACCCATCCGAAGATTGCCGATACCGATGGTGACGGCATCAATGATGGCACCGAAGTGCAGGCTGGAAGCAACCCCACCGACATCAACTCCAAGCCAACTACCGTCACCCCGATCACCCCGCCGAGAATCAACCTCGAACTTAGCGGCATCCATCTCCGAGGCGGCACCGGCAGCGGTAACTCCGGGACAGGCGGCGGGAACTCAGGAGGTGGCAGTGGAAACGGCAATAACAATGGTCCTCAACCCACCGAGGAAGATCTCGACAACGCCACACGCCTCACTCCCTTTATCGTTCAGTATAGCGGATGGAAAGGCGACTCCATCAGTTCCGCAGGAGGCAGTTACTCTCCAGGAACTCCCGAAAGCGTCGGCGTCCCGTTGCGTCACCTGCGCCATCAACCCCAAGCACCTTCACCGGCTACATTCAAAAATATCAATACAAACAACAGGGAGCGAATGACGCACCCTTCCCGGAACCTGTGGGGGACGTCATCGAGCACCCCGGTCTCACAGGCGATTCCGCTGCGTGGGTCACAGCCAACAGCACCCCGCAACCAGCCTATCACATCATCAAAACCAGCGTGGAAGCCCAGCGCGAACTCGACGGTAGGTTCATTCAAACCCACAAAATCCTCATCACCACCGATTCGTTCAACGCCCCGGTCAACACCCAACAGGAAGCCATCGACGAAGCCACCTATCAAAATCTCAATCGCAACCCGGAGCCCACGAAGTATGCGTTGGGCCCCGTCACCACCTGGCAAAGCGCCTACACGGGAGGCGGCCCGGTCGAAAACCCAGAACCCGGCGAACCAGCGATGGAGGAATACATCATTGAGGCCGTTCCCGAACAAAATAATCCGCCCACGCACACCTACACTTCTCCGACCCCGGGATGGTATGGCAATCTGTTGAGCTATCCCGTCCAGTCCCAAAGCGAACAGCATCAAGGTGAAAGCGTCAACCTCAGTCCCAAGCTCGAAACCCTGACGAACGGAGACTTTTTCATCAAAAGCGTTCCCATCAAATGGAACGGAGGACCTGTAGCCGTGGCAAAAAACCATTTGGAAGAGCGTGAAATCCAATATACAGGACCTGGAGGCGAACAAACCATGACAGGCTACTTTGGCACCGCGCAGCATGGCAAGGTCAGGGTGATCTGGACCAGCGAATGGGGCGGCATGCTGGATGAAACCGCGAAGGACGCCTGGCAGTCACGATATTTGGTGGCATTAGTTGACGTGACCGAACCCCATGATCAAAGCGGCCCGCAGACCATTGAGTATAAATGGGTGAAGCCCTTGAAGGAATTTATGGCCCAGAGCCAGCCCACCGAAATCAAAGCCCCCGCCCCGTTTGCAGGCATGCTCAAATCCCAGGCCTTGGTCCTCCTCCCGGTGGAGGTAATGCAGCCGAAGGATGGTGAGGCACAGGGAAATTTGGAACAAACAAGTCAAATCCGCCCCTGCCGCTGGTTGGATAATGATCAAACAGGTGACGGCTCCATCAAACTCACCAACTTCCCTGACAAAGATGCCGATCGTATTGTGGTGCGCATTCCCTTACCCCATAAAAAAGGGGAATCTGGTTTGACCATTAAGGTGTCCACTGAAGGAGGGGATGCTGATTTCAACGATGATCCAACTGAAGTGGAAATGCAGGAAACAACCCCTCAATCCGGCGTCTTTGAATCTTTACCGTTTGTTGTGGTCAGCGATACCCAAGATGACGATGCCATTGCCGGAACACCGGGCGGTGCAGATAATCATAAAAATGACCGCACTCACAAAGGGCAGGCAGGAGGAACCCTGGTGATCGAGTCTGATGCATTGGGCACAAGCAAGATCAAGGTTCCTATCAAGAAACAAACTCACTTTTTTGAAGTTACATCTGTCATTCTTGATGTGCCGGGAGACGATCTTGAAATTGGCCCAGCACAGACCAAAATGAACAGTCAGGCCAACTGGATGAAACAAGCTTACAGGCCGTATGGTGTGGAAGTGCGTCACACGGACGGCGGCGTGATTACCATAGATGCAGCCAATAAAGCGGACATCCATGCCATTCTAAGTGACTATGTTGTCAATATTGCTGGCACGGGTCCAGGCACGGATCGCAACACCATTTTGTCTGATCAAAATGTTGTCTCGAAGAAAACAGATGCAAATATAGTGCTTGTGTATGTGAATGCATCTCTTTCTGGCGCGGACGGCGACGCCGTTGGACAAAAGCAGTCTGGAACCCATGAAGGCTATGTATTGATGTCCCTCTACACATTGATGAGGTTAACCAACACACCCAATCTCAAGCTTTACACTGCTGCTCATGAATGCGGACACGTTCATGGACTGGAGCACAAATATCTTTCTTCGGATGGTGCAATCATCGATCCTCCGCAGAATAATTTGATGAGGGATGGGTTTACCAGATGGGGACTTGAACCCCAAAACGCAGGAAAATCTGGAAGGAGATTGCTTCGAGAGCAGATTAGCTCGGTCCTGGATGTCTCGTCTTACACCCAGCAGCAGCCCTCCAATTAAATGCGGCCATGAATGCTTTTCGAACAAACATATCTATTTTATACGCTTGCGTGGTGTTGCTACATCCGGCTTCCGTTTTGGCAGAGCAAGATATACCCCCTCAGATTTTGGTGGAAGCTGCGAAGCTCTGGCAACGGGCAAGTCCATTGCGTGACGGCACTGATGGCAGTGAGCGAGAAATGCGTGAGGCACTCGATGAATGGAGCCGTATCGACGAAATTGGTGAAGACACCATGAGTCGAGCGCTTTTGATATTCTACCAACAGATGGCCGGTGTAGAACGCTTTTCACTCCGTATGAAATCGATTCCTAAAACTGACCCTGACTTTCGACATTTTGCCGTCACCGAGGACAGCAAAGAAAAAGGGGAAATGCTTATGCTCCTCATTCGTGATCCTCGTCGAACAGAGGAACTGCTGCCTTTGGTTCGAAAACGCGTGAACTGGCTGATTGACAATGTGCCAAACGACAAGCCACCTGCTCCTTTAGATACCTTAGAAATCGGAGCTTCAGCAGAATATTTGCTGATTCACGGAACCGCCAGTGACAAGCGTCTTATCGAAAAGTTGAGACAAAGATATGACGAATCGCCTTTACCTCAAGCAACGGAAAGAATTGCCGCGCTTCAAAATGTCGAAGGAAACATTGAATGGTTAAAAGGTGTTCTCAAACGGGATCCTCTGCCCTTTGTTCGACGTATTATGCAGCCAAAACAACCCTCTTCGGCTGGCCTGCCATCATCCGATCATGAAAGTCAAACTGACCAACCCGTCGTTCATGACTCTCAATCAACTTCCTTGTTACGACCAACGTTATCTAGTTACCCTCAAAGTAGAGATAGAGGCATTCCCGTTGAGTTGATGGTTGTGGCTGGAATCATTGCGCTGATGCTCGCTGCATGGTTCGCACTCAAGCTCCGCGCCCGACGTCGACCACCCCCAAGACCATAGCGTTCGGCGAGCCTCACGGCTCCGCGCCCTCCTATCGGTAAGATGGATACAATGCTGTGTAGAGCAAAGCGGTTGACTCACTCGCGCCTCACGCTCGTCTCGCCCTACGGGCAGCCTTTGGCTGTCTATCTCGGCTCCTGCCAGTCGCCTCGGTTGCCCCCGCCGCTGACCCGCTCCCGGCCCGCCAGCCGTGTTACTCTACTTGACGTTGCATCAACTTAGCTCCCTCCACATGGGGTGGCTCCTTCACTCGCAGACTCGGGAAGGGGTCAGTCCGTCGGGAAGGGGTCTCGGGAAGGGGTCGGGGTCTCGGGAAGGGGTCGGGGTCTCGGGAAGGGGTCGGGGTCTCGGGAAGGGGTCGGGGTCTCGGGAAGGGGTCAGTCCGCGCATTGCAACATTGGTTGTTGCTTGTTTCAGAACATCAGGCATCCTGAGGAATGTCCAGACCGTTGCGAATTGAATTTGCTGGGGCGCTCTATCATGTGATGGCGAGGGGAGATGGAGGCAAAGCGGTGTTTGAGGAAAGGGACGATGCTTTGAGTTTCCTCAAATTACTCTCCAAGTCTTGTGCGCGTTGCGGCTGGCGGGTGCATGCGTGGGTGCTTTTGTCGAACCATTTTCATGTGCTGCTTGAAACGCCTGAACCCAATTTGGTGATCGGGATGAAGGGGTTGTTGGGTGAGTTCAGCCAGAGCTGGAATCGGCGAAGGCGCAGGCGAGGGCATGTGTTTCAGGGGCGCTACAAGGCAGTGGTGGTCAATGGGGACGAAGGTGATGGAGAGTTTTTCCAGGTGGTGGCGGATTACATTCATCTCAATCCGGTGAGAGCGGGATTGGTGGGAGGAACCTCAAAGAAGGAGTTGTTGAGTTATGAATGGAGCAGTTTGCCTCACTATCGCCGCAACCAATGTCCAGAATGGCTGGAACGGCAGCGGGTGCTGGATGCTTTTGCGTTGTCTGGCAGTCGACGTGGCAGGCTGGCGTATGTGAAGTCGCTAGAGGAGAGGGCGAAGAATCGTGAGGCTTTGAAGACGGAGTCGAGTGAGTTGATGCTGTATCGGGGTTGGTATATGGGCAACGAGGCGTTTCGCGATCAGTTAGTGGACAAGGCTAAGGCATTGGTGGGGCGCGTTGCGAAAGGAAGTGTAACTGGCGAGGCGGTTCGATTGCATGAAAGGAAGGAAGCAGAGGTCAAGTTGATGCGCGGCATGGGGTTTTTGGAACTCCCAAAGGAGAGGGAGGCGCTGAAGGCGCTTGGATGCGGGCAAGAAGACAAGGTGTTGCTGGCGAGTTGGTTGAAGCAGAACACGACAGTTGGGAATGGTTGGATTAGCAACCAGCTTGTTATGGGGAATGAGAGAGGGCTGGCGCGGATGGTGAGGCGTGTGCTAGACTCGAAATCAGGTCGCAAAAAATATGAAAAGCTCAACCAAATGTTGCAATGCGCGGACTGACCCCTTTCAGACCCCTTTCAATGCGCGGACTGACCCCTTTCACAGAGTTGCCGCCGATCTTCAGGTCTTGGGATTTGCTTGCCTCCTGGGATTCGACAGGGTTTGACTCCGATGCGTTTTGGTGCGTTTATTTGATACATGCTTATCAGCCTACGCCAAGCAAATCAGATGATCCAAATGGGGCTGGGCTTCGAGAAGGTGCAACAGCGCCTTCAGGTTGGTCAATTGTCTTCCTGGAATCGATTCGTGAATTCGTCAAACTGCGAATTGAAAACAGTCCAGAAGCCTATCAGGAGCGATTGGATGCTATAGCCGCCCATGAGTTGGGGCATGGTCTTGGAAGGGTGCCGGGCCATCCTGAATCCACAGGCTTAATGAAAGAGAAACCGGACAACGACCACGATTTTTCATCAGAGACAATACTCCGTTTCAGAAAGCAACCACGATGGCCTTAATTATGTCTACATTACATACACCGTGCCTGCCAAGCTTGTTCTTGCTCCTCGCATACTTCTTTTGCGGGTCGTGTAATGTTGTCGCTATTGAGGTGACAGAGTCCACCCCAGCATTTCGTATCAGCGCAGACGTGCAATGGGCCTTAATGCGAATTCGGAAAGATGGAGGCAATCTTAAATCAGTCAGTATCCACGACTTAGGCAAGCATTTGAATCTTGAGATGATGAAGAGCGAAGCTAGATCTGATCCAGCCGCGCGCATTGAGTTGTTTGGAAACAGGGGGCCGAAGCGTGGAACAGAACAAGTGCTGATGATCACCAAGAACCAGATCACCGAAGATCGCAGGACTGAAAGCGGTCGATACGTGGTGTGGGATGCGAGCGGCAAAATCACGTTGACATGGGAAAACGAAGAGGACATTAGGACGTTGTTCGTTCAGAACAACATGGAATTACCCAACGCGGGCATTTGGAAACAACCTGACTTGATCGATCTGCGTGAAAGCGCACTACGAGATGCACCTGCTTCCAAGGAAAATCCACAACCCGAAGCTCCGTCACACAAGAATAATACAATCAGTCCTCCGCAATCATCGGCAAAGCCAACATTGGTTGTCCCCGCAGTTACAAAGCAAGCGGTGGAGGAAAAAGCAGACAGCATATGGCCTTGGATTGCTGGCGGAATATTGCTGCTGTTAGCCGCAGGGTTTACGCTCAAACGCCGTTCGTGAATGCTTTCGCTTTGCACAAGGTTCGCACTCACAGACGCAATCGGCCAAGACCATAGCGTTCGGCGCGCCTCACGGCTCCGCGCCCTCCGCTCGGTAAGATGGATGCAACGCTGTGTAGAGCAAAGCGGTTGACTCGCTCGCGCCTCACGCTCGTCTCGCCCTACGGGCAGCCTTTGGCTGTCTATCTCGGCTCCTGCCAGTCGTCTCGGTTGCCCCCGCCGCTGACCCGCTCGCTGGCCACCAGCCGTGTTACTCTACTTGACGTTGTATCAACTTACCTCCCTCCACAGAGATAGGCTCCTTCACTCGCAGGCTCCTTCACTCGCAGGCTCGTTCGTCGCATACAGGCTCGGGCCGCATGGCCTCTACGCGCCTCAGGCCCCGATGCATGGGCCACGCCAGCGGCCCAATCCTCAAGGGCAACGCGCTGCTGTCATGCTGAACGATCTCTGATTGCTTTTGTTATTTTTTTATTTTGTGAACCTTTTGGCGGGGAATCACCACGTTAAGGATGGGAGTGGGTGCGCAGCTGTGCGACCATTCGATTCAAAAACGATAACGTGGAGGTGGAAACGACTACGACTGGATCATTGCCGACGTTGGAGCAGCTCTTCAGAGACAGTGCTGAGGATCTGAAGCGTTATTTTGCGCACCGGCATGAGGGGCGGGAGGCGGTGGAGGATTTGGTGCAGGAGACGTTTTTGCAGATGGCGAAGGGCATGGAAGCAGGGTCGGGATCGGGGTCGGAGAGGAAGGTGGAGTGTCCGCGGGGGTATTTGTTTGGAATTGCGAGGCGCATGAGTGTGGCGGCGTGGCGGCAGGGAGGGAAGGACAGGGGGCTGCGGGTGATAAGTGAAGTGAAGGAGATGGCGGCGCCGGTGGAGGATGATCGGGTGGTGGCGGCGCGGGAGACGATGGCGGCGATGGAGCCGTTGCAGCGGGAGGTGCTGGAGATGCGATTTTCTTACGGGCTGTCTTATGCGGAGACGGCGGCGGCGTTGGGCATTCCGGTGGGGACGGTGCGGTCACGCTTGCACCATGCGGTGGCGGAAGTGCGGCGTCGAATGGAGGACGATGATGTTTTGTAATTGAATTGGAAGGGACGACTATCAAGATGAAGACGAACACGATTGATTCGAAAACACTGCAGGCTTTGGTGATCGACCGGCATTTCGGCGAGATTTCGGCGGAGGCGGCCGAGTTGCTGGAGATTTATCTGACGCACAATCCGGAGGCGATGAAGGAGACGGAGCGGGTGTTGAGTTCGCTCGGGGTGATGGGGCAGGCGGTGATGCCGGTGCTGCCGTCGGAGGAGATGAAGGTGATCGATTTGAAGGCCAATCCGGCGAGGAAAGGTTGGGCAACGGGTTGGCTGGCGAGGGCGGCGGGGTTGATGTTGCTGGCGGGCGCGGGTGGATTTCTGGCGGGACGTTCGATGCCGGAGGTGGCGTCAAGTGCACCGCCAGAAATGATGGTGGCGGAGGCGACTGAGGTGAAGGAAGCGAACCCGGGGACGGGGCCATGGGCGAGGTATCGGTTGGAGGTGAATGCGCGTGATGGCGGCATGCAAGTGGTGAGGGTGGGATCGAAGCCGAAGTTTGAGGAGGTGGTGAGATGAGTTTTTTGCTTCGAATGGCTTTATGCGTGGGGGTGATGGGGTTGTGTGGATGTTTCCCCGAGCAGCGCTTCTGGTGGTCGCCGCAGGGGGATCGCGCGTTGGTGCTGGTGGAGGATCGACTTCACTTGGTGGAGATGGACGGGGAGCTGGGGGAGCCGCTGGAATTGGGTGGTGACGGCGGTGTGGTGAGGTCGGTGGCGTGGCTGAGGGACGGGACGGGGTTTGTGTGTCAGAGGGAACGGTTGAAGAAATCGTGGGCGGAGGTGAAGCCGATGATTTCTCAGGAAGAATTGGCGGCGGTGGATGAGTTGCTGCCTTCGGTGTTGCCGTTGATGGAGGTGGCAATGGAGGGAACAGAGGCGGGCTCTGAGGATTTTTTAAGTGGGCTGGTCAAGGGGGTGGGGCATCGGCGTTTGATGGCAGCGTTGATGCGGTCGTTCGAGGAGAAGCCAGATGAGGTGAGAGGATTGCTGTCGGGTTCGACAAAGGGACGCGAAATCTTGACGGGGTTGGAAGGGAAGGACGCAGGGTATTTGGTGACGGAAATTTGCACGTTCAGACTGGACGGGTGGAAAGTGTCGGAAGGGGAGGTGTTGGCGAGCGGGTTGCTGCAATTGCCGGTGTTGCCAAAGGTGTCGCCGAAGCATCAGGCGGTGGCCTTTTTGCGGATTCATGAGGATGAGGAACGGGCTTCGTTGGAGGTGGTTTCGTTAAAAGGACGAGAGGCGTTGACGGTGGTGGAGAAGGCATCGGGGGCGTTTGACTGGATGCCGGATGGGGAGCAGTTGGTGTTTACCGCGACATTGGGGGGAGATGAGGGGCCGTTGCAGACGATTCAGCAGGTGGCGGTGGTGCAGGGCAACGGGGAGTTGATGAAGGCCGCCCATGAGCGTAATCCGGAAGGGGTGATGGTGGCGGTGAAAGGGGCGGACCGACTGGTGGAAGCGCGGGTCGTGGCAACGGCAATTTTGTTGCATCGTCCGGTGTTGCAGGTGTTGCCCGATGGGCGGGTGTTGTTTGCCAGTCAGCCAGCGGTCTTGCCTGCGGCAGGCGGGGAACTCGAGCTGGATCCACGGCTTTTTTTGATTTCGGAGGATGGGAAATCGGTGCAGAAAGTGGAGACGGTGCCGGGTGGGTTGCCAACCGATCTTGGTTATGTGGTGGCTTCGCCGGATGGGCAATGGGTGGCGGTGGTGGAGAGTGAGACGGACGTGGTGGCCGTGGTGGAGATCGCGACGGGCAAGGTGGAACTGGTTTCACCCCCACACTCGGGCTGGAGCTGCCGGACTTTGCCAGCGTGGCGGACGGCGGACGAGTTGACGTTCGCGGCGGTGGACGGAAAGGGGAAACCAAAGTGGTGGTTGTGGACGGAAGGGCATGGGGTGCGGTGCATCAATGAAGGTTGGTTGGATGCGGCGACGGCGGATTGGTTGAAGTTTGAAGAGGCTGCGGTGCCAGCGAAGGGTGAGGAGGTTTTGAAACGATGAGTGCGTGTCGGCTACTTTTCTTGGGGCTTTGCTCGCTGACGGCGGTGCTGGCGAATGAGCGCGATGTGGAGTCGGCGCGGGAGTTTTGGAGTTATCGGAAGCCGGTGGAAGGGGAATTGCCGGTGACGGTGCGCGAGGGTTGGGCGCGGCGGGAATTGGATTTTTTTGTGCTGTCAAAGCTGGAGGCGGAGGGCCTGGAGCCGTCGGCAGATGCGGAGTTGGTGACGTTGTTGCGACGGGTGTATTTTGATCTGGTGGGGTTTCTGCCTTCACCGAATGAAGTGGAAGTGTTTGTGAAGCTTGCGAGCGTTGATGTTGACCTGGCGCTGGCGAAGACGGTGAATGGATTGCTGGCGAGTCCGAGGTTTGGGGAACGCTGGGGGAGGCACTGGCTGGATGTGGCGAGGTTCGCGGAGTCGAACGGGCGGGAGGCGAATTTGACGTTTCCGCATGCGTGGAGGTATCGGGATTATGTGATCGATGCGGTCAATGCAGATGTGCCCTTTGATCGTTTCATCACGGAGCAGGTGGCGGGCGATTTGTTGCCGGCGAAGGATGCGCAGGAGCGGGCGCGATTGCTGGTGGCGACGGGGTTTTTGGCGATGGGGGCGAAGGGGCTTGGCGAGTTTGACAAGAAGCTGTTTGCGGCGGATTTGGCGGATGAACAACTGGATGCGGTGTCGCGGTCGGTGATGGCGAGTTCGGTGGCTTGTGCGCGTTGTCATGATCACTTCACGGAGCCGTTCAGCATGGAGGATTATTATGCGCTGGCGGGGATTTTTAAGAGCACGAAGACGTATTTTGGGAACTGGGTGGATTCGGAGAATAACAATGACGGGGACGTGTTGAGGCTGCCGGAGGTGAAGGGTCAGTTGATTCCGAACCGGTCGATGACGTTGAAGCGCAAGGCGGAGCTGGAGGCGAGTCTGGTGGCGCTGGATTTGGGGGAGAAGGAGGACAATGAGTTCATGGCAAAAGCAAAAGCGGAGGGGCGTGATCTGAGTGCGGATTACACGCGCTTGTTGCAGCGCGGGATTGGTCGTTACTGGCAGCGGGGGCAGATTGGTGGGGAGCTGCGGACCGTGGATGAGAAGGGTCGTGCGTTGCCTTTGGCGATGGGGGTGATGGATGGGGAGGTGATCGATTCGCCGATGTATGAGCGCGGGGAGATCGGGCAACCGGGGTCGGTGGTGAAGCGGCGGTTTCCAAAAGTGTTTGAGGTGGATGGGGTGGAGGCTCCGGGGTCGGGATCGAGCGGTCGATTGGAACTGGCGCGGTGGTTGACGAGCAGGGAGCATCCGTTGACGGCGCGGGTGATGGTGAACCGGGTTTGGCGGCATTTGTTCGGAGCGGGACTGGTGCGGACGGTGGACAGTTTTGGATTTGATGGGGAGTTGCCGAGTCACCCGGAGTTGCTGGATCATCTGGCGGTGAAGTTCATGGAGCGCGGGTGGTCGGTGAAGGCGATGGTGCGGGAGATGGTGTTGTCGCGGACTTACCGGCAGGCTTCGGACTATCGGGAGGAGGGATTTGAGAAGGACCCGGACAACCGGTTTTTGTGGAGGATGAGCAAGCGTCGATTGGATGCGGAGGTGATCCGTGATTCGATGCTGGTGGTGTCGGGGTTGATGGATTTTTCGCGTCGTCCGGGATCGTTGGTGGCGGAAATTCCGGGGCAGGCGGCTTCGTTGATTGGGTTCAATGAGAAGATTCCGAAGGACCTGGATGGGTCGCGGCGCAGGTCAGTGTATCTGCCGGTGTTGAGGGATTTGCTGCCGGAGGCGATGGAGCATTTTGATGTGGCGAATCCGAGCTTGGTAACGGGGGATCGATCGGTGACGAATGGTCCATTGCAGGCGTTGTATTTGATGAACGGAACGTTTGTGCAGGAGCAGGCGGAGGGTTTGGCGCAGCGGGTGATGGAGGCGGGTGTGGAGGGGGATGATGCGCGGGTGAACAAGCCGTTTGAGATTTGTTACAATCGGGATGCCACGTCGGAGGAGTTGGAGATGGCGCGAGAGTTTTTTGCGAGAACGCGAAGCGAGATGGCGGTGTCGGAGGCAGATGCGATGAAGCTTTTTTGTCAGGCGTTGCTGGCGAGCGGGGAATTTAGAAATGCGGATTGATGATGGTTATGTTGCGAATCTTTAGAGCACCAAAGCCGGGGCGCACCGTTGTTGGAGCGGGCCTTCAGCCCTATCCGATGTTATCTGGCAAACCTTGGGCGTTGCCCAAGGCTGTCATGACGCCGCACCTTCGGCGCTCATGGGAAGCATCTTTAACTTCGCGGGGGCTTCGAGGCTTTGGGATGGTGTGCCTAACTCAACAGAGACTGAAGGTGTAACTCCGTAGAAATAACCTAAGAGGGGATTTATTTTATGAACAAGCTATTGATTTCACGTCGGGAGGTTTTGCAGACGATGTCTTCGGGCATTGGATGGCTGGCGTTTTCGGCTTTGGCTGCTGGGAAGGCGAATGGGAATGGGAATGGTGTGGAGGGCGGCGTTGGGCTGCCGCATTTTCCGGCGCGGGCGAAACGGGTGATTTTTTTGACGATGCGCGGTGGCCCGTCGCATGTGGATTTGTTTGATTACAAGCCGGAGTTGATGAAGCAGGCGAAGTTAGGTCGCGGATTGGAAGGGGGAAGGTTGCTGGGACCGGCGTTTCCGTTTGCGCAGTTTGGGAAGTCGGGTCAGTGGATGACGACTTTGTATCCAAAGCTGTCGGAGCATGCGGACGATTTATGCATCATTAACTCGATGCATACCGATTTGCCAAATCATGCACAGGCGTTTGTGCAAATGCATACGGGGAGTTTCCAGTTTGTGCGGCCATCGATCGGGGCATGGACGCTGTATGGATTGGGATCCGAGAACGAGAATCTGCCGGGGTTTGTGACATTGAATCCACCGGCGGACAACGGTGGCGCGCAGAATTATGGCAGCGGTTTTTTGCCGGCGAAACATCAGGGGACGAGGATCGGCAGCGGTCAGTTGCCGGATTTGTATGCGGCGTTGATGAAGCGCGAGGCGTTGCCGGGTCCGCCGATGAAGAACATTGAGCGAAGGGCGGGAGTTTCAGAACGAGCGCAGCGCGCGCAGTTGGACCTCGTGCGGGGATTGAATGAGGAGAAGCTTCGGCGCGATGGGGTGAATCGCGAGGTGGAGGGAGCGATTGGGGCGTTCGAACTGGCGTTTCGAATGCAGGCGGAGGTGCCGGAGGTTTTGGATATGCGCGATGAGCCGGAGTCGATGTTGAAGCTTTATGGGATCGGCGCAGGGAAGGGTAATGACCAGTTTGCGCGGCAGTGTTTGCTTGCGCGGCGCATGGCGGAGGCGGGGGTTCGGTTCATTGAGGTGACTTCAACGGTGCAGTGGGATCACCACAATTTGTTAAAGGATGGGTTGGCGAAAAATTGTGCGGCGACGGATCAACCGGTGGCAGCGTTGCTGACGGATTTGAAGGCGCGAGGGATGCTCAATGACACGCTGGTGGTGTGGGCGGGTGAGTTTGGGAGAACGCCGTATGCGCAGAATCTGGATGGGCGCGATCACAACCACAAAGGCTATTCGATCTGGATGGCGGGCGGCGGCGTGAAGGGCGGATTAACTTATGGGGCGACGGATGAGTTTGGGCATCGGGCGGTGGTGAATCCGATGCACATCCATGACTGGCATGCGACGATGCTGCATTTGCTGGGGCTGGATCACAAACGGCTGACGTTTGATTATGGGGGAAGAAACTTCCGGCTGACGAATGTGGGGGGTGAGGTGGCTACGGGGATTTTGGGGTGAGGAGGTTACCTTAGTCCGACGACACGTCGGACCTCCATGGAGTGCCGACGTGTCGTCGGCAAAAACTCAATGCCGTTTGCTCCGTAGGTCGCTACTCAATCGGCGAAAAATCGACGGCTTTGAGATAGACGGATTTGACGCCGTCGGGTTGGGGGATGGTGAGGGAGCCGTCTTTTTCGCTGAGACCTTTGGCGGCGATCCAGTCGGGGTCCTTGCGGAAGTTGGTGAAGGATTCAAGTCCGGCTTCCTTGCTGTTGTGGAAAAGAAGGTAGATGAGGGTGTTGTCTTTGCCTTTGTCGGCATCAGACGGGGTCCAGTAACCAAGGTGGGACATGCCGTATTTGCTAAACAGCTTCATCGTGTGGTTGGTGAAACGGGCATGAAGGTTGTCGAGATTGCCAGGTGTGGTGGTGTAGGTGCGGAGTTCGAAAACGCGGGGAGTGGCGCTTTTGGTGATCTCGATTTTTGGGGAGTAGGCGGTGATGTCGAGGAAGATGGACTCGGGTGGTTTGGCGAGGATTTTGCCGTTGACTTCGCTGGCCGCGAGGGCGGATTTCCAGGCGGGGTCCTGACCGAAAGCGGCGTAGGAAGCTTTGGCGGCTTCGCGTGACTTGTGGGAGAGGAGGTAGATGAGTGTGGTGTCGGCGCCGTCTTCTTTTTCGATCGGGGTCCAGTAGCCGATGTTGGTGATGCCGTGTTTTTCAAACAGGCCAAAGGTGTGATCGCGGAAGCGGGCGAGGAGATTGGGAAGCTTGCCTTCGTTGGTGGTGTAGATGCGCAGTTCGTAGACGGGAGTGGCACTGGCAGAAGTTTCGGAGGCTTGAAGGGCTGAAGCAGTGAACAGGGGCATGGCGGTGGCGAGAAGAAGAAGGCGGGAGAGGAAGTTCATGGAGGCGTGGTTGGATGCTGAATGGAAATGATTAACGAATGGCGAGGTGAAAAGATGTCAGCGAAGTTGATGATGGATCATGCGGGTGAGTTGCGCGACGGCTTTTTCCATGGCGGGATTCCATGGATGGCCGCAGCTGATGCGCAGGTGATGTTTGAACTCGGCAGCGGGTGAAAAGAGATGGCCGGGGGCGATGCTGATGCCGGCTTCACGAGCTTGATGGAAGAGGGCGAGAGTGTCGACTTTTTTAGGGAGTTCGACCCACAGGACAAAACCGCCGGTGGGTTCGCTGATGTGGGTGTCGGAGGGAAGTTGCGCGAGAAGGGTTTCGCGCATTTGGGTGACTTGATGGTGGAAGGCATTGCGGAGAGTGCGCAAGTGGTGATCGTAACCGCCGTTTTTGAGGAACTCGGCGATGGTGAGGGCGGGGAGTGGAGCGCTGCAGAAGTTCTGCGCGGTTTTGAGCTGGATGATTTTGTCTTGATAACGGGAGGCGCTCAGATAGCCGACACGATAGCCGGGGGCGAGGGTTTTGGAGAAGGAACCGCAGAGCAGAACTTGGTGGTTTTTGTCGAGGGACTTGAGCGTGGCGGGGCGTTCGCCGTGATGTTGGAGGTCGCCGTAGATGTCGTCTTCGATGATGGGGATTTGATGCTGGGCGGCGAGGGCGAGGAGATCGCTGCGGTTGGAGTCCGGCATGAGGCTGCCGAGGGGGTTGTTGAAATTGGGCATCACGACGATGGCAGCGACGCGGTCACGGCTGAGGATTTTTTTGGCTGCGTTGAGGTCGAGTCCACGTTGTGGGCAGGTGGGCACTCCAATGGCGCGGAGTTTGAGATGGCTGAGGATGGTGAGGACGCCGTAGTAAGTCGGCGATTCGATGAGCACCGTATCGCCAGGTTGGGTGGTGACGGAAAGGGCGAGGTGCAGGGCTTCGGTGGCGCCGTTGGTGATGATGAAGTCGTCGGGAGAAAGCGCGCAACCCCAGTCGAGGGAGCGGCGGCTGAGTTGCTCGCGCAAGGCGGGACAGCCGGGAACGGGATCGTAACTGATGGATTGTTTGGTGTGACTGCGGGCAATGGCAGCGGTGATGCGGGCGAGTTTGGTGCCGGGCAGCAGATCGGCACTGGGATTCGCTCCGCCCATGGGGACGAGGTTTGGATTGGCGACGTCGTGAACCAGCGACATCAAGGGCGGGAATTGCGCAAGGCTTTTGGGCTGAAGCTGGCGGCGCGAGCGGGCGGAAGGGCGCAGTGGGGCATCGAGATCGGCCCGCACGAAATAGCCGGACTTGGGTCGCGCTTCGATGAGGCGGCGATCTTCCAGGGTGACATAAGCCTGCAGCACGGTGGGGATGCTGACGTGATGTTGGGCGCTGAGGTGACGAACCGAGGGGATGCGGTCGCCGGGTTTGAAGGTGCCTGCTTTGATGAGATTCTGGAGACGGTCGGCAAGCTGGAGGTAAAGCGGTGCGTCGGCGCTATGGCTTTTGCTGCTGTGCATGTGCACAGATTAGGGGGAGGAGGTTGGGTTGTCGATGGGCTATAGAAGAAAGCTGCTCAGGTTTCTCATTGCTTAAATGCTTTCACCCAACTCCCTGATGAGGAAGCCGCACACGGTCTCTTGGATGCGGCCAGTCGCCTCCACCCATTGTGAGCAGGGGCGACACGCGTAAGGAATGTCAGAACTTCCAGTTCAGGCCAGCGGTCACGAGGTGCTGGGTATCGTCGTTGCGGCCGATGTTCGCGTGGTAGTAGAGGCTGATGGTAACGTTGCTTCCCAGCAGCATGGAGACGCCGGCTCCGGCATACAGGGAATCGCTTCCCTGTTCCTCGGTGAGATAGTCAAAGCCAGGTCCGTTGCCGCTGTCCAAGGTGCTGTGGATGGTGTCTCCACCCTGCATGAATTCATGTTGCCAGAACATCCGCAGTTCGGGCACGAGAGTGAGCCCCTCATTGATCACACAAGCGTAGGCGACTCTTCCGCCGATGTAGGTGCGCAGACTTTCTGCGGTCGTGTCATCGACTTGAAGATTGAGGCTGTCCGCACCGCGTTCGGTGAATCCATTGAGCTTCAGCCGGGTATACTGGATGCTCGCGGCTGGACCAAAGGTGAAGTTTCCTGCGTGGAAGTCGTAGCCGGTGCCAAGCATGAAGAAGACTTCTGAGCCGTCAGGGTTGCTGGTAGCGGTGCGATCCAGCGTGGCCCATTGGATGGGGCGATGGATTGAGTAGTCGGTCTGACCATACCCGGCGGCGCCATGGGCGTAGAAGCCTTCGAAATCCACGGTGGCATAGGCCCCCAGGCGAACGGTTTCCAGATCGATGCTGCCGCCATTGTCATAATCGCCCCAACCTTCCTGATAGCTGGTGAACAGGCCGATGGAAAGATGTTGAGAGAGGGCGTAGTCGGCACCAATCATGAATTCGCCACTCTCAAACGATTCGCCGGGAGTGAGACTCATGCCCCCTTCGGAGAACATGCCGGTGCCCTGCATCCAGACGTTCCAACGGGTCTCATCTTCCAGCGGCCCTGGTGCTAGAAGGATGGGTTGTTCCGCATACTGCACCCGCCTCGCGTTTTTGCCGCCGGAGGGCTGCACCGATCTGGCGCCTTTGCCGCCTGCCTGCTCGATCTCGCCCTGTTCTGCTGGCGCTTCGTTTTGCGCCTGATTGCGGCGACGATTGCCCAGGCGTCTTGATCCCAATTGTTGGCTGAGGAGCTGACCCTGGGTCTGACTAAGTTCAATGCCAGTCGAAATCGCGGAGGCATAATAACTTGGCATGATGGCTTCGAAGGCGGCTTCATATTGGTCCGTCGTCAGCACATCCAGAGCGAGCGTGACCTCGCCAATGTCTCCGTCTTCGACTCCGATCCATTCATCCAGCGCGATGGCTACGCGAGTCTGATTCGGAGTTTCAGCCACCAGCGTGTAACTGGCGGGTGCGACCAACAAGATACCGACGTTATCTTCGATGATAAATCTTCCACGATACAGATCGCTATTGGGCATCAGTATCTCATCAAAACTGCCAATGATATTACCTGCCACCAAAAAGGGATACTGCTGGCCATATTCAAACGAATAGTTTCCGAGGCTGAGCACATCCAGTGTGCCGCTTAGTGAGGCGGTTCCCGTGACGATCAGCTGGTCGAAACTGGAATCACCGGAGATCTCAATCTGCAGGGTTCCCTGCGGGGTTTGAGTGTAGTCGCCATCGATGGTGAAGGTGCCCACGCCGTGATCACCAGGGGCCACGGTGCCTGCATTGTGCACATCGCCAATGATTAGACCGGTGCCGCCAAGCAGGGCGTTGGGCAGAACATTCACGGCGGAAGCTTTCAGAGTTCCATTCACATAGAGCGCCCCTTCGTCAACATAGGCCGTGCCTCCCACATCAATGAAGCTGTCAGTCACCAGTTCCCCTGCACCCACCTTATGCAAATCTCCGGGTGTGATGACCGTGCCGCCACTGACGTTGCCTGTGCCGCTGGCCACATCAAAGATACCGCTCGCCACCACCAAAGTGTCGGTGACCACGACCGTGCCGCCGCCGTCAAATTCGACGGAGTCGACAACGGCGGGAGCCCGCACAACCACGATGGTATTGTTCAGCAAAGTGACGGCTCCATTCAGCGCCAGCAACCTGCCTTGAACGGAGGCCCCATCGTTGACGGTGATGGAGGTGAAAGCCAGAATGCTGCCTGCAAAATCGGAGTCCGAGCCAAGCGTGGCCGAGCTGCCCACCTGCCAGAAGACATTGCTGGCCAGTGCACCGTTGATCAGATTGACCAGGCTGTTGCTAGCGGTGGTGAGTGTGGATCCCATCTGGAAAATCCATACCGCGTTCGGGTCCCCAAGGGCATCGAGCGTTAACATGCCGGTGATGTCAAACGAACTGGAGTTAAAGTGCACGCCCGCAAACAAGGTCTGCCCTCCCAAGTCGGTGATCGGCGTGTAGGTAACGGTGGCGGTCTGGCCGGCTGCATTGTTGTAGGCGGTAAGCAAGGAGGCCTTGGCAGATACGGTAACCGCATTGCCGCCGTGATTTACGCCGGTGACGAAAACCGCGTTTTCCAAGCCAGTGATGGAGAACGTGGGCGCCGAGCCAATGTCCCCATTAATGACAGTCGAGTTGATCGCCCCCGATATGGTGATGCCTGAACCGGCAAGCACCGCAAAGTCCGTTGCCGATCCCAGCTCGATGGGCGCCGCGCAAAGATTATCCCCTTCAATCATCAAACTTCCCGTCATCAATGCTCCGAAGATTCCTCGAAGCAACCCTGCAAGCCTAACCGAGCGTGTAGTTATCATATTATCGAATTTAATGGTTAATAAGCCGCCAATTAAATCGAAGTATGCTCACGAAGCGGATAATAGATAGGATCATTATTCCATCTTAGAAAAAATAAGGCGACTACCTATGTTTGCGGTTTCATGACAAGAATTGCGGAGTTAGTGGAAGGAGTGGTTGATATCTCCAACGATGCCGCCAAAATAGAGTGTTTAGCTAAATTTGGAATAAGGTTAATAGCTCGACAAAAGATAACTCGCTTGAACATCGAGTTAACTTGAGCCGCCAACTTATTTCGGTCACCATCGTCGTTGGCGCAGTCGGCTCGGTTGATTGCGAAGGTTTGGGGTGAGGTGATTGAATCTAACGGAACTTCAATGACTCGGAACTCAACGGGTTCAACGTATGTTAGATAAGCAGGATTGGATGGGCTTGTTTGAGGGTGCCTTGACTGGGGCGGTAAGGTTGACCGTCAGCGAGACGCGAATCTTTCAACAATCGAAGCCAATTTTGATGGTCAAACCTCTGGTGCGAAATCCGGCAGGTTCGCACGAACGTCGGCGGCGGTTGTCCATTGTCGAAGGGTTGACACCACACAAGTCATCGCATCTGGGAATATCCCCGGGACGTTCATTTCACCTTTCAAAGTCGGAGAGTATGGCAAACTTTCGACGGGCGGGGTGAAGTCGGAAAAGATGCCGGGCTTGTTGCCACGTGGGTCAACCCGATACCATCCATGACGCTTGAGATGAACAGCAACCAGTCCGTGCAGAAAGAAGCTGGAGGCGGTGTCATCAAAGGCCAACCGCTGATAACAAAGAGCGGTCGGAATGCTACGAGCCCGCAGCAATGCGGCGAGCAGATGGCTCTTCGCATAGCAGAATCCAACGCGATGTTTCAGAACGTCGGACGCCGTGTAGGTAACGATTTCGATTGGATGGTCCGAACTGTGGCGCACGGCATCACGAACCCACATGAAACAGCGGCTGGCGACATCCTCATCGTCGATGGCGTCGCCAGCGATCTCCACAGCGGCAGCGACAATGGTCGGATGGGTGCTGTCGATGATGTCTGTGGGTTGGAGGAACTCATTCATGAGATGTCAGGGTCGGAGGAGTTTCAAACTTGGATGAAAGACAAGGCATTTGAAAGAAAGATTCGACATGAAAGCCCGGAGACTTTCTTGCCGTGACTTATCTGATTGCGCTTTACTTAATGGGCATCACTGATGATGGCGGCGATTTCGCCCGCTTCACGCTGGACGTCACCGATCAGAATGGCGAGATATGACAAATCCTTGAAGGCACTGGCAGTCGAACGGCCAGATGCGTCTTCCGCGAGAAAAACAACGGTGTGCCTGCTCGGGACCACCGTGGACGTAATCTCGGCGTAGTGGTTGACGCAGCAGAGGTAGGCAGGACAATCGCTGCCAGGGTGCAGTCCAATCTGATTCATTGAAATCCTGTGAGCGGCGATTGATGTTCAAGGCGTGTCCTTGTCTGTCACTTCGAAAAGGTTGTTCAATTGGTTCGCCCGTTGGTCTCAGACTCGTTGGGATTGCCACATCTTCTCCTAGGGCATGGCTGAAAGACGAAGTATGCCAAAAGAAGATATCCCAACCCTCCGAGTGCAAATCGAGGGCCATAAGAACATGGGAATCGACCGAACGATACTTCTGACACGTCGGGAGAAATGAATGCGGTGTGCGTCGTTCCTGGGGCAAGACTCGCAATGTAGGATGCGGTCTTGGATGTCGATCGATCAAAGGAAAAACGTTGAAAAATGCGATCAACCCGCTCTGAATCTCCTGAGTTTTTAAAGCGAATTTCACCGAAAGTTCCGGCGTCCCAGAATCCCATTCTCCTTGGCTCAAGGGTGTGCGATATAACTGTCACCGAAACCGCCGACCAACCAAACGTTCGAAGCTGCCGCCAGAAGTCGGACGAGCTGCTCAGATAGACGAGACCCAAAATGGCGGAGAGAATGGCAAAGACGCGAGTCATGGTTGCGGTGGATCAGCCTGTCTGTGTTGGTCCTTGGTCTCACGCGCGGCTGCCAGCCCGCTGCCCACCACCCCCTGTTCGGCACCAATGTTTGCCCACTGTGTGTTCTTCTCGGCATATGGACTCCCGAATAGCTGCTTAATAACCTCGTCAGAATCCCAAGGGGCGTGAAGCGCAACCTTCGTGACTGTGGCTCCTCGAAAAATTCTAGGCTCTCGCTTGGTTAAGTGAGATAGCCTCTGCACCCAATCATCAGGTAGCAACTCACCATAAACTTCGATCACCTGCTCAATCATCTCCACCATGGGCGCAACTGAATCCTCTCGCGCTGCTGCGGCAAAAGTTGTTGCGGTGCGAAAAATGGCACCAGCCAAGGATGGCGCATAAAGCCAAGCAAATCCGTCCTCATGGTCGCACAAAAGGATGTCTGGCTCACCGAATCGGCTTAAACGGCCTTGTAACCAGCAATAAGGATCGCCCGAGTAGTCCTGGGCAAATGGAAACAGACCAGGCAACGTAGGTCGGCTGAAATCGGGGAACTGCCAATTCGAACGGTCCTCATCAGCCATCCAGTCGAAATCCCAGAGACGCAGGCGATGGGCGAGCATACCCATCTCTCTAATGCGTTCATAGTAGGGAGGTGGGTAAAAATCGCATTCTTGCATGGCTTGTAGGTTCATCTGTGAACTGACGGGTGATTTGACCGATCCATTGCGTGTTTTTCTGTATGGTTCAATAGCCTGTCTATTTGCTTTCTCTGTCTATCTGTTGGTGTTTTTCATTGAGCAAGGATTCGCACCTCGTAGTCAGTCGCGTCGTCAGAAGTAGACGCTTGCGATCTTCGAGACCGAAGCTGCGGTAGAGCGATTTGGCGGCAACACTGTCTGCTCCGGTCTCCACATGTATCGCCAGCACCCCACGGCGACGGCAATCAGCGAACGCCGTTTCCAATGCAGTCCTGGCTATCCCGCGCCGTCGATGCCTCGCGCTCACGAAGAGGTCGTCGATGAACGCATCTGAACCACCAAATTCCATGCTCAGCCGAAACGTGACCACCACATAACCCATCGGCTCCTCACCCTCGGACACGATCCACGCAATCCCACGGGAGCTATCTCGCAACACCACCGAAAACGCTTCCGCGGCCCAGCGGGCATCGAGCGCATAATTAGACTCCGCATAAAACTCACGCATCATCGCCACAAGCGCGGGAATATCGGTCAGAACGGCAACTCGCGTGGAGATCATCGGGATTTTGTCTAACGACAAAGTAAACGCGGCGGGCGCATTCAACTTTGCTTTCAGGACCGACGTCAACGCCTGCTCGCGTTCAACGACTGGTTATTTCGCCTCTTTGGATGTGCCCGCAAGTTGGCCAATCCATGTGATGTTCGGATCATCGTAATTCGTCCGTGGTAGTCCGAGTTCATCGCACACAACGCAT
The DNA here is from genome assembly GCF_005780165.1 of Phragmitibacter flavus. Taxonomy (NCBI): domain Bacteria; kingdom Pseudomonadati; phylum Verrucomicrobiota; class Verrucomicrobiia; order Verrucomicrobiales; family Verrucomicrobiaceae; genus Phragmitibacter; species Phragmitibacter flavus. Next base: position 28,170 of record NZ_VAUV01000003.1, on the reverse strand, counting down.
CGAAATGCGTGAAGTCTCTCCATCGGATTGAATGTATCGCCATCTCTGAGCCCGAGCGCATCCGTGAAGGTGTCGACGGCTTTCTGTGGATTCGCACAGAAGACGATCATGCCGTTCATTGCCGCATGTGATTCAGAAAGATCCCAGGTGTGAGGATTGGTCGGCGGTTTTTTATCGAAGCTCATGTTGGAATAGCAGTGATCCAACACCTCGAGCGCTTTCAGCAGAGCGTCCCTTCGGGCGGACATAAATTCGTGACGTCGCTTAGCGCGATTGTCCATAAAGCGAAATACGAATTGCGAGATTACGGTCAAGCATGTTCCGGCAATCGCAACGGCAGCTGCGATCCATGCGGCAATGAGTTTTGCGTCGTCCATGAAAATCGTCTAAGTAATTAATGGCCTGCGAAATAAAAGTCGGTTAATACGTCGTTTTGAAGATTAATAGCACACTATATCCTTCAAATTTGAAGATTTTTCGAGAGTAGATCCGATTTGGCATACAAATAACACGGATTTTCGGGTGTTATTCTTCAAAAATGGAGATTTGCGCGAGAATCGAGAGGTGGTTTTCGGGGATTGTCGGTGCTGTTTGTCTTCCGGTAATCAGGGATGCCCCCCGCTTCATCGCTCTTGGTCGTTCGTGGCCTAGTGCTTTTGTGTGAGAGGAATACCACCCGCACAAAAACACCCATTACTCGTGTTCCACCGAGGCGTCTGCTACGCGGAAGGGGGAGTGACGGTGGTGTCTTCGAAACGATGTTCGATGCCCGATGTCTGATGTCTGATGTCTGATGTCTGATGTCTGATGTCTGATGTCTGATGTCTGATGTCTGATGTCTGATGTCTGATGTCTGATGTTGCGGATGATGCGCGAGGTTTGATAGGCGGAGATCATGGCGGGGCCTGCAGGGGTGCGCCCGGAACGTTGGATGAGGCGGGCGATGCTGGCGAGTGGCTAAATGAAGGGCAAGTTTGTTGCAAGCGGGTGGTGGATTGTATTTGTTGATGGGTTGGGTGCTGTCCGACAACACGTCGGAACTCCATGGGGGGCCGATGGTTCGTCTGCAAAAGCTTCCCGGTTGGCGAATGGGGCTTTCGGGACGCTGCACGTGGCGGTCCGGGTGGTGCACGTTGTCTTTCGAATGCAGCTTGCGCGATCCCGGGTGCCGACTGTCTTGTTCCAGATGGGGGCTGGCGGGAATGAGGGATGAATTGCTGCTTGAGTCGGGACGGAGTCGGGACATTGTGGGCGGCCTGATTGTTCTGATCTATTATGGCGTTTGATTATTCTCTTCTGAATGTGCAGCAGCGTGAGGCGGTGAAGACGATTCATGGTCCGGTGTTGATCCTGGCGGGGGCGGGGACGGGGAAGACGCGGGTGATCACGATGCGGATTCGCTACATGGTGGAGGAGGGGATTTCTCCTGCGAATATTCTGGCGGTGACGTTCACCAACAAGGCGGCGAATGAGATGCGCGAGCGGGTGGGGGAGATGCTGGGGGCGGCGAAGAGCAAACACATCACGCTGGGGACTTTCCATGCGTTTTGTATGCGGTTGCTGCGGGTTTATGCGGAGAAGATCGGGTATAAAAAGAATTTCGTGATCTACAGTCAGGGAGAGCAGCAGGGGCTGGTGAAGAAGATTTTAGGGAGGTTGTTGACGAAGGAGGAGACGTTGGATCCGTCGATGGCGTTGATGCGGATCAGCAAGGCGAAGAATGATGGGTCGACCTTGGGGAATCCGGAGCGGGATCTGGATGCGGCGGTGATGCAGCAGTATGGGGATGATTTGAGGTCGTTGAACGCGATGGATTTTGATGATTTGCTGCTTTATGCGGTGGAGTTGCTGGAGCAGCATGATGAGGTGCGCGAGGAGGTGCGGCAAAAATACAAATTCGTGATGGTGGATGAGTTCCAGGACACGAACACGCTGCAAATGAGGTTGTTGCGGGCGCTGGTGGGGCCGCCACACAACATTTGCGTGGTGGGGGATGATGACCAGAGCATTTATGGCTGGCGCGGGGCGGACATCACGAACATCAATGATTATGAGTCGTTTTTCCCGGGGGCGACGGTGATCAAGCTGGAGGAAAATTACCGGAGCACGACGGCGATTCTGCATACGGCGAACAGTCTGATCAAACACAACCTGGGTCGGCGTGGGAAGAATTTGTGGAGCAAAAATCCGGGGCATGAACCGGTGCGGATGGTGATCGTGGAGGATGAGAAGGAGGAGGCGCGCATCATTGCGGATGAGATGATTGAGCTGCAGACGAAGAAGGGGGATACATGGGATGACATGGCGGTGCTGTTTCGGACCAATGAACAAAGCCGGGTGCTGGAGGGGGAGTTTCGCAAGAGGAAGATTCCGTATCGGATCATTGGCGCGCGCAGCTTTTTTGATCGTCGCGAGGTGAAGGACATCATCGCGTATTTGACGGTGATGGTGAACCCGGATGAGGACACGAGTCTGCTGCGGATTCTGAACACGCCGACGCGGGGAATTGGCAACAGCACGGCGCAGCTGGCGCGGCAGCATTCGATTGACAATGGGTGCAGCGTTTTTGTGGCGATGAAGGATCCGGAGTTTCAGGCGCTGTTGTCGGAAAGAACGAAGACGCCGTTGCTGGAGTTCATTGAGATGATGGATAGGTATGGCGACATGGCGCGGACGAATTCAACGGCGTATGGGGTGATGGCGGAGCGGTTTTTGCATGAGATTGCTTATGTGGATCATTTGCGCAAGGGGGCGAAGGAGCCGGATGATTCGGCGGTGGCGGAGAACGGGATGAAAATGACGATTGATGCATTGCATGGGTTTGACGCGCGTCGGAGGGGTGATGGCATGCAGGCGTTTTTGGATGAGATCAGTTTGAATGATGATCGGGAGGACAAGGATGACATCGAGAAGAAGACGGGGGTGTGTTTGATCACCATGCATGCGGCGAAGGGGCTGGAGTTTCCGGTGGTGTATCTTCCAGGGCTGGAGGAGGGGATTTTGCCGCACAAGCGTTCGATTGATGAGAATCGCAAGGACGAGGAGCGGCGGCTTTTTTATGTGGGGATCACGCGGGCGAAGCGCCGACTGACGCTGAGTTACGTGCGGTATCGGATGAAGTGGGGTCAAAAGCAGACGTGCATGCCGAGCAGCTTTTTGAAGGAGCTGGACCGGACTTATTTGGAGGAGTTTGACCATGCGGCGTTCATGAAGGAGGAGATCGAGCCAGACGATGCGCTGGATTATTTTGCGAAATTGCGGAAGGAGATGCTGGAGGGGGGGTAAGGTCTTGTTCTTGGTTCTTGGTTCTTGGTTCTTGGTTCTTGGTTCTTGGTTCTTGGTTCTTGGTTCTTGGTTCTTGGTTCTTCGGGGCAATTCCTCCTTGCATCGCGGCGAAATGACCGAACGTTGGGGGGTGACTGAATCTGCACCCACGGCCCCCGCACCGACCTACAAGCTTGGCAATGAGAAGCTGATCAAGGTGTTGCCGAATGCCTCGAACCGGCTGCTTGGGCTTTTGAAAAAGCAGGGGCGTGCGGAGCATGGGGCATTGCGCATCAAGGTGATCGGTGGTGGATGCTCGGGATTGCAATACAAGATGGACCTGGTGGATGGCCCGGCGAACCGCGACATCATGGTGGTTTCCGCCGAGGTGCGGGTGGTGATTGATCCGAAAAGTGCGTTGTTTGTTTCCGGCAGTGAGCTGGATTACAGCGACGATTTGCAGAGCGGCGGATTCAAAGTGAAGAATCCGAATGCAGTGGTGACCTGCTCCTGTGGGGAAAGTTTTGCGGCTTAGGACCAAGGCCTAAGCTAGGGATTGACGTCCGTGCCTTCGGAAGGGGTGGTGTCGGCGTGAGTTGGCCAGCCTTCGGGGATGGCCACTTTGGTGGAGGAATTGTCGGAGTCTGCCACGATGATGGCGAAAGCGACGATGGCGATGAACAGCAGACTGATAAGAGTGCCGATGTAGCTGAGGATCAGTCCTGCGAGGGCGATGCCTTTTCCGTCGATGGTGCCATTGGAGCGTTTGATGGCACCGGAGGCGATGTGGCCGCAGATGATGCCGGCGATGCCAATGAAGAGTCCGAGATAGCAGAAGGTGGTGGGCAGGCTGGTGATGCCGAGGATGAGGCTGGCGATGGCCAGTCCGGAAGTAGGTTTGCCGACTGCGAGGGTAGGGAAGTTGGAGGTGGGTGCGGCACCGGAGGAGTAGGATGGCGGAACCGCAGGCGGAAGAGCGGTGGAGGAGGAAGGGGATTCGGAGAACGTTTCCAACGGCGGCGGAGGAGGAGGAAGGGCGGATGCGGGACTTTCGCTCTCGATGGCCAGCACTTCAGCGACGGGTTTCCAGCCCTCCATTCCTTCGGTCCAAACGAGGTCGGTCTTGAGGAATTGGCCGTTGAAGAGTCCTTCGCGAATGGCTTCTTCGGTGAATTGGCCAAGTTGCTGGTTGTTGCGTCCGACGTGGTATTCCATATCAGGATCTTCCTATCGGCAGATTTCGCAAAGGGACAAGCGATATTGGTGGGCAGAGCCCCACGGGGCGACCCATAGCCTGTGATTTTTTCCACAATTTCACGGAATTGATTCGCGTCTTTTTGTCCGTTCGGGTATTTTTCGATCCCTATGATTCGCGCCGCCCTCTTCCTGCCGGTATTTGTGTTAATGTCGGTGTCAGGTCTTGTTTTGGGCGAGGATGACAAAGCGCCCGTGGCTGATGAGTCCGCTGGTCAGAAGAAGGTGGAGGAGAAGAAAGTTGAGGATGAGGAAAAAGACGACAAAAAAAAGAAAAAGACGGTCGCTGAGGTGATCAAGGATTGTGAGGAGTTTCCTGGGTTGATGAGGGTGTGGCGTGACCGGGAAAAAGGAACGGTTTATCTTTATGTGACGAAGGAACAATTGGGCAGGGAGTTCATTTATTTCAGTCACGAAGAAGATGGCGTGGTGGCTGCCGGAAGTTTTCGCGGGCGGTTTGGGGATCAGAGTATCATCAAGATTTCGCGTCATTTCGGGAAGGTGGAGTTCACCCGACAGAACACGGCGTTTTACTTTGATCCGTCGCATCCGCTGGCGCGCGCGGCGGAGGCAAACACCAGTCATGCACTGCTGGCGGTCGAGCCGATTGTGGCGGAAGATGACAAGGGGGTGTTGATTGAAGGAGGCAATCTGTTTCTCAAGGAAACGCTGCTTCAGGTGAAGCCGTCGGTGAAGGAGGGGAAGGATTCGTTGTTGGGCAAGTTATCCGATTCGAAGACGAAGATCACGTCGATCAAGAACTACCCGCAGAACACGGCGATCAAGGTCGAGTATGTTTATGATACCCCGTTGCCACCCGCTTCGAAGGATGGTGATGATGAGCGGGTCGATGGGGAGTTTGCCGACCGGCGGGCAATCAGTGTGACGGTGCAGCATTCATTGATTGAGATGCCGAAGAATGATTATGAACCGCGTTTTGATGATGCGCGAATTGGCTATTTCGCGACCAAGATCACCGATCAGACTTCGACCGAAGCGACACCGTGGAGGGATGTGATTCATCGTTGGGATTTGCGAAAAAAAGATCCGGCGGCGGCATTGAGCGAACCTCGTGAACCGATTGTGTGGTGGATGGAGAACACCACGCCAATGGAGTTTCGAGATACCATTCGCTCGGCGGCTTTGCAGTGGAACAAGTCGTTCGAGAAGATTGGATTGAAGGACGTGATTGTGATCAAACAACAGCCGGATGATGCGGATTGGGATGCGGGGGACATTCGCTACAATGTGCTGCGCTGGACCTCGTCGCCGAATCCGCCGTTTGGGGGATATGGTCCGAGCTTTGTGAATCCGCGCACCGGGCAGATTCTTGGGGCGGACATCATGCTGGAGTTTGTGTTTGTGAAGAATCGTTTGTTTGCGAGGAAGTTATGGAGCGAGGCGGGGCTGCCTAAGTCATCGGGGGACCATGGACATGATGCATCGGGCGTGTGTTGTGAGGCGGGTTTGCATGTGCATCAGGGGGTGATGTTTGGTCAGCAAATGCTTCGCCTGCGTGCAGCGGATGAGGTGGAGATGGACAAGATGATGAAGGAGGCTTTGACGATGCTGGTGCTCCATGAGATCGGGCATACGCTGGGGTTGAATCACAATTTTAAAGCGAGCCATTTGCATGGATTGAAGGAGGTGAATGACCGGGCCTTAACGGAGCGCACGGGATTGACGGGATCGGTAATGGATTACATGCCAATGAACCTGGGGCCGGACAAGGAGCGGCAGGGGCAGTATTACATTACCAATCCGGGTCCCTATGATGACTGGGCGATTGATTTTGGTTACAGTCAGGCATTGCCGAATCGGGAGGACGAAGTGAAGCGACTGGCGGCGTTGGCGGGTCGGAGTCATGAGCCGCAATTGATGTTTGGCAATGATGCGGATGACATGCGTGATCCGGGCAAGGCGATTGATCCTCGGGCGATGATTGGAGACATGAGCAGTGATCCGATTGGTTATGCGGTGCAGCGCATTGGATTGGTGAGGGAGGCGAATGGGAAATTGATGGAACGTTTTTCGAGTGATGAGCCAAGCTGGCAGGAGTTGACCAATGCGTATCTGTCGCTGACGACGGATCAGGGGTATGCGTTGACGACGATCTCACGTTATGTCGGCGGCATGTATGTGGAGCGGGCGATTCCCGGTCAGGTGAAGGAGAAGGGTTCTTTGCCATTGCGACCGGTGGAGGGGAAAACTCAGGTGGCGGCGATGCAGGCGTTGGCGAAGTTTGCGTTTGCGCCGGATGCGTGGCCGATGTCGGGGGAATTGTTGAGTCATCTCCAGCAGCAGCGTCGCGGGTTTGAATTTTTTAAGGAGAGCGAAAATCCGAAACCGCATGAGCGGGTGTTGAAAATTCAGCAGCGTTTGCTGGAGCATTTGATGCATTCGAACACGCAGAACCGGATGGTGGAAAGTGGGCTGTTGGGGAATGAATATCCGGTGGAGTTGATGATGGCGGACTTGACCAAGGCGGTGATGAGTGGCGAGGCCGAAGGGGCGGCGATCAGCACGATCCGGCAGAATTTGCAATTGGATTATGTGGACCGGTTGATTGGGATTTTGAAAGGGACAAAACACATGCAGGCGGTGCGGTCAGTGGCGTTGGCGCAGTTGCGGGGGATTCGCGAGCAGGCGGGAAAAGTTGCGGGGCCGAATGAGGCGCATTTTGCGCATGTGTTGTTCAAGATTGATCAGGCGCTGGAAGTGAAGAGATGAAGGTGATGATCGGTGGGTGGATAAAAATTGGTATTTTTTTGGACGGATTCCGCTGAAGTTTCGGGAATGGGCGGGTGTATTGGTGGGTGAATGATTTCACTCCTGGTTCTTTTGCGCATGAGATTCCTGATCCGATTGGTGCTGTGTTTCGTTGTTTGCGGCGGCGGGTCGATGGCGAATGCGGAGGGGTTGCGACTGGCGACTTTTCAGGTGGATGCGACACCGGGGGTGGGGGAGCAGATGGCCTATGATCCGGTGAAGGCGGTGGGTGAGTTGGAGCTGAGTTGTCGGGGAGTGGTGTTGATGGGGATGGAGCGGCCGATTGTGTTGTGTGCGGTGGATTGGATTGGGATAGGCAACGATGGGCATCGGGTTTTTCGGGAGGCTTTGGCAAAGGCGGCGGGGACAGATGCAGATCGGGTGGCGTTGCATGCGTTGCATCAGCATGATGCGCCGCGTTGTGATTTCAGTGCGGAACAGATATTGAAAGAAGCGGAGCAGCCGACGGGGGCTTGGGATGGGGCCTTTGCGAGGGAGGTGATCACGCGTGCGGCGGTGGCGGTTGAGGTAGCGGTGGGAAAGGCGGTGTTGGTGTCGCACATGGGCTGGGGGGAGGCGGAAGTGAGGGAGGTTGCATCAAGTCGGCGCTTGATGGGGCCCGGGGGTAGGATTCGGGCGATTCGTTTGACGACGACGAAGGATGTGGCGCTGCGGGCGGAGCCGGAGGGAGTGATTGATCCGGTGGTGAGTGTGCTGAGTTTTTGGAATGGGGAGAAGCCGCTGGCGGTGTTGAGTTATTATGCGTGTCATCCGCAGAGTTATTATCGGACAGGAATGGCGAGTCCGGACTTTCCGGGGATTGCGCGATTCATGCGTGGTCAGTCAGTGCCGGCGGCGTTGCAGGTGCATTTCAACGGTGCGGGTGGCAATGTCGGAGCGGGCAAATACAACGATGGGAATTTTGAGAACCGGGTGATTCTGGCGCAGCGGCTGGCGGACGGGATGAAGCGGGCGTGGGAGGCGACGGAAAAGACGGCGATTGGTGTGGAGGATGTCGGCTGGGAGAATGAGTCGCTGAAGTTGGATGCAGCGGAGCACATTCGGGAGGAGGCGTTGAAGGCCGATATGATGACCGAGAAGGGACTGGCTTTGTTGCATGGGGCATCGCGACTGGCCTGGTTGAGGCGGTGTCAGAAAGGAGAGGGCATTTCGGTGCCTTGTTTGAGGGTGGGTTCAGCGCGGGTGTTGCACATGCCGGGTGAGTTGTTTGTGGAGTATCAGCTGGCGGCGAAGGCGATGCGGCCGGATCTAAAGGTGGCGATGGCGGCTTACGGGGACTATGGTCCGACTTATATTGGATTGGCCCGATCTTATGCGGAGGGAGGTTATGAGACGCGGGATGATGTCAGCAATGTGGGGCCTGAGGCGGAGGAGAAGGTGATGGGAGTCATGAAAAAACTGTTGGGTAAACCTTAGCGGAGGGATGCTGATGAGAACATTGATGTTATGCCTTATGGGTTGGATGTTTGGAGGTGTCGATTTGGGGGTTGCAGATGAGATCAGGAGTGTGAGGACTTATCGGGAGGCTTATGGGGCGACCAAGGGGGAGTTAAAGGTGGATCCGGGAAAAGAGCTGGGGCGATATCCTGCGGTGGAGCCAAAAGAGGCGGTGGGGACTTTTAAGGTGAAGGACGGGTTTCGGATGGAGTTGGTGGCGCATGAACCAGGCGTGAGGTCGCCGATTGCGATGAGTTTTGACGAGCGTGGGCGGATGTTTGTTTGTGAGATGATTGATTATTCGGAGCAGCGGGATGAGAAGCCGCATCTGGGCCGGGTGTCGATGTTGGAGGATCGGGATGGGGATGGATTTTATGAATCGAGCCGCGTGTTTGCAGATGATTTGCCATGGCCGACGGGGGTGATTGCGGCGATGGGGGGTATCTATGTGGTGGCGACGCCGAACATTTGGTTTTTGAAGGACACGGATGGGGATGGGCGTGCGGATGTGCGGGAGAAGGTGTTTGCCGGGATTGGGGTGGGGTTAAAAATTCTGAATGTGCAGGCGTTGGCGAATTGTCCGCAATGGGGGCCGGATAACCGGATTCATGTGCAGTCGGGCAACGGCAATCGGGGTAAATTAAAATGTTTGAAGCGTCCGGATCTGCCGGAATTGGAAATAGCGGGTCATGATTTCTGGTTTGATCCACTGACTTATGAATTTGGGTTGGAGCCCGGGGGTGGTCAGTATGGGATGAGTTATGATGATTTTGGTCGGCGGTTTGTGTGCAATAACTCGGATCACTTACGGTTTTATGTTTATGACGGTCGGTATGCGGCGCGGAATCCGTTTTACAAAATGCCCGGGAGTTTGGCGAGCATCGCGGCGGATGGTGGAGCGGCGGAGGTGTTTCGGATCAGTCCGGATGAGCCGTGGCGGATTTTGCGGACCCGCTGGCGGGTGAGCGGGGTGGTGCCGGGAGCGATGGAGGGCGGGGGAAGGGTAAGTGGTTATTTTACCGGGGCGACGGGGACGACGGTTTATCGTGGGGATGCTTATGGGTCGGAGTTTGTGAACAATACTTTTACCGGAGATGCGGGAGGTGCGTTGATTCATCGCAAGGTGATCACTGAGGACGGGGTGAGTTTGGTGGGGCGTCGACCGGTGGATGAGACGGGGGTTGAGTTTGCGGCAAGCACGGACACGTGGGTGAGGATGGTGAATTTTGCGAATGCTCCGGATGGGTGTTTGTATGCGTGTGACATGTATCGGGAGGTGATTGAGCATCCGTGGAGCATCCCGGACGAGATCAAGAAGCACCTGGATTTGACGAGTGGTCGGGATCGGGGGCGTTTATGGAGGGTGGCACCGGTGCGTGGAGAATGGACGAGGCGTGCGAATGTGGATGTTGGGAGATTGGGGATGAGTGAACTGGTGGAGATGCTGGAGCACGAGAATGGGTGGCATCGGGACACGGCGTCGAGGTTGATTTATGAGCGTCAGGATCGGACGGCGGTGCCGCTGCTGGAGCGGATGGTGCGGGTGTCGCAAAGTGAGGTGGCGAGGTTGCACGCGTTGTCGGCTCTTGATGGTTTGAGGGCGTTGTCGGCAGAGGTGTTGTTGAAAGCGATGAAGGATGGGAGTGAGCATGTGCGGGAGAGGGCGTTGCGATTGGCGGAGGAATCGGAGGGTGAGGATTTGATTGGAGTGGTGGAACGGGTGGTGGTGGCGTTGCGGGATGAGAAACCTCGGGTGCGGATGCAGGCGGCGTTTACTTTGGCGGAGGTGGGTGGGGAGATGGTGCATGCGCGGGAGATGGCGAAGCTGCTGGTGGCAGATTTTGAGGATGATTGGGTGCGTTCGGCAGTGTTGTCGGCACGGCCTGCTCAGGTGGCGAAAATTTTGGTGGAGTTCGAGGATGGGGAAGTTGACGGGGGTGCGTTGGTGATGGCGGATTTGATAAGGATTGTGGCTGCGTGGGCGGATGAAGCGAGGCAGGTGGAACTGGTGGAATTGGTGGCGTCGCGTTGGGCGGATGCGGAGGTGATTGGGGCGTTGTCGGAAGGATTGAAGCACGCGGGGACGAGTCTTTTTGAGCGTGATCAAGGCGGGAGTTTGGCGGGTGTTTTTGGGCGGGCTGCGGAAGTGGTGATGGATGAGTCGGTCGGAGAGAAGGAACGAGTGGGAGCGGTAGGGTTATTGGGAGCGGATGGGTTTGAGCGTAGTGGGGAAGTGTTGGGACGGTGTTTGACGAAGGGGCGGCCAGTGGCATTGCAGGTGGCGGCGATGAGGGCTTTGGGAAGGTATGTGGATGCAGAAGTGGCGGAGATGATTTTGAGGGAGTGGCAGGGGTATGATGTCGTGGGGCGTGCGGCGGCGGTGGGAGTGTTGCTGGAGAGGCCGGAGTGGGTGCGGGTGTTGTTGGAAACGATGAAGGATGGAGAATCGGGGTTGAAGGCGGGGATGTTGTCGGCTTCGCAGGTGCAGGGTTTGATCGGGCAGCGGGATGAGACTCTGGCGGCTTTGGCGCGGGAGGTGTTGGCGGAGGTGATCCCACCGTCGCGGGTGAGTGTGTTGGCGAAATTTCAGGGGGCGCTGGATTTGAAGGGCGATGGAGTGAAAGGGCGCGAGGTGTTTGTGCAGCGGTGTTTTGCGTGTCACCGGGCGGATGGACTGGGCGTGTTGGTGGGACCGGATTTGGTGACGGTAAAGGGTCGCGGTCGGGCGGGATTGATGGAGGCAATTTTGGATCCGGCGCGTGAGGTTGCACCGCAGTATGTGGGTTATGTGGTGGAGACGAAGGAGGGGCAGACGTTGACGGGCGTGATCAAGGAAGATGGGGCGAGCGGGATGACGTTGTTGCTGATGGGTGGGGCGGAGGTGGTGATTCCGCGTAGCGAGGTGAGGCGGGTGAGTGCGGCGGGATCGAGCTTTATGCCGGAGGGTTTGGAGGCGGGGATGAGTGAACAGGAGATGGCGGATTTGCTGACGTTTATCGAAGGCTTGCGTTGAGGGGGGGGATGGGGCACGAAAAGAAGGCGCACCTGGTGAGAGTGCGCCTGGTTGAGGTTGATGGGGAAGTTTCTGAGCAGCTGGACAAAAATTAGAAGCGCAATTCGAAACCGACGACGGGGCCGTGGGTGACGGTGTCGAGGGTCAGGTTGTCTTCGCTGTAATCGATGCCGAGGCCGCGATAGCCGATGGCGACACTGACGTTGTCAGTGCATTGAATGCCGAGGCCGAGGAAGGCTTGCCAGACGAGATCGGAATTGACTCCAAAGCCGCCGATGTCGGCGTTGTAACGGACAAAGAGTTTTTCGGTCAAGGCGGCTTGGCCGCGAATGCCGATGATAGGATCCACCCAATCTTTGTCGCTGCCGAGAGCGATCTCGCCGCCGCGAGCCAGGCGACCGGTTAGGTCAGCGTCGAGGACGGTGAAGCGTGCTCCGGCAAAGATGTCCATGTGGTAGTCGTTGGTTTCAACAACGCGATAGGAAATTGCAGGAGTGATGATCCATTGTTTCTGTTCGTAGCGGAAGCTGTCGAACAAGATACCACCGCCATCAATATCCTGGGAGGTTTTTCCGTAGACGATGTCCACGCCAAAAGCCCACTTGTTGTAGCCCAGTTCCAGGGCACCCATATAACCCATGTCCAGGGTGTCGAGCGTGTCCGACATGCTGATGTCCACGGGTGCGGAAAGCGGGCCGATGCCGACATCGCCTTCAATGGCGGTGACCCAGCCATAGACGACGGAGCGGAAGTGCCAGGGGCTTTCTTCCGGAGCGGTGGTCATGGGATTTTTGGAGGTGTCGGGGCCTGCATAAGCGGCGCTGGTCAGGGTGAGGAGGGCAATGAGATGCGGTAGTTTCATGGGTGGTGTGTGTGTGTTGTTCTTGGTGTTGTTGATGTTGATAATGATTGGTTAGTGGAGCAGGTGACGACGTCCGCGAGCCTTGTCATTGACGTTTTCGCGGCGATCGATGCGGTCTTCGAGGTGGTCACCCGGGCCATCGTAATGTCGGCGGTCGACGCGATCTTCACGGCGGTCATACCGGTCTTCGGTGCGATCGATCCGGCCCGCGACGCAGGAGGATAAGATCGTGATGGCGATGCAGGTGAGAAGGATGGTGGAGTGGGGGCGCATAAAGATGGATGATTTTCTTGGCTCCAATGGGTTCGGTGCGTGGGTGGATTGGGCGGACATCAGGGGGCGTGGTCGGCTTCGCCGAAGCCTTCATCAATGGGCAAGACTGGCTCGCCAGCCATGTTCTTCATGATGACTTTAAACTGGTCGGCGAGGAACAGGGGCTTGGCAGATTCCTTCGCGAGGGTGTCCAGTCGCTGTTGCAAGGCGATGACTTTGTCAGGGTGTTGGGCGGCGAGGTTGGTTTGCTCGGACGGGTCTTGGGCGAGGTTATACAAGTCCACGCTTGAAGGCAGCATGGTGCGCCAGATGAGTTTCCAGTCCCCCTGTCGCAAAGCACCGCGGAAGGGTTCGATGTTATAGATGATCTCGGACCGCGGTGAGGGTTGGTTTTCTGCGAGGGTGTTCCAGACGTTTAGGCCGTCGAGCGGTTTGCATTTGGCGGTGGAGGCACCGGCAAGTCCGGCAAGGGTCGGATAGATGTCCACGGCATGAATGAGGCCGTTTACCGGCTGGGCTTTGATTTTACCGGGCCAGTTGACGAAGGCGCAAACGCGAGTTCCGCCTTCATAAAGGGAACCTTTGCCATCGCGGTAGGAGCTGTTGTCGCAGGGGATTTTGATTTTTGACACGTCGGCCATGACGCCGGCGAACAGGGGGTTGTGGGTGCCACCGTTGTCGCTGTGAAAAAGAATGATGGTGTTCTCGCGCATCTTGGCCTTTTCGAGTGCGGCCACGACACGTCCGATCTCGTCATCAAGGCAGGTGATCATGCCGGCATAGGTGCGGCGCGTGGGGTCTTCGATATGAGCGTAGCGGTCAACGTATTCCTGAGGTGCCTGGTAAGGGGTGTGAGGTGCGTTGAAGGCGAGGTAAAGATAGAGCGGGGTGGAGGTGTCGTGGGTTTCGATGAGTTTGGCGGCATCTTTGCCGATGAGCTGGGTGGTGTAGCCTTGTTCTTTGACGGGTTCGTTGTTGCGGAACCAGTCGAGAACGCCATGCTCTTCATGGGTGAAGTAATCCAGTTCGCCGATCATGGCTCCGTATTGGTAGTCAAAGCCGCGTTGTTTCGGCCACCACTTTTTGTCGGCATGGCCGAGGTGCCATTTGCCGATGATCGCGGTTTTGTAACCGACTTCCTTGAGGCACTGGGGCATGAGCCATTCTGCGGTGTCCAGGCCGTAGGCGGAGACGGAGGGGATGACGGACGTTTGCAAGCCGTAGCGGAACGGGTAGCGACCGGTCATCAAGGCCGCGCGGGTTGGGGTGCACATGGGCTGCACGTAGAACTGGGTGAGCTTCGCGCCTTCGGCGGCAAGCTTGTCCAAGTGAGGAGTTTTGATGTCAGCACAGCCGTTGAATCCGACATCCTTCCAGCCCAAATCATCCGCGACGATGTGGATGATGTGGGGCTTGCTGGATGGTGGTTCGCCTCCTGCAATGGCGTTTGCCAGTGAGCAAAATAGGAGCAAGACGGTGAGGTGAAGACTGGGCCGTGAATTCATGGTGTGGATTTTGAGTAAGGGTGAGCAATAGCGAAAAAACCGCTTTCGTTGCTATCCATTTTGCGCACAATGTCGGTGTGCTTCGTGTTGCTGACAGCGCTCCAGGTTTCCGGCATTTTGTGCATCGCCTTCGCGATCCCGATGAATTCGGCATTGCGGTCTCCGGTGCCAGTTTGGTGGCGGATTTTTTTAGTCGTCAGGCCGAGCCGACTTATGTTGAGCAGTTTCAAGGGCTTGGTTGTGCGCTGGACTTTCAAGAAGCTCACGTCAGGGCTCGTATCAGTGCCTCGCTGCCTCCAGGTTGGGCAGCGATTGGGCTGATGCGCAGCCCGGCCAGTTCTTCGTGGTATGGGATGGAGGGCGGGGAAGGCATGCTGGCCTGCACTCCGCCCGGAGAGGTCATTGATGGGAGAATTACTCCCGGTTTTCAGTGTCTCGCCGTCAGTGTTTCGCCAGTGTTGTGGGATCGCTGTCGATTGCTAGCAGGGGTGGAGCGTGAGCATTTTGGCGCTGGCACTGCGACGAGAATTCCGCCGCCAATTTTTGAAAAAATTGAGCGACAGCTTTGCCGGTTGCGCGGACTTCTGCGGCAAGATGCCAGTGCGGTGCATGCAGTGGAGGAGGCGGTGGCGTTCATCACTCAGGTCATGACGATGACTTGGGAACTTCATTCTTCCGTAAGGGTTCCCCGTGAATCGTTGCGCAACCGCGTCCGCCTCGCCCGTCGTGCGGAGGCTTGGATGCGAGATCATTTGAGCGAACCCATAGGTGTGCCCGACATCTGCCTTGCCCTGCGCGTGAGCCGACGTGAGTTGGAATATGCCTTCTGCCACACCTTCGATCAAAGTCCCCGAAGCTTTCTCCAGGCACTGCGCCTCAACGCCATCCGACGTGCGCTGCGTCGTTCGGATGGGCCAACCGGCAACGTGTCACATGTGGTTCTCGACCATGGCATCACTCATTTGGGGCGCTTTGCAGCGCAATACCGGGCGCTTTTTGGCGAGAATCCGTCCGAGACCTGAGTTAAATTTACTGGTAACAGGCTGTAGGTGAAGTGACGGAGTGACGGAGTGACGGAGTGGTGGAGTGGTGATTGCTGACGATTATCTGTGCTCATCTGCGGACATCTGAGTTCATCTGTGAAAAAAATGAAAAACTCAGACGGGTGCAGATGTCCTCAGATTGGCTCAGATAGAGAATAAAAAATGAGGCGCAGCGACCCGGGTCGCGTGCGCCTCATGAAAAGGAACGGGTGAGTGAGGAGAAGATTTACTTCAGCTCTTTGATGCGGAGGTTGCGGAAGCGGTAGGTGGCACCTTTTTCGCCGTGATGCTGGATGCCGATAGGGCCGCTGGCGTCCAGGCTGTCCTCAATGTCGGTGGTGACGACCCCGTTAACTTCGATGGTGATCTTGTTGCCCTTGCAGGTGATGCGGTAGGTGTTCCAGTCGTTGCGCTTGAAGGCGTCACCGGCACGGGCGCGGAAGGCGGCGATGCTTTCTTTGTTGATGGCTTCCTGTTTGGCGAGTTCTTCTGGGGTGGCGTCTTTCTTCAGCTTGAGGTTGATGGGGCTGATGAACCACATGCGACGACCTTCGTCATAAAGTCCACCGGACCATTTGCGGTTGTCGTCGCCGTCGACTTCGGCCTGGTAGCCATAAACTTTGTTGGGTTCGACGAGGCCGCGGAAGATAAAGCCGCTGTTGGCCTTGCCTTCGGGAAGATGCACGTCGCCTTCAAAGACGAAGTCGCCATAGGCTTTTTCCGTGATGAGGAAGAATTTTTTATCGGCGGTGAGATGAATTTCGCCGTCCACGACTTCGGATTTGCCCCATTCGTAGGGATTTTTCCAGCCGTTGAGAGTTTTGCCGTCGAAGAGGGGGGTGAAGCCGTCTTTGTCAGTCTCGGCCTGGACGAGGTTGAGTGACAGGGAGGAAAGCAGGAGGGTGGCGAGAAAGGCGCGGCGGATGATCATGGTTTGAATTGAGGAAGTTGAATGAATGGGGGTGCTATTTGTGGAGGACATTAAAGCGTGTTGAAACGGGACACGCCATCTATTTTGTCAGGGGCGTTTGACGACCTGACGGCGCACGGTCTGGCCGGGGTTGAGGAGGTCGTTGCGTTCCAGGCCGGTGATTTTTTCGACGGATCGGAGGAGGATGAAAAAAACGATCATCATGACGGCGAGGAGGGGGACGCCGATGACAATAAAACCCATCCAAGTGAGCGTGCCGATGCTGCGGACAAATGCTTCGCTGCCGGGTTCTTTGCCGCCGAGCAGATGCATGGCAAGGAAAAAGTTGGCGACGGAGGAGCCGATGAGGCCGAGTCCCATGCCGCAGGAGGCGCGGAACAGGGCATGGTCGAACTGGGCCTTGCGGGTGCCGATGGCGAGGGATTCGTTCAAGGCGCGGAGGTTGATCAACTGGGGTTGCATCAGCAGGGCGTTGATCATCGGCTTTTTCCAGCGGTGGCTGAGGGGGAAGGCGATGGCGATCATGATGGGGATGGCGCTTTCCTTGATGGCGAACCAGAAGGCGTCGAGTTTGAAGAGTCCGAGTCCACCGCTGAGCAAAATGGTGAGGAAGCCGAGAATGGAAAAAAGGTTCCAGCCCATTTTTTTGTAGAAGCACCAAAGGCCGAAGCCGATGGGAAAGAGCAGGGAGATGACCAGCGCCCAGAACGGTCCGACGCTGGAGGGTTTGCTCAGTTGATCGAGCGCCACGGAGGGCAGCGCGATGGTAAGAAGGATTTCGAGAAGGGGGTTGGGAGGGGATTTGGTGGCGGTTTCAGACATGGAAAAGAAATTGGAAATGAGAAAGGGGGCCAATTGAATCATTCCTGCGCGAGATTGCAGGTGAAAACCGCATGAGGCGTTCAAGATTGCTTCTGATGGGCTTCGATGTCCTGGAGTTGGAGGTTGAGGGCACCGACAGAGATGGCGATTTCCCAGAGGGAGACGGCGAGGGAGAGAAGCATGAGAACGAGGCTTCCGGCGAAGATGAGCTGGCCGGCGATCAACCAACCCATGAATAGGCAGAACATGGATCCGGTGCAGAAGAAGATGCTGAGCACGCCGAGGATTTGCATGTTGCGGATGAGCTTGATGCGTTTGCGGAGGTTGTGGATCTGGCCGATGTAGACGGGGTCGGCGGAGGTTTTGAAGCTGCTGTGGAGGCTGCGGACGACGGTGGCTAGGCCGAGGAATCGATTGGTGTAGGCAAGCAGGAGCAACGAGATGGCCGGAAACAAGAGGGATGGCGTGGTGAGGTCGATCTCCATGACGGGAACTTATAGCACCAGTTCAATGGATGGAAGACTGGGAAATACGGTCGGAAGCGGTGGCTAGAGGGCTGATCCCCTGACACCACGGTGATCGCAAAGGCGCTGAGGTCGTGAGCGACTCAGCTGGGTTATTCCTTCAACTCTTCGACTTTGACGCTTTTGACCATCATGACGCCGTCACCTGGAGGGAACACGAGGGCAAGCTCGAGGTCTTTGGGATTTTTGATGCCGCGAATTTCGGCCTCTACCGTGGTCCACACGCCATATTCAGCTTTGGCGAGTTTGTATCGAAAAGAGTCGTCTTTGACGCGGATGTGGAAGTCGGACTTGGGATGGACCAGGGCTGACCAACTGTAATTGCCGCCCGGGGTCCAGTCGACGTCGGAAATGTTGCGGGATTTTTCATTGAAGACGTAGTCTTTGCCGGGCTGAACTTGCACGGTGACTTTGATGCGCTTGACGGTGGCGGGCATCTTGAGGTCCTGGGTGGTTTCGGAGAAATTGTTTTTGGAGAGAGTAACGGCAAGAACGGTGTCGTCACCGATCTTTTCCACTTTGCCATCTCCGCGCCACTTGGCTTTGCCTTCCGAGAAATCTCCGTTCTCCAGTTCCGCGAAGGCGAAAGCAACGGAAAGGTGGCATAATAGCAGGATTGAACAGGTAAGTTTCATAGGGTAAGATTTTGGTGGCTTAGGAATAGATGAATCGCCGTTGGAGGACAATCAAAAAGCTTAGGGCAGGCGGTTTATGTGGTGCGAAAAGAGCCGGCGGGTTGCGCTTTGTGCGAGATGATCTTTGTTGTCTGCATGCGGTTTTTTTCCATTGCTGGGGCGGGAAGAGTTTGGGCAAACGGCAGACGCAGGGTGCTGGAGGCGGGGAGTTTGATGTGCCGGGTGATCTTGGTCTTATGGGGCGCACTGGCGATATACTGGTCCAATTTGCCTTGGGGATGGATGAGGGTTTTGACGGCAGTGGGATTTGTCGTGCTGGGTTTCGTTTTGTTGTGGCGGGTGAGGTCGGTGAAAGGCTGGCGGATTTTTGCAGGGGTGTTTGTGGGATTGCTGATCTGGTGGGCTTCCATTCGACCGACGCATGATCGGGTGTGGAAAATTGAGCAAGGGGTTTTGCCAAGAGCGGTGGTGGAGGGAGATATGGTGATGTTGAACGGGATGCGGAATTTTGATTATCGGACCAAGTCGGATTTTGAGGTGCGCTATGAGGAGAGGGTGGTGGATTTGGCGAAGATCAAGGCGGTGGATTTTTTTATCTCCTATTGGAAACCGGGGCCGGTGGCGCACACTTTTGTGAGTTTTGTTTTTGAGGATGAGGACACGCCGCCGGTTTGTGTGTCGATTGAGGCACGGCTGGAGAATGGAGAGGTTTATTCGGCACTGGCGTCTTGTTTCAAACAGGCGGAGTTGATTTATGTGGTGGGGGAGGAGCGGGACATTGTTGGCTCGCGCATGGGGGTGCGCGGGGAGCAGGTGTATCGGTATCGCACCCGGGCAACGCCTGAGCAGGCGCGACGGTTGTTCGTGACTTATCTTGAGAGCATCAATGAGCTGGCAGATCAGCCGGAGTTCTATCATTTGCTGCGCAACAACTGCACGGTGAACATTGACCGGCATGCGAGTCGGGATGGGAAAGGCAGTCCATTTGATTTACGGCTTTTGCTGAACGGCTATGTGGATCAGTTCATGTATGAGAAAGGTGTTCTGGATACCTCGGTGCCGTTTGAGGAACTTAGGAGAAGGGCGTTGATTGATGACAAGGTAATTTCGCAAGAAACCCCGGCGGATTTTTCGGAGAGGATTCGGCGAGAGTTGGAAGGGCAGGGAGAGTGAGGGCTTGCAGGAGGTCGGGCTTCCGGGCAAGATAGCGGGCATGTGGCGCAGGATTTTCAGATGGTTGCTGGCGGTGTTTTTCGTGGTGGCGGGGGTGAATCATTTTCTCAATCCGGCACCGTATTTGGCGATGATGCCGAAATATTTGCCGTGGCCGGAATTTTTGCATTTAATGGCCGGGGTGGTGGAAGTGGTGGCTGGGGTCGCGGTGTTGATTCCAAGATTGAGAAGATTGGCGGGATGGGGAATGATGGCGATATTAGTGGCAGTGTTTCCGGCAAATGTGCAGATCGCGATGTTTGGGTGGCCGGGTTATGACATTCCGAACTGGGTATTGTGGGCGAGGCTGCCGTTTCAGTTGGTGTTTATGGTTTGGGTGTGGTGGACGTGTCTGGCTCGTGGAGCGAATGGTCGAAGGTGAGGTGAGGTGAGGTTGGAGAACGTGGAGTCGTTCGTGTTTTCGGCGGGACGCCAAAAACGACACGCGAGACGCGTGTGCTCCCATTTGAAATAAATGGTTGATCGATTTAAACTTTGTGATAAAAAGTGAATTTATGAATGAGTCTTCTGCTTCTCCGGCTGTGGCTTTGGAGCACTTGCGGGTGATCCGCACTTTGATGGAACGAGCGCATGTATATCGGGCAGTGTCGGCTCCAGCGGCGTTGTTTGGGGGGGTGATGGCAGTAGGTTTGGGGATCTATGGTGTGCTTGGATCTGGGGTTACGACGGGAGTTTTTTTGGTGATGTGGTTGGGGCTTTTAATAATTTGCACGGTCCTTAATTTGTGGTTGCTGATGCGGGAGGCGCGGATGCACGGCAGGGCGTTTGTGACGGATGAATTGAGGACGGCATTAAGAGCGGTGTTGCCGCCGTTGCTGGTGGGAGGGGTGATGGGAGGTTGTTTGTTGGTGTTCCGTCAGAGTGTGCTGCTGGCAGCGTTGATGTGGATCTTGTGTTATGGACTTGCCTTGCTGGCAACGGGAGGATTTGCGCCGAGGTCCATTGTGCGATTGGGACATCTTTTCCTATGGAGCGGCCTTGGACTGACGGTGCTTTGTTTTTCTCCGACGGGGGAAATGCTTCCGCTTCTACCGGTGGCGACGGCGTCGATTTTCATGGCGATGACGTTTGGGTTGTTTCACCTGATTTATGCGGTGGCGGTGTTCATGAATCGTGAGGTGAAAGAGGTCTGAAGCGATGATTGATTTCTCCCAGCTTGATAAGGTGATTCATGAGAAAGGAAGGCTTTCGATCATGACGCTTTTGACGGCGCGCAGTCCGCGGGCGTTCCAGGATTTGAAGGCGGAGCTGGGGATGAGTGACGGAAATTTGGTGACGCATTTACGAACGCTGAGCAAGGAAGGTTATGTTCGGGAGTTGAAGTCGACGGCGGTGGATAGCGGGAGATCGTTGACGACTTATGAGGTAACGGGGGCGGGCAAGGGGGCGTTCAAAGCTTATCTGAATGTGCTTGAAGCAATCGTTAAGGCGTCGAAGCCGGGATGAGTTTTTTTAACCTTTAACTTTGTGATGCAAAGTGAAATCAAGATAAACAATAAAATGAACCAAATATGAAAATCCATTTAGCGACTCATTTCGGCATGTGTTTTGGCGTTCGCGCGGCGTTGCGCAGCACTCATGAGGTGGCGAAGTCCGGTCCGGTGACTTTGCTGGGGCAGCTGGTGCATAATCCCCTGGTGGAGGAACACATGCGATCACTGGGCGTGAGGCAGGGTGAGTTGGATCGGGTAGGTCAGTCGGAGAGCAGGCGGGTGGTGATCAGTGCGCATGGGGCGGCGGATCGTCAGCGTGAGGCTTGGAAGGTGGCGGGTTTTGAAGTGACGGATACGACGTGTCCATTGGTGAGGAAGGCGCATCAGGCATTGGAGGGGTTGGTGCGGGAGGGGTATTTTCCGGTGATTGTGGGTCAGGCGGGGCATGTGGAGGTGAGAGGATTGCGCGGTGATTTTCCGGGAGCGATGGTGGTGTTGGACGAGATGGATGTGGAGGGGTTGCCGTTTCAGAAACATTTCGGGGTGGTGGCGCAGACGACGCAGCCTTTGATGAAGGTGTTGAGGTTGGTGGAGGTGCTGAAGTGCAGGCATCCAGAGTCGGAGGTGAGGTTCGTGGACACGGTTTGCCGTCCGACGAAGCAGCGGCAGTCGGCTCTTGAGGAGCTCTGTGGCCGGTGTGATACGATGGTGGTGATCGGCGGGAGGAACAGCAACAACACGAAGCAATTGGCGGAGACGGCGCGGGAGCGGGGGTTGAAGGTATGGCAGGTGGAAAGGGCGGAGGAGCTGGAGGGGGAATGGTTTGTGCGATCGCGAGAGGTGGGGGTGACGGCGGGGACGTCGACGCTGGATGAGACGGTGCGGGCGGTGATGGATCGGTTGCAGCGCTTTGCGGCGGAGGCGGGAGCGGCTAACTGAGTTTGGAACTTCTACTTTTTGAATGATGAACACGAAGTCCTGGATCGAACATTTTGAGAGGAATCAGTTTGGGTTTGTGGAGCCGGTGACGGTGCCTGGGGGATCGAGATTGCCGGAGTTGGTGCGCAAGCCATTGGCGCGTTCGCTGGCGGTTTTTCAGTTGGGGGAGTCGGGTGGCGGAACGAGGTTGATGCGGTATGTGCGGCAGACGGTGGCGGAGGAAGATGGCTTTACAGGGTATGAAAGGGCGGTGCAGTATTTTGTCGCCGAAGAGCAGAACCACGCGCGATTGCTGGTGAATTTGGTGAAGTATCTGGGAGGGGATTTAATCGAGAAACAGTGGAGCAATTCGGTGTTTCGGAAAATACGCCATGGGCTGGGGCTGGAGTTCAATCTGCAGATTCTGCTGACGGCAGAGCTGATGGCGGAGGTTTATTATGGGCTGTTGTATCGGAGGTCGGGGGACGAGGTGGTGAGGGTTTATTGCCACAAGATATTGTCAGACGAGATGCGGCATCTGGCGTTCCATGCGGAGTTTTTCCGCAGCAGGGCGGAGGACTGGTCGGAGGAAAAGAAGACGTGGTGGGGATGGCAGTTCGGAGTTTGTTTGAGGGCGATTGCGATGGTTTTGGCTTGGGAGCATCGAGATTGTTTCAAGGCGTTGGGAGTGGGGAAAGGAGAGGTTTTTCGAATGGCGGTGAAGTCGGGGGAAAGGTTTATGCGCAGGATTGATGGGGGTCAAAAACTGTGGCGGGCGCGGATGCAGGCACGTGCGGAGGGATCGACGATGGTGGCCTCGTGAAAGGAGCGTTGGAAAAAATCATTTGCAGCCGAAAGAGAAAACGGCGACGTATGTTGAGCTAAATCAATCAAATTAAATAGGACAAGACCAAGAATAAGAGGCTTGGGCGGCGCTGCCGGATCAAAGGATCGATGATTCAATCAATCAATCTATTGGAGGTGGGCTGCTGACTGGAACGGAAATGGCTGTGCTCAGTGCGCAGAACCTGTTACGGTCAAGGCCATTGCGGGATTTTCCTGCCAAGGTGTTATGCATAAACAAATCATTAATTTACTCGGACGGAAGGATTATACGCCGTCGAATGTGCCAGAAATACTCGCCCAAGTGGGCTTGAAGCCGGGTCAGCAACAGGCTTTACAAGAAGTGCTGAAGGAGATGGAGAGAGAGGGGAAGATCATCCGCACCAAAGGGAATCGGTATATCATGGCGGACGCTGCGGATTTGATTTCCGGCGTGCTGCAGATCAATCGTGCAGGCAAGGGATTTCTCCAGCCGGATGAGGCGGGGATGAAGGAGATCGTGGTGCCGGAGAATGCGACGGGAACAGCGTTGCATGGGGATCGTGTGCTGGTGCGCAAAGAGGTGCGGCTGAAGGGGTTGCGGCAGACGACGGAGGAGGATGAGCGCGGCACGGTGGTGCGAATTTTGGAGCGCAACCGGTCGCAATTGGTGGGAACCTTGCAGAAGAGCAAACAGTTCCTTTTTGTGATTCCGGATGATCCGCGCATTCAGCAGAATATTATGGTGCCGCCGCCGAAGGATGTGGGTCGACCTGCGAACATTGGCGACAAGGTGGTGGTGGAGTTGCTGGCCTGGGAGTCGCGCAATACCAATCCTGAAGGGGAGATCATTGAGGTGTTGGGGGCTCCGGATGAGGAGGGGGTCGACATGCTGGGGGTGATCCGCAATTACAATCTGCCGCTGCATTTTCCGAAGCCGGTGTTGGATGAGGCAAACACGATTGCGAAGAGCCGCGCGGACAATCAGCCAGCAGAAGATGAGCGCGATGGGCGTGTGGATTGCCGCAAGCATCAGGTGATCACGATCGATCCGGATGATGCGAAGGATTTTGATGATGCGATTTGTGTGCGTCGGGTGTCGCGGGACATGTGGAAGTTATGGGTGCACATCGCCGATGTTTCGCATTATGTGAAACCGGGGAGTGCGCTGGATGTGGAGGCGAGCAAGCGCGGCAATTCGACGTATTTGGTGGACCGGGTGATACCGATGCTGCCGGAGGCGTTGAGCAATGAGTTGTGTTCGTTGAAGCCGGGGTTGGATCGTTTGACGAAGTGTGTGGAGTTTGATTTGTCGAACAAGGGGGAGGTGCTGAAGACGCGCTTTTATCCGGCGGTGATTCATTCGAAGCGTCGTTACACATACAAGGAGGCGCTGGCGATCATTGAGAAACCGGCGACGGACGATTTGGAAAGGATGGTGCATGATGCCAACCATCTGGCGCAGATGATCCGCAAGGCGCGGTTCAAGGCGGGATCACTGGATCTGGATTTTCCGGAGAACAAGATCCGTCTGGATGAGCAGGGCAAGGTGCTGCGCATTGAGCGGATGGAAAATGATGTGTCGCACCAGTTGATTGAGGAATTCATGCTGCTGGCGAATGAGGAGGTGGCGGGTCGTTTGATGAAGCTGAGGCTGCCGGCGGTGTATCGGGTGCATGAGTCGCCGAAACCCCAACGCTTGCAGGCTTACCGGGATGATGTGCTGGGTCACAAGGTGGCGTGTGGCGATCTTTCGTTGCGGCCGGAGATCCAGAAGTTGTTTGAACGTTTGCAGGGGCTTGCCATCGGGCAGGCGCTGAAGATCGGATTTTTGAAGTCGCTGATGCGGGCGCGTTATGCGGTGGAGCCGTTGGGGCATTATGGATTGAACAAGGCGAAGTATGCGCATTTCACTTCACCGATCCGCCGTTACGCGGACTTGGTGGTGCACCGGGCGTTGTTTGACAAGGAGCCGGGCACGGTGGCGTCGTTGAAGAAGATTTCGGATCACATCAGTGCGACGGAGCGGAACTCGGCGGATGCGGAGCGCGACAGCAAGGACGTGAAGATGTATGCGTATTTGAAGGCGCAAATCAAAGCGGAGAAACGCGACGTGTATGAGGCGTTGGTGACGGATGTGCGGAACTTTGGATTTTTTGTGGATGTGCCCGCGCTCGGAATGAGCGGATTGGTGCATTTGTCATCGATCCAGGATGATTTTTATGAGTTTGATCCGACGCGCGGGAACTTGACCGGCAGGCATACACGGAAGGTGATCAAGCTCGGAGATGACATCAAGGTGCAGGTTTGCCGGGTGGATGATTTCAAGAAGATGGTCGATTTCCAACTGGCAGGAACTGATGGTGGAAGCGGCCCAGCGAAGAAGCGGGGTCGACGCGGCGATGATCGGGATCGGGATCGCGATGAACCGGGTGGTGGCGGCGGGCGCGGCCGGGAGTCGCAAGGCGGGCGCAACGGCAGGAAGCCGGAAGCCCGGGGTGGTGGCGGCGGCGAGAAAAAATTTGAGAAGCTCAAAGGGCGTGGCCGCGGGAAGTCGTCGTCATCTTCGTCAGGAGGTGGTGCATCGGCCACGACGAAGTCGGGGGGTGGTTCTGGAGGGAAGCCGGCGGAGGGCAAATCGGGAGATAAAAAGCCGGGATTTAGTCGCAAGCGTGGGTCGGGTCCGAAAGGGCCGACGACTGGCGGAGCGCAGCGAGAGCGTCGGGATTGATTTTCATGACTTAACCGCCACAAGGCGCAAAAAACGGCAAACTCCGATGGAGGCTGCCGTTTTTTTTGGTTAGGTTAGTTTCGTGTTGTGTGCCTGAGTTGGGCTCAAGCGAATTTGTCGAAATCGGTGTTAGGACTATGACTGAGATTGCGATTGGGAATTCTCGTCCCGGTCATTGTCTTGGGATTGATCTTGTTGATGGCGAAGGCGCTCAATTTCCAACTGGTGCAGACTTTGGTCGGGCTGATGCAGTTGGTCGGTTGGCGGACGTTTGGCGACTTCGCGTTCCATTTGTTCTAAACTTGGATTTGGCATAATAGGTCTCCTTTCGAAAACGGTTGGTATTCGAAGGTTTAGACAACCCCTGGAGGGGGGCGTTGAAAAAGAAATCGGTTATGACGCGGGCGACGGGACTTGCTGGATGGCGTTTTTAACGATGTCCTCGGTGAGGATTTCGGGGAGAATGATGGGATCGTCTTTGCCGGGGATGACCAGCACATTGACCGGGACGGCGGCGCGATCGAGCTTGGCAAGGGCGGCGGTGATGCGCTCGTCGTAGTCGGTCCAGTCGGCCTTGAGGGCGACGATGCCCTGGGCTTCGAATTGTTTTTTGATGTCGTCGTTGTAGACACGTTTGTTGAACTGGCAGGTGGTGCACCAGCGGGCGGTGTAGTCGATGTAGACGGTTTTGCCTTCATCGAGATAGGATTGGGCGATTTCAGGGCTCCATTCTTTCCAGAAAGTGTCTTTGGGATGCGGCCAGCCCCACCAGAGTCCGAGGGCGAGGAAAAAAACGGCGGCGAAGGCCCCTCTTAGGCGGGTTTTGGTGGGCTTGGAGATGACGCACCAGCGCCCGTAGATCCACAGGGCGAAGGCGATCACGACGAGGCCGATGAGCAGGTCGCGCTGGGCCGTGTCGCTGATGAGACCTTGCAAGCTCCAGGCGAAGTAGGCGGCGGCTCCGAGCATGAGGAAGGCCATGGCTTGTTTGAAGCTTTCCATCCATGCACCAGGGCGAGGGAGGAGTTTCATGAGACCAGGGGACATGGAGAGGATCAGGAAAGGGGCGGCGAGGCCGAGTCCGATGACGGTGAAGAAGAGCATCGAAGGCAACACGTCGAGGGCGAGGCCGTAGACGAGGGCAGGGGCGAGGAAGGGGGCGGAGCACGGGGTGGAGACGAGGGTGGCGAGCAGACCGGAAAAGAAGGAGCCGCGCAGTCCAGACTGGCGGGTGAGGTCGCTGCCTACACCGACAGCGGAGGAGCCGACTTCAAACAGTCCGGCCATGTTGAGTCCGAAAACGGTAAAGAGCAGGACGATGGCGAAGGTGAACATCGGCGACTGGAACTGGCCGCCCCAGGAGACCTCGAACGTTTGCAGGAGGGCGACGAGCACCCAGAAAGAAAACAGCACGCCGAAGGTATAGGTGAGGCCGTGCAGAAGAACGCGGCGTTTGTCGTCGCCGGACTGGTTGACGATGCTGGTGATTTTGATGCCGAGCACGGGGAAAACGCAGGGCATGATGTTGAGGATGAGTCCGCCGAGGAAGCCGAAGAGAAGCATCACGCCGAGGCTTTTTTGTGGTGTGGCGGCGTTTGCGTCGGCGGCTGAAGGTGGAGGGTATTCTGCAGAAGGCAGGTCGGCAAAAGCCTGGCTGGCGTCAGCGTTGAGGAGGGATGTGGTGTCGACGGAGAGTTCGAGGGTGAGGGGGATTTTCACCGGCATGCAACTTTTGGGGTCGCAGACAAGGGCGTCGACGGTCATTTCAAGGGTAACTTTTTCGCCAGGGTTGAGGCTGGCGGGGGGGATGATTTTGGTGGGAAGATGGACGACGCCTTCATAACCGGCGGATTTGCCGCCGCCGGTGGTGATCAATTCATGGGTGGCGGGCCAGGGGAGGTCTTCGGTGGTCCAGCCTTCGGGGAGTTTCCAGAGGAGGCGGGTGGGTTTGGCGGCGGCACCGGGTTCGATGGTTTTGCCGTAGACGTGCCAGCCGGGTTGGTGATCGAGTCGGACAGCGACGCGGAAGGGTTCACCGGGGGCGATGGTGCTTTTTTCGGAGATGAGGGTGCCGGTGACGGGTTTGGCGGGCTGGGCGAAAACGGGCGTCGTCAGCGGCAGCAGGGCGAGGAGGAGAGTCAGGGACAGGCGGGGAAGGGGCATGGGATGGAGAAGGAGTTTGGCGTGAGCGTGGGCTTGGGTAGACAAACCGTCGGGTTAGGGGAAATGGGACAACCTTTGTGAAATGAGAGGGTTTGATGTTGGGCTTATTCCCAAATACGTTTTTGGAATGATGGATTCTGCTTTTTGATTGACGGGATTTGGGCGCGGAGACGTTAAAGACAGGCAAAATGCCTGTCCCACCCACAGGCTGCAAGCCCATAAGCATATACCTAACGCGCCATGCATCGCTTGACTCTTGCCAACTGGCGCGGTCGGCGGGGTCTGCGCTCGCTTAGTTCTTCCAACCACAGGTGTGGGGCGTTCATCATATGAACCAACCCCATCGGTTGAGCCAATTGCACCAGCACCGAGTCACGCATCTCCTTGAAGAGATTCCACTGCCGGAGTTCTTCGCAAGGGGTAGCCCCAAGGGGAAAAATATCGTGCTTCGCACATCATTCGCTCAATGAGTAATGCCACCAAGATTTTGCCCTGCATCCACGCTCGGCTGGAGGCT